>CAYSJK010000203.1:0-4049 GCA_964431375.1 uncultured Pirellulales bacterium
TCAGCACCTTCGGCAAACACAGGTTTCTGAGCCCAGATTTTAACATTTCCGAAAGTCACAGGCCGGCCTGAGAGCACTGTTGAGCCTGCGCCGCCGAGGAAAAGCCAAAATACAAGAAAGACAGAAATACCAACGGCAATACCTACGAAGAAGACAAATACGTTCGTTGAAACCGATTTCTTTTCCATATTAACTCCTTATGCAGAAAGCTTTTTAGCATATCAGGCCTTATCTATAACAATTTAGCATTTTTTGTCGGGTAAAACAATGAGAAATAAAAGCACCAGCGATGAGAACAACGATGTCGCGGGTAAACGTGAGCTTTCGAATATATTATTTGATAATTTTCTTTATAAGGGGCTTGGCGATTAAGCCGGTTTCGGTGTTTTCGAGCAATTCCACATTCAGCAGCTCATTTTGGGGGGAGATATTACGCATTTTATCGAGATATACCATAAAATATCTCTCGCTTCTTCCGCGGGGCCGGCCATTGCTACTTTCCGTTAAAATAGTTACGGTGTGGCCAAGGAACTGCTGCCGGAAATTACCGGCTAACTCATTATTCAAATCAAGCAATATTTTCGAACGCTCTTTAATGACACTATCAGGAACCTTATTTTGCATATTTGCTGCGGGAGTGCCTTTGCGAGGTGAGAAGCTGAAAACGTGCATTTTTGCAAAGCCGACATCCTTTGCCAAACAGACGGTCTGCTGAAAATCGGCATCGGATTCGCCGGGAAAACCAACGATTATATCCGTGGTTATGGCAGGAATATCGAGGCGGGATTCGATTAAATCGACCTTGTCCCGAAATTCATCAGCGGTGTATTGTCTTGACATTTTCTTCAGGATGGCGTTTGAGCCGGATTGCAGCGATAAGTGCAGATGCGGCATAATGTTAGAGTGTTTGCAGAAGGTATCGAGCAATGCCGGTGTAACATCAGCCGGCTCGATAGAGCTGAGCCGGATTCGTGCGAGATTCGGAATTTGTGCCATTTTATCGAGCAGAACAGCTAATTTGTCGTTTTGTGAATTCGGCCAGTTTTTTCTTCTGACGGTATTTTGGCCATAAGCACCAAGAAATACACCGGTTACGACGATTTCCCTATGGCCGGTTTCAACGAGCGTCTGTGCCTCTTTGAGAACCTTCTCGATTGGTTTGCTTTGAACAAACGGACGTGTTTGGGGTACAATACAATAGCTGCAACGACCGTCACAGCCATCCTGGACCTTCAGAAAAGCCCTTGTATGGCCCTTAAAAGAGGTCAGTAGCGGTAGTTTGAGACGGTCAGCTAAGTCATTGTCAAAATTAATGTTAGGTTTTATTGACCGGCCTTTTACAATATTATTTAATGCAGCAGCAATTGTTTGGCGATTTTTAATGATACAGGCATTTTTATTAAGGCCGTTTAATTCGCCGATTTGTACAGTCGGCAGGCAGCCGGCAATAACTATTACGGCATCAGGACTCAATCTTCGGGCTTTTCGGGCGTGCTGACGGCTCTTTGCCGATGCAGTACGGGTTACGCAACATGTATTGATAATAACAAGATGAGGATTTTCAGAGATTTCGACAAAGGTAAGGCCAAGCTGCTCAAGAAACTCTCGAATCTGCTGACTTTCATATTGATTGACCTTGCAACCCAGAGTAGTTATGGAAAAAGTTTTCATAATATGATATAATTTATCCTTGATGAAATAGATATACAAGCTTAATAGAGTTAAAATCAGGTCATAAACGGGAGGCTTGTTATGACGGTGAAAACCGGTGCAGTCTGGGCAGTAGATATAGGCAATAACTCCCTTAAAGCATTACACTTGAGCACCGAGCGTGGAGCCGTTGAAGTAGTCGGCTTCGATAATATCCAGCACGGCAAGATTCTGAGCGGAGCAGGTGTAAAACCCGGAGAAAAGATTGAGCTGGTCGCGCTAAGTTTGCGTAATTTTGTAAGCAAACACGATTTGAGCAAAGATGAAATAATCGTATCTGTGCCGAGCCAAAACAGCTTTGCGCGGTTTGTAAAACTTCCTCCTGTTGAGAAGAACCGCATTCCAGAAATAGTCAAGTTCGAGGCAGTCCAACAGATTCCATTCGATATTAACGATGTTCAGTGGGACTGGCAAATGATGACCGAAGCCGGCGGTTCTGAACAAAAGGTGGGCATTTTTGCAATAAAGAATGAAGTTGTAAACTCAGTACTGGAACACTTTAACCGAGAAAATCTTCAGGTTGATTATGTGCAGATGGCCCCGATGGCTCTGTATAATTATTTATTATACGACCGCCCTGATTTAGTTAAATCCGACGACCAAGCAACCGTTGTTCTTAATATCGGCGCAGACAATACAGACCTGGTTGTCTGTACAAAGTCGACCGTCTGGCAAAGATGTATTCTTTTAGGCGGCAATAACTTTACGAAGGCGATAGCAGATGCATTCAAACTTAATTTTGAAAAAGCAGAAAAGCTGAAGCGTACGGCGCCCGTGAGTAAGTATGCGCGGCAGATATTCCAGGCGATGAGGCCGGTTTTCACGGATTTGGTCTCTGAAGTCCAGCGTTCGCTTGGCTTCTATAGCAGCTCCAACCCCAACACCAAGATAGTGAAGATTATAGCGTTGGGCGGCGGAACAAAGCTTCGTGGCTTACTGAAATATCTTCAGCAAACACTTCAAATACCTGTCGAAATGCCCGATTCATTCAAAAGACTGGCAATGGGCAGTGGTGTCTCGCCAGCTAAATTCCATGAGAATGTTTGCGATTTCGGTATTGTTTATGGTCTTGCATTACAAGGTGTGGGACTGGGTAGAATAGAAAGCAATCTTCTTCCCCGCAGCGTTGCCCGTTCAATGGCCTGGACGGGCAAAAGTAAATATTTTATCGCAGCAGCGTCTCTTCTATTATTAGTTTCACTTCTGTGCTTTGCGAGAACGGGTTTAGATAAACTCAGCTATTCGAAAAATGACCGTGTTCGCCAGGAAACCAGCCGAATAATCAGTGAGGCCACAAACGCGAAAAACAAGCTCAAAGAACAGGAAGAAAAGGGTACTGTTTATGAAAAAATGATAAAGAAGGAGTTTGAGCTTTTCAATTATCGCAATGTGATACCAGTATTGCACGAAACCATACTTTCAGCTTTGCCGAATGAGAACAACAATCCCGAACAGAGAGGACTTTATGAGGCCTTCGCCAAGGGTGATGTCCAAGCTGTGCTGGATATTGAGCGCAAGAAGCGAAAACAGATATTTATAACAGGCATGTCGGTTTACTTTACAAACGATATAGAATCAGCCGATTTTGACGAGGCAGATTTAAGCAAAAGGAGCCGTTACGATATCAGCGGTGCAATGGAAGACCGTGCTTATGATGAACCGAGGGATCGCGGATTAATAAGGGGCAGAGATCTTTTAGAATTAACACGTGGCCGGGCGTATGACGCAACAGGTAAGCGAGGAGCACCTGCGGAACCAAAAAAAACCGGCTTTGTAGTAACTATAATCGGCTATAGCCCCTATGAAAACATAGGTGAACTAATGGAGCCTCGTGGGAGTGAAGATGACCGTAGCAGATGGGGTTTTATCACTCGACTGCTGCACCTTGATGAACTCGCTGTTGATGGGAATAGTCCGTTCGAGTTGTACAAGAAAACCGATATTAAGCATTTCAAGCTGGAAATACACGAAGTCAGTTACGATAGTAAGATGCCGATGGGGATAGGTGCTGCAGATGTCAGATATAAACAGATAAAAGGGAAAAAGAGCGACGAGCGGATTTTGATTGACCCCATGACAAAGGAGATTATCAGCAAGGTTGTCGTACTGGGCTCTGATGGAAAACCAAAGCTCGATGAGCGTACCGGCAAAGAGATTTATGAAGTCAATGACCGTTGGTTTATATTAAACGCCAAATTTATCTGGAAAGATGCCCCTGAAAGTCCCGAGGAACCTACTGAATTAATACCTGGTGATATATATGGCCGGTAAGGTTAAGCAGGTTGGGCAGAAAAAACGAGTGAGGATTAAGAGGGTCTTTTAGAAGACTGATTACCGAG
>CAYSJK010000204.1:0-4044 GCA_964431375.1 uncultured Pirellulales bacterium
TTAGCTGAATATCCTGACAATATCGTTAAATGTTATGTAAAGAGCAAAACCGCCTATGAATACCCAGCCGGTGTAAGCTATAACCTCCTGGGTCTTCTCACTCAGCGCCGAACCTTTGATTTTTTCAATTAGCAAAAGCACAATCAATCCTCCGTCGAGAGGCGGCAAAGGCAAAAAGTTAAACACGGCAATCGCGGCGCTTATCAGCCCGAGAAGGTAAACATAATAAATTATCGGCTGGGCAGTAACAACGCGATAGCTCAGGGCAATAATTCCAACCGGCCCCATGAGATTCTTGGGACTTACCAGGCCTGCTATCAGGCGCTTTATAGTAATGTAAGTTTGGGTGATAAACATAACGGTTTTTCTATATCCCATCACTACGGCTTCGATGGGTCCGGTGGCCTTATAGACCCTTTTCAAATCCTTAAATGGGATAAACTCAGCAAAACCGGATTTAACCGTAATAGAATCTTTGCTGTTATCTACATTCAAAGCTGCGTACCCCGCCGTTTCTGCATCGAGACGCCAGTCAATCGTTATACGCTCACCCCGCCCCTCCGAGGGGCTGGGCTCACCGGGATGTTTGCGTATTTCCCTGATAATATCGTAAAAGTTCGATACGCCGACCCCATCTACAGCAGTTATCGTTGCCCCGCGCGGAATTTCCGGCTTTAGCATACCTTCCGTAGATATTATTTTGGCAACCACCGGATGCTCAAAATCAAGGACCGGCGCAGTAATACCGAGTAAGGGCTTTTCAAGTTGTTTTGACCATCTGGGAACGACTTGAATGGTAAGAGCTTCTTCAATCCCATTGTCATTTTCGCGCAGGACTTTTAATGGTAATTCTGCCTGCCCGTTTTCTTCTTGAAGCATTTTATCCCAGAATTCCTCGGTAACATCGCGAAGTTCTTTATAGGTGGGGTTCTCGACATCACCTATCGCAAGAATTATATCACCGCTTGCTAAGCCGGCTTCGGTTTCAGCATTCCTTTTTATAACGCCGGTTTTCGAAAGAAATGAAAAAAATCTTTCTTTAAGAGAAAGCGGCCTGTCTAAAACAGTCGTTATTCGCAGGCGTGGTACTATGGAATAGATGTGGCTAAGGTCGGCTTCGGATTCAATTTCTTTGTAAATGGAGAGAACTTCCAGCCTGACCTTTGACTCGATTTTCTCATTATTACGCTCTGCTAACAGGAGAGTCTCTGGTTCAAGACAATTTACGACTATTTCCTCAAGCTCCCAAAAGTTTTGCACGTCCCTGCCCGCAATGGCTATAATGCGGTCGCCGGGAAGAAGACCTGTTTTTGATTGTAATTTGTTTGGTTCGGAAACATTCGCAATGGTCAGACTCACTGCTTGTAAAATACCAAAATCTTTTAATGGCTCCCCCTCAAACTGCTCAGCTACAAGCGCATAATCTTCTGTGGAACCATCCTCGCGTCTTACTTTCAACTGCACTGCCTCGTTTACATCCGACAAGGCCGCTGCAATGCGTATGTTGCTGAAGTCAAGGTCCTTGCTCTTACCGGCAATCTCTATTATCTCGTCACCCGGTTTTAGACCCGCACGCTTAGCCGGTGAATCTGGCAGCACCATCCCGACTACTGGCGGCTGAAGCTTTATACCGACAAGAAAAACTATCATAAAAACGATAATAGCGCTGATGGCGTTGAAAACTACCCCCGCTGTTATAACGCCCATTCGAGTACCGATTGGTTTATTGGCGAACGAGCGTGGGTCGTCGATGGCCTTAACCGGCCCGATATCATCCTGGCCAAGCATCTTGACAAAGCCGCCGAAGGGAATAAGGCCGATGCGATATTCAGTCTCCTCATCCTCGACCGTCTTTTCGCCGGCAATAATTATTTTTTTAGTATCAGATTTCTCTGATTTTTTATTTATATTCTCTGTGCTCTCTCCGTAGGGAGTCCCAAGGACTGTGTCCTCTGTGGCAAATAGCTTCGGCAAAAAGCGAAACCGAAATCCGTCCTTCGTTTTTCGCACACCCAGCAAAGTAGGCGGCATAAAAATTGAAAACGCCTCAACTTTTATCCCGGACAGCTTCGCAACGATAAAATGCCCGAACTCATGAACGAGAACAACCGACCCAAACCCGATAGCGACCTTCAGAATATTACCGAATACGCCGATATTTCGGACAATTAAAATAACAGCTGCTGCAACGACAACAATCCAGAAAAAAGAGCTGAAAGGCTTGCCCGCCTTATGTGTGGTGGGCTTGCCCTCCTTACGTCCGGCGGATTTGTTCAGCGAACCTTCTGTTTTAGACATTCCATAACCTCTCTTCTTGCCCAGGCATCTGCCTCAAGTAGTTCTTCGAGCGACACGCTTGTTTTAACATTATGTTTATTTAAGCAATGTTCTATCAGTTCAGTTATATCGACAAATTTGATTCTGCCCCCTATAAACTCTTGAACCGCAACTTCGTTAGCCGCATTGAAAACCGCCGCTGCCGTCCCGCCTGTTCGCGCAACCTCATAACCTAACGCCAGTGCTCGGAACAATTTGAAGTTGGGTTTTTCAAATGTAAGTGTTCCGATATCTGCCAGCTGCAGCCGCTTCGCAATCCCCGCAACACGCTCCGGATACGTCAATGCGTATTGTATCGGGAGACACATATCCGGCTCGCCGAGCTGTGCTATTACCGAGCCGTCGACGAATTCAACGAGCGAATGGACTATCGACTCAGGGTGAATCAGAACCTCTATTTTTTCAACCGGCACATCAAACAGCCACCGGGCCTCGATTACCTCCAGGGCCTTGTTCATCATCGTCGCCGAGTCAACGGTAATTTTTTGCCCCATATCCCAGACGGGATGCGAAAGCGCCTCCTCGATCGTTACGTTCCGGATATCTTCGGGAGCTGACTTTCTAAAAGGCCCGCCTGACGAGGTAAGAATAATTTTGCTGACCTCCTCAGGTCGGCCTGCCTGCATCGCCTGGAAAATCGCCGAATGCTCGCTATCCACCGGCAGAATTTTGCTGCCGCTCTTCCTCGCCGTCTCCGTAAGCAGCTCACCCGCAATAACAAGCGGCTCTTTATTCGCGATAGCCAGATGCTTGCCTTTTTGAGCGGCTGTGAGAACCGCAGGCAGACCAGCCGCACCGACAACCGCAGTTAGCAGAATATCAACCTCTTCAAGCTGCGCAATCTCTGCCAGGCTCCCCGGCCCAGCCAGAATCTCGACATCCAAATCGCCGACCAGTTCGCGTAGCTGATTTTGCAAATCGGCGTTTGTGATAGCGACAAATTTCGGCTTATATTGTTTTGCCTGCTCCGCCAAAAGCTCGAAACTGTTGTTAGCGCTCAGTGCAACAACCTCATAGTTGAGCGACGAGCGACGAGCGACGGGCGACGAATTAAGCGCATCGATTACCCGCAGAGCATTTTTACCGATTGACCCTGTCGAGCCCAAAATAGCGATTTTTTTAGACATAGATACACCATACTACGCCAAAATATGCCTATCTGTCAACCCTATTGGAAATGCGATGCAGCAAGCGAAGAGTTATATGTCATTCTGAGTGACTTGTTTCGGCGTAGTTTTACGAAGACGGAAGCGAAGAATCTGTCTTAAGTCCTGTGCCAACAAGGGAATGTAAAAAAATCCGATATAAGCTTTTGCTGTGTAAAGAATTACAACAATTCGTCAATCAAATACGCAGATAGTTGCGCGCAAAAATCCGAAATTTTAAAATTTTTTTTATTTCTTTTCTTACAAGCACTTACGCCAATTGCCTCTGTAAAAAATTCGCTAATTTTCGACTCATTTGTGCAGTTCCGTCCAATAGTAGAAGGCCGTGTAAATTGGCCAAAGCGGAATATGACATGCGATATACGAAATACGAACTATCAAAGCCAGCCGCATTTGATATGAGGCCATCATGTGATTTTAACAGCGTGCATAGTATTATGCAGGCCGTTTTTGTACGGCCTAACGGACGTCGGCTGCTGGATTCACAGATGCTTGCATCGAGAAGACATCTGCCAAGTCCGCAATAGCTGTTAAAATCTAT
>CAYSJK010000205.1:0-4038 GCA_964431375.1 uncultured Pirellulales bacterium
GGTAAATGCGTTGGGTGGGCGTTTAGCTGTGAAGGGTCCGGCTTTGCAGATAAGATAAAACTTGTGCTGGCAGTTGATGGGAGTTTCGCAAAGATAGCGGGATTCGGAATACTGTCGAGTAATGAGACGCCGGGATTCGGCGACCAGATAAAAAATCCCTATTATCGAAACCAGTTTGCAGGTGTGCCGGCAGAAGAGCTTGAACTTTCAAAAACAGGACCGAGCGAAAAAATAGATTCTGAAATTATCGCGATAAGCGGAGCAACCGTGAGCAGCGAGTCGGTGATTAAAATAATAAACCATTACGTTGAGCAGGTAAAAAAACAATTGCAGAGCAGAGGTTTAGTCGCTGATGACAAATGATACTGGATTAAAAGCAGGTGTTTATAAAGAGACGCTACTTCGCGGCTTGTGGCGTGAGAATCCGGTGTTCAGGCTTTTGTTGGGGATGTGCCCTACATTAGCGGTGACGGTGGCGGTCAAGCCGGCCTTGACGATGGGACTCAGTGTTATTTTCGTACTCCTCTGCAGTAACATTGTAGTCAGCATAATCCGCAAACTTCTTAAGCCGCACCTGCGGATATTGATGTTTACGGTAACAATAGCGACGTTTGTTACTATAGCGGATTTGTTTTTGAAGGCGTATGTACCGAGGATGAGCGAAATGTTAGGGCCATACGTACCGTTGATTATCGTCAATTGTATTATCATCTGCAGGGCAGAGGCATGCGCAAGTAAAAGCAGTTTGGGCGTGAGTATTATCGATGCAGCGGGGATGGGTGTCGGTTTTACGCTTACGTTGTGTGTATTGGCCGGCATTCGAGAGATTCTTTCGACAGGCGCTGTCTTCGAAGTTGCGATTCTGAGTTTGCAGTCGCAAGGTGGGTGGTTTGTGCCGTTGGCAGCGATGAGTATGCCGGTTGGGGCGTTTATAACTTTGGGGCTGTTGCTGGGACTCGTTAATACAATAACTAAAAGAAAAACCAAAGGATAAGATTTATGGATACGGTTAATACCTTAATAGTCGGTTTTATATCGATTGTTCTAATCAATAATCTTGTCTTTACGAAGTTCCTCGGTATCTGTCCGTATCTCGGAGTATCTGGCAGAATCGATATGGCGTTCGGGATGGGCATGGCGGTAACGTTTGTCGTGACACTGAGCGGGACGCTGACATGGCTGATTGATAACCTGATACTTATGCCGATGGGACTGGAAGTTACACGATATGTTTGCTTTATTCTGATTATAGCAGGAGCTGTGCAGCTTGTTGAGATGTATGTGCGAAAATTTTTCCCGTCGCTGTATGAAAGCTTCGGGATATTTCTGCCGTTGATAACAACGAACTGTGCGATATTGGGATTGTGCCTTTTTATAAATCTTTGGGGAGTAGATAACCTGCTCGAGGCGGTTGTTCTGAGCTTCGGTGCAGGGATTGGCTTTACAATGGCTATCTGTATTATGGCAGGGATACGAGAGAATCTAAAATTATCAGATGTGCCTGAGTGCCTTCAAGGAGCACCGATTACGCTGATAACAGCGGGGCTGCTGGCACTTGCGTTTATGGGATTCGCGGGAATGATTAGGTAAGTGGATGAGTAGATGAGTAAATGCGTGGATGCGTAAATGAGTATGGTTTTGGCTGATATATATCAATTGTGGAACAGTGCGTGGCCGGCAGGGGTGACGATGCTGGGACTGGGCAGCGGCTTTGCGGTGGTGCTTTTAATTGCAAGCGAAAAGCTAAAGGTCAAGGTTGACCCGAAGGTAGAGCAGGTCCGCGAAGCACTGCCGAACCTCGACTGCGGGGCGTGCGGATTTGCCGGATGCAGCCAATATGCAAAAGCCGTTATAGCAAACCCGGGTGAATTGCTCGGCAAATGCGCGCCAGGCGGGCCAAAGACATCAAATAAAATTGCGGATATATTAAACCTTCAAATCAGCGAGTCCGGCCCACAAAGAAGGCCGGTTGTGCACTGCCGGGCGAAGACTGAAGATAAAACTTTTTATGCAAAATATCAGGGGATACAGACCTGTATATCGGCCAATGCTCTGGCTAATGTTCAGGCGTGTAACTTTGGCTGTCTGGGCTTCGGGGATTGCTTAAGGGCATGCAAATTCGATGCACTGCATATCATCGATGGACTTGCCGTAGTCGATTATGAAAAATGCACGGGTTGTGGAGCATGTTCCAAGTCCTGCCCGCGGAATCTTATTGAGATGATACCATTTGCGCAGGAGAATATGATAGTAGTGGCGTGCAGAAGTAAAGAGGCAGGCAAAGTGGCACGGACGATGTGTAAGGTCGGGTGTATCGGGTGCGGTATTTGCGCCAAACAAAGCGAGATGTTTGTAGTGGAAGATAATTTGGCGCATGTTGATTATAATAAATACGAAACAAATGAAAAAACCGAGACAGCAATCCAAAAATGCCCGACGGGGGTGATAGTTTTTAGAGGTAGTTCTGCACCTCAGCCACGACCAGCAGGGGAAAAGGCAGCTGCCAAAAATTAGCCAATCAGCCAATAGAAGTCGGGATATCAGGTAATCGGAGGAGAGAATTGGTTAATCAGGAACTCCGGATATAAATTTTTCTGCATTTGGGGTTTTTTTGATTTCGTTTTGCGGTGTAATTAAAATCGCTTCGGTTTGGGGGATTGATTCGATTAAAGAAAGACCTTTCTCCACACCCAGAACACTGACAGCGGTTGCGAGGGCATCGGCGTCGAGAGCATTTTGGGAGATAATCGTTACACTTGCCAGGCCCTGTGCACTTTCTCCCGTATGGCTATTAAAGATATGGCTGAATCTTTGTCCTTCAATTAAGGTGAACCGTCTGTAGCCGCCACTGGTAGCAACGGCGGCATCGGTCAACTGTAAGATAAGTAAAGGTTTGTCCTGAGCCACGGGCCAAGAGTCATCGGAAGTGAGATTTGGGTCCTGCAGGCCTATTTGCCAGAATTTCTTGCCGCCAGATGGTTGGCCAAAGCAACGGATGTCACCGCCAATATCGACCATTCCGGCGATTGCGCCGGCAGATTGCATTTCCTCAATTGCCTTATCAATCGCGTAGCCCTTTGCAATACCGCCTAAATCGATTCTCATACCTTCGATTTTGAACTTTACGGTCTTATAGATAGAATCGAGGATGAGATTATCGTATCCGACCTTTGAGCGGGCAACAGAAAGCACATCTTCGGAAGGGACAGAATTTGCTTCGGTTGCCCGACGCCAGAGGTCAACCAACGGGCCAACAGTGATATCGAAGGTACCATCGGTTAGCTTGCTGAATTCGATACTTTTCTGCAGGACCTCGAACGTTGGCTGGGTGACCTTGACCGGTTCGTTGAAAGCATTTTTGTTTATACGACTAATATCCGAATCATCCTTATAGTCACTCATCAGCATGTCAACTTTTTCTATTTCGACAAATCCGGCCTTGATGCATTCTTTGGCAGTATCCGAATTTTTCGCAACAACGACGACGCGAGCAAATGTACCCATAACCGGACGATAGCTGCTATCGAGACGAACGGGACGTCCGGGTCCGGCAAAAAAATACAACAGCAAAAGAAAGATGACGACAATGATTGCAAATACAATTTGGATGTATTTTTTACTCATATAAAAACCTTGTTTAAATATAACATATTATACTTTTTCGGCAGCTAAAGCCAGATTCTTCGCTTCCGCCTTCGCTGAAGCTTCGGCGGACAAGCCGCTCAGCATGACAATACAAGCGTAACCAAATAATAAATAGAAAAAGAGCAATAATCAAATTATAATGTGAGAATGCGTGAAAGAAATGTGGCAATATTAGCTGAGCGGGTTGAGCGGGAGCTTCTGCCGTTTGTTCGCAGGCCGGGAAGGTATATAGGCGGAGAAATAAACCAGAGCGAAAAAGACCTTAGCAAATGCGGTCTGACGGTGGCGCTGTGTTTTCCTGACGTTTATGAGATAGCGATGAGCTATATGGGCCTGGCGATTATCTACGACATCATAAATAAAATCGAAGATGTGGCTGCGGAGCGGGTCTTT
>CAYSJK010000206.1:0-4030 GCA_964431375.1 uncultured Pirellulales bacterium
CCAAAGGAAAATTAAAAGTTTTCTTTAAGTTTTTGTCATCCTGAGCTTGTCGAAGGATCTAAGATTTGCGAAGCGAAAATCGAGATTTTCGTTTAAACACGGATAAAAATGGTACCCAAGGCATAAATTTATAAAAAGTACCCGACACCTTTAATTTGCCCTTTTAATCATTTGCTTAATTGTCCTATCGTATCCTTGTTATTTTAGCTACTTTAACTTCTCCTGCATAACGATCAGATTCCTGTGATTTGTTGTACAAATAAACATGCCCCCAAGTTGAATTTGGTACCAAGATTTTACTATTAATGTTTGCCAATTTGATGTAACGAGATTGAGGAACACAGCCAGGACCTACAAATAATTGAAGATACACAATTGCTATTTGATCTGTCTCATCAGCGGCTATTACATGACACCACTGCGCGGGTGTTATAACGCCACCTGAAGGAATCTCGCCAAATGGCATAAAAAATTTCGGGCCAGTTTGTCCAAAAAAAGTTTTTTCATTTCCGCCATTCATAATGAAATCACGAATTGATTCAAAACATGGTTCATCACCACGAAAACCTCGGTGGGTATAGATCAAGTAATAGTGGAACGCTATCTTTGCAAGGGATCTAAAGTAGTGATCGTTTGCCTTAAATGTTATACATCCTTCGATCTGCGTAACTCCTGCCTCTCCTGCAGGTAAATTAAACATTTTTGCTTTTGGCCACACCGCCTTAAAAAGTTGCTGAAACTCAGACTCATGCACCATGTCGTAATGAAACCATGTCTTATCAATTTTATTTATACCACACTTTCCTATACGGTTCTTTAATTGCTCAGAACTCATTCCGGTAAATATTTTTATAAAGTACTCTTTGCCTTGATCATCATGTATTACAATATGATCTATTGGAAAAACATCTTTCGGATTATCTCTTGATCTCTTTACTAACTCCCGATGATCGCCGTGATCAATCGTAGACTGGGGGCCCGGAACTCCCATAGCTGCTTTAACTTGGGAACGGCCCCTCTGCCTTTTTGGGGGAATCTTGGGATTAACAATGTCCCGGAAAAAACTTTCTGGCCCACACGAGATTAATTGCTGTTCTGATCTACCAATATTATTGTTGCATGAAACACAGATTCTGTGAAAACGGACATCGTTTTTGAATTCCCCTAACTGGACAGGCAGAATGTGGTCTCCCATCCCCTTAGATGGATTAAAAGAATTACTACAATAGATACATTTTTCTGTTCTTTTCATTCATTTCCTGCCAATTCTTATTCCATAATCCGCAGGAACAAAATTATCCCCCCAACTCTCACAAAGGCAAGCCAATTTTTATCGCTTCCTTCGACTCCGCTCCCCGCTTCGCCCTAAATAGTGGGGCTTCGCAAGGCAAGCAGGACAGACAGTAGAAATATAATCCGCGGTTAAAATCTCTCAAGCCAGCCGCATATATTAATGAAGCAATCAAGAAATTATTTAACAGGGTCCTCTGCGGTTATAATCAAGTCAGCTTTAAAGAAGGGCAACAAGCCCTTGTGGACTAAGGCGATATTCTATGACAAAGTTAGCTTTGGGAATAGAATTTGCCGAGAAAACCAAGCTGACTGGAATCTCTGTGCTCTCTGTGTCCTCTTTGGCTTAATTTTTCGTGTCTTAGAGTCTTCGTGGCTAATGCCTTTTCATTGTACCGAAAAACCTGCCGTCGGACTTTGCTGCAAGTGGTAAAACGCCCTTTTACTGGTTTTTTCTTGACTCACAGGGTTTTTTGGGCGATAATACTTTCCGGATGGTTGCATAGCCAAATAGCTGTAAAAAACGCTATTTTCTAAGCGCTGAACAGATTTCTTTAGGAGTGTTATTATGCCGCCAGGCAAAAGACAACAAAGCAATACTATGCTTTATACTCTAATCGTCTTTGTTGGGCTTTTTATCGCTGCAACAGCTATTGCGGTAATCTTTTACGTCAAGTCCGAGGAGCACAGAAAAAACGCGGATGATTTAGAGCGCCAGATTAGAGATTTGGCCACGAGCAGCGAACGCTCGAAACTGGGTACTATAGTCGGCTCGAAAGAATCTGGAAAATCCTGGCTTGGTCAAATGGTTGGCAATCTTGACCGGGCGGTAGCGCTAATCGTAGGGGGTGTGCCCGCACCGACATCAGCCGAAGTAAAAGTCGATGATGCCGGCAAGAAAGTTAAAGCCACATTAGAGCCGGTTAAAAAATACATTGATATTATGGACCCCGATAAGACCGGTCTTATACAGGTAATCGAAGACTTGAAAGCAAAGATAGACAATGCCATAGAAACAACCGCTGGCCTGCAAAAGCAGTTCGATGAATTGCAGCAGCGATACGATGCCGATATGAAGGCCAATTTTGAGAAAGAGCAGGTCCTGCTGGCTGAAAAAGATAAATATGAACAGCAGGTTATGGAAATCCAGCAGGACTATAAAGACCTCGAGGAGCTGCTGAGAAAAAATACCGAGGAGCAGGTTCAAAGTCTCTTTACCCAGTTGAATGAGGAAAGGGAGAATCTGAGAACAACCAACCAGGAGCTGTCCAAGGCACAGGCGCAATTGAATGAAACTGAGGATTTGATGAAGCGTGCACAGGAGGAGCTAAGAAAGATTAAACCGGCACCGGACCGTGAAGTAGCAGCTTCTGTGCCCGATGGCGAGATAATACTGGTCGATGACCAGGCGAAAGTTGTCCACCTGGGTATAGGAAGTGACGACCATGCTTATCGGGGATTAAGATTTACTGTTTATGACAGAAGTACATCTGTTACGAATAGCGGAGAAGGAAAGGCCGAAGTTGAGATATTCGATATCGCGAAGAATCATTCGGCGGCGCGGATTATACGTTCCGAAATGAACAGGCCCATCCTCGCAGGTGACGTTGTTGCGAATCTGATTTGGGACAGCAAAAAAACGAATGAATTTGTTGTTGCCGGCGAATTCGACCTCGATAACGACGGAATTATTGATTATGACGCTATCGACAAAATAAAAGCACTGATAGAAAAATGGGGTGGCAGAGTCGCCGATGAGGTTTCCATCGATACAGACTTTGTGGTTCTTGGCAAAGCCCCGATGGTTCTTCGAAAACCGACTCCGGAAGAAATCGAAATAGACCCGACAGAAATGCAAAGATACAATGCTTCATTGCGAAGACTCGAACGCTACAAAGAGGTCCAAAGCCGGGCGGAGGCCTTGTGGTTGCCTATATTCAAGTACGAAAGGTTTCTCTATTTCATCGGCTACAAAAAAATGGGAGTCTTTTAATCCGGCACTTTTCCGGCAGGTTCGGCACCTATCGAAGCAATAAAAATCTCACCTGTGTACTCAGATGCATTGCCTGAGGATGCAAAACCTTTTTTAACGGCAACAAAGGTTACAGTCCAGCTTGCTTTTACAGCGGCGCCGAGCGGCTCGCCCTTATCGCAATCCAGGCCGGACGGAATATCCACCGCTAAAACAGGACAGTTCTGAGTATTTATGCTTTCTATTAGTTGTATATATTCATTGCTAAGCTGACCGCTCAAGCCCGTGCCGAAAAGAGCATCGACAAGCATATCGGCCCCGGCGGTGAAATTTTTAATACGTTTTGGTATGTCGGCTTCATCGAGGTTTAACTGTTCGATTGGCTGGCCCCGCCCCTCGGAGGGGCGGGGCTGACCCAGCCGTTCTAAGATATCCAGGTTTATCTTTGCATCGCCTTTGATTTTATTACGGTCGCCGACGATAACAACAGAAACTTTGTAGCCGTTGTTCAATAGGTGTCTGGCGATAACGTATCCGTCGCCGCCATTGTTGCCCGTTCCGCAAAATATGCAAACCTTTGGATTAGCAACGCCGTTTAACTTTTCTTTAATCAGTTCCGCACAACTTCTGCCTGCGTTTTCCATCAGGACAACGCCGGGTATTCCCAGCGTATCTATCGCCCAGCGGTCAACGGCCCGAACCTCATCCCGGCTCATTACAACACACTCTTTGTCAGGTGAATATTTTTCCATAATGGCCTATTGTACA
>CAYSJK010000207.1:0-4015 GCA_964431375.1 uncultured Pirellulales bacterium
ATAAAATAGAATAGTTATGTAAATTTGAAATCTTTTTCAGGGACGACTAATTAAACGCTCATTCCAATATGCATGATACTTGTGTTTTGGGCGTTGTAGCGTATAATACACGGTATGAATATTCTGGGAATATCGGCGTTCTACCACGATAGTGCTGCGGCCCTTGTCCGCGATGGCGAGATTATCGCCGCTGCGCAGGAAGAACGATGGACAAGAATAAAGCACGACAATCGGTTTCCTTCAAATGCGGTTGAGTATTGCCTCCAGGCAGGGGGGCTTTATGCGGAAGAGCTTGATTATGTTGTCTTCTACGAAAAGCCGTTGGTGAAATTCGAGCGTCTTCTCGAATCCTACATTGGTTATGCCCCTCGGGGTTTTCGGCAGTTCCTGATGGGTATGCCCTTGTGGCTCAGGCAGAAACTGCATCTGCCAAGGGAAATGGATAAGGCCCTTGACCATAAATACAAAGGCCGATACGTCTTTACCGAGCACCACGAATCCCACGCTGCAAGTGCTTTTTTCCCATCGCCCTTTGAAGAAGCGGCTATTTTGACAATGGATGGTGTGGGCGAATGGGCGACAGGCAGCTTCGGTGTTGGCAGAGGTAATAAAATCGAATTGAAAAAAGTGATGCACTTTCCTCATTCGCTGGGTCTTTTGTATTCTGCGTTTACGTACTTCACCGGCTTTCGGGTCAATTCTGGTGAGTATAAAATGATGGGCCTGGCGCCGTACGGTGAGCCGAAGTACTACGACCTTATATTGGAGAAACTAATCGACCTCAAGGAGGACGGCTCGTTCCGCCTGGATTTGTCATATTTTCCGTATTGTCATAAGACGGTGATGATTAGCCCCAAATTTGAGAAGCTGTTTGGCGGCCCGGCTCGAAAGGCAGAGTCGCCACTGACCCAGCGGGAAATGGATATAGCAGCTTCCATCCAGGCGGTGACAGAAGAGATTATGCTCCGAGCCGCCAGATATGTGCATCAGCAGACTGGGATGAAAAACCTTGTGCTGGCTGGTGGTGTGGCTCTAAATTGCGTCGGCAATGGACGCATTTTGCGCGAAGGGCCTTTCGATAATATCTGGATTCAACCGGCAGCAGGAGACGCTGGCGGCGCGTTGGGAGCAGCCCTGTTTGTATGGTATCAACTGCTCGACAATGAGCGAAAAGTCGATGAAAAGAGTGATTTACAAAAAGGTTCATATTTGGGCCCCGAATACAGCGATAAGGAAATCCTGGATTTCTTAAAACAATACAATATTCAATATACCAAACTTACAGATGAAGAATTATTAAGCCAAACCGCAAAACTGTTATGCGAAGAGAATGTTATCGGATGGTTTCAAGGGAGAATGGAGTTCGGACCAAGAGCTCTAGGCGCAAGAAGCATTATCGCGGATGCACGGTCATGCGGGATGCAAAAGAAATTAAATCTAAAGATTAAGTTTCGAGAATCTTTCAGACCTTTTGCCCCTTCAGTTCTAAATGAAGAGATTTCGAATTATTTTGAAGTTGACACGGTAAGTCCTTATATGCTTTTGGTTTTCTATGTAAAAAAAGAAATTCAGAAGGAAATGACCGAAGAAGAAAAGAGTTTATTCGGTATTGATAAACTAAATATAGTCCGTTCGAAGATTCTTGCGGTTACTCATGTTGACTATTCCGCTCGTATTCAGACAGTACACAAAGAAACAAATGCCAAGTATTGGAATATGATAAAAGCTTTTCAGCAATTAACCGGATGCCCGGTCATTGTAAATACATCCTTTAACGTCAGAGGTGAACCAATCGTTTGTAAACTCATCGATGCATACAAATGCTTTATGATGACTGAAATGGATTATTTGATAATAGGCAATTATTTACTAAATAAGAAGCAACAGCAGGAATTTTATGATGATTTTGATTGGCGAAAAGAACCGTAGTTGAACCCAAAAACAGCAGTTAAATTACCAGACAATCATGATAACGCAAATGATTGATAATCTTGATATCTTTATATGCCCAGCCTGTGGAGGGAATTTGGAAATAGTGGCCGATGTAATAGAATGTAAACAGTGCGATAATCAATTTCAAGTCGAGCACGACATTCCCCTGCTTTTCTGGCCAAATGAATGGGACGGCTCAAAAAAAGATGTCACCGGTATTGTAAAATCGTTTTATGAAGAAACACCTTTCCCAAACTACGAAGAGTTAGAGAATGCGGGAGACCTTATCCAAAAGGCGAAAAAAGGAATTTTTGCCCGTTTTTTGAACGAACAAAGCCCCTTCAATGTAAGAGTTCTCGAAGTTGGATGTGGAACAGGCCAACTAAGCAACTTCTTAAGCACTTCTCAAAGATTTGTTTTCGGAACCGATATGTGCCTGAACTCGCTGAGGTTGGGGCAGGAATTCAAAGAAAGAAACGGCTTGGAAAGAGTCGGCTTTTACCAGATGAATCTGTTCAGACCGATATTTAAAGAAGAAACCTTCTCGCTTGTCATTTGTAACGGTGTGCTGCATCACACAAGCGATCCTTTTGCCGGATTCCGGTCTATATCAAGACTCGTAAAAAAGGACGGACACATTCTTGTCGGCCTTTACAATAAATACGGCAGAATCTCCAACGACATTCGCAGGCTCATCTTTAACGTCTCCAATGACCGTTTCAAATTCCTCGACCCGCGACTAAAAGACAAAACTGTCGGCGGCCTTAGAAAACTTACATGGTTTAAGGACCAGTATAAAAACCCGCACGAATCAAAACATACAATTGCAACAGTTTTGAGATGGTTCGACCAAACAGGCTTCAATTTTGTAAATAGCATACCGAAATCGAAAGGTTTTGAAACGTTTTCAGAAAATGAAAGATTATTTAAAGCAAACGCGGCTGGAAACTGGTTCGACCATTTCGTCGCCCAAACTCGTCTGTCTCTTACTTGGAATAATGAGGGAGGATTTTTCCTAATGCTTGGCAGAAGGAACTTTTGAAATTAGAATAAAACACGAGGTTTTTATTGAATGGCATTGACTAAAATAAATTGGAACCCAAATTGCAAAGAGCTTCGCAGTTTCGGCAAAATCGCCTTGATTGCATCGGCCCTCATCACTATATTGCTTTATTTGCTTAAGGGACTTGCAATTCAATGGGCCTTGACTATTTTGGGTATTGGCTTTATCATTTTTCTAAGCAGCCTGGTCTACATTAAGATAACCAGAATAATATATCTGGGTTTAATATTAGTAACGTTTCCGATTGGATACGCGGTCAGCTTCATATTGTTGGCGGCGTTTTACTTCTTGCTGCTGACACCGCTGGGATTGTTTTTTCGTTTAACAGGTCGTGACCCGCTTTGCCGAAAGTTTGACCCTGATGCCGACAGCTACTGGGTTATACACCGTCGGTCTGAAAGTCTCGACCGTTATTTCCACCAGTTCTGACAAGACAGGAGAGTATGGATGTCCCAAAATTCTCAACAGGAAAAATCCGGTGAATTTGACGAGCTCGCCCGGAAAAGTCGAGTGTCTCTGCCCGTGGAGTTTTGGTATTTTCTCAAACACAATAAAAAGTGGTGGCTTCTGCCTATACTGATTGCGCTGCTGATTCTGGGTTTGCTCGTGCTGCTGGGCGGTACGGCGATAGCGCCGTTTATTTATCCGCTTTTCTGATACCTGCACTCAGCCAATCCTGTTTGCACTTAGTGGCAGGATAGGAATCCAAGTTGGATTTTGCCTGCGGGAAACTCTGACGGGTTTTTCGGGTGTTTGTTTGCGGGTCCACAAGTGCCTGGTTTTAGTCAGTCGTGTTTTTCAATATAGATTCCAGTGTTTTACGTATCTCGATGGAATTAGGGTCTATTTGTAAAGCGGCGCGGAGCTCTTTTATTGCTTCGTCTCTGTGTCCCTGTTCTTTCAATGCAATTCCCAGATTATAATGTAAACTAAAATCGTCCGGCACAACTATCAAACCGTCGCGATATGTTTGTATCGCTTTGTCCACTTTACCCTGCTGGTACAGCACTATTGCCAGAT
>CAYSJK010000208.1:0-4012 GCA_964431375.1 uncultured Pirellulales bacterium
TTTGACGATTAGAATAAATAGTTTAGTTATAAGAACTAATGGCTACCAAAACTATGCTAAAGAGGTACTTAGAATGATTTTTACAGGATTAGCGAACAGTGGCCAATAGAGTAACAATTGGCCTGTGCAGTTATGTATCTGCTGCGAATGGTGGCTTGGAAATCGGTGTTTCTGCTTCGATGTTTGGAAACAAGCGCGGTTCATTGCTGTTTTATGAACCCCGCCCCTTGGAGGGGCGGGGTGAACCCTATCGGAGGCGGCTGATGTAGAATAAGGAAAGACTGCAAACTCGGCTTGTTTTGGGTGTTTTTTGAAGTGGAAGCTATATAAGTTTCCATTTTTTTTTATCCTGTATAGGGCAGGAAAACAAAGGGAAATTAGGTGAAAATTGAACACGGATAGATAAATAGACGCGAAATAAAATGAAAGAATTGGGAAAAATTCGTGAGAATTCGTTGCTGAAAAATACAAATCAGTGAAATCCGTGGTTGAAAAGGGAAATAAATGAGTCTGGAATTAGTAAGAATCGTCGACAATATCGCTCGCGACAAGAACATCGACAAGGAGTCTATTTTTGTCGATTTGGAGGAAGCCATGGTTTCGGCGGTCAGGAAGCACTTCGGCGAGCCGGACAGTGATATAACTGTGCAAATTGACAGGGGCACCGGGGAGGTTAGTGCCTTTAAGGATGGTGAGCCGATTGACATAAGGCGGCTGGGCCGGATTCCCGCTCAGACAGCCAAGCAGGTAATGATTCAGAAGATACGGGCTGATGAGAGGGATAGTATTTATGCCGAGTTCGTCCAGCGAAAGGGCGAAATCATAAGCGGCGCCGTTGTGCGATACGAAGGCGGAACACTCATTGTCAACCTCGACCACTGGACCGAAGGCTTCATGCCCAAGGGCGAGCAGATCATGGGGCAGACGCACCGGGCTGGCGAGCGGATTCGATGTTTGATTCTTGACGTGAAAGAGACATCGAGCCAGGTCAAAATCCTTCTGTCGCGAACGCACCCTGATTTTATCCGCCGATTGTTCGAGCTGGAGGTGCCGGAGATAAACGAAAAGATTATCGAGATACGCGCATTGGCGCGAGAAGCAGGCTACAGAACGAAAGTGGCGGTTATCTCGCTCGATGAGAAGGTTGACCCGGTTGGGGCCTGCGTGGGTGTGCGTGGCAGCAGAATCAAGAATATAGTTGAGGAGCTTGGTGGAGAGAAAATAGATATTGTCCGATGGAACGAATCGTCGCAAGTTCTTGTGGCAAATGCGTTGATGCCGGCAAAGGTCAGTGAAATCGCCCTGTGTTTCGAGCTTGGCCGAGCAACGGTGGTTGTGGATGAGGACCAGCTTAGTCTGGCAATCGGCAAGCATGGACAGAATGTTCGATTAGCTGCGAGACTGACCGGCTGGGATATAGATATACTAACACCGGACGAATATAATCAGGGCATTGAGCAACTAACAAATTGTGTCAAGAGTGTGGAAGCTGCTGATGATACAGTGGTTGACAAGCTGATAGCGCTTGGGGTGATATCCGTTTTAGATATGGAAGATGTAGGTGTCGAACCACTGGTTAGTGAAATTGATGTTGCCTCTGATATTGCTGAGAAACTGGTTGCAGCAGCAGTCGAACAAGTGAAGAGTTTGGCTACTGAGTCGGAACAAAAGCAAGCGGAAAAGGAACTAGCTCAGCAAACAACAGAAGATGAGAAATAGGATTTGGATTTAGTTAATCCAGAGCCGATACTAAAAAGATAATACTATTTTATGGCAACAACAAGAGTTTACATATTAGCCAAGGAAATTGGAGTTAAAAGCTCTGCCATTGTGCAGAAGTGTCAGGATGAAGGTCTTGATGTTAAGAACCATATGTCGGTAATATCAGCTGGTCTGGCGGCGACTATTCGAGAGTGGTTCAGCGAGGGAGAGGGAACTACATCGATTGAGACGACCGAGAAGGTAGATTTGAAGAAGGTTCAGATTCGAAAGAAGGTAAAGCGAAAGCGGACTAAAAAGAAGGCAAAAGTTGCTGAGAAAGCCAAGCCGACCAAGAAAACTAAAGAAACCGATGAAGAGGCAATTGCGACAGAAGTTATAGAGGACGAGCAGCAAGCATCGACGGCGATAATAGAAGAAGAACCGAAAGAGCCGGAACCAGTACTTCCTGCCGGGCCGATTTTGGAGAAGCCCGAGCCGGCTCAAGTGAGCGGCCCACAGATAGTTCGGGTCGAGGCACCAGAACCGTTACGACGACCAAAACCGAAGCCGAGACTCAGGTACGATGCGCCTGTTACCGAGCCATTGATGTATAGCAAAGTGAAGCAAGAAGAATCAACTTTGGCTCCGGGCAAGGACAAGAAGCGAGCGCCCAGACGATACAAAGAGAGAACGCATGGTCGACGGCAAGAAGAGCGAGAAATAGAAACACCGCGGAAAGCCAAAATCATTAGCAAATGGCGCCAAAGAGATATCGAAGAAAGAAAGGCCCGGCTTAGTGCAGCCGGTGGTGAGGGGCTGCGTCTGAGGCCAACACGGAAAATCGCAACCAAGTTTCGTACGGAAGCTACTGTGGCTGTCAGGCAGAAAAAAGTAGTTGTAAGCGAACCAATTACAGTAAAGGATTTATCTGCGGCCCTGGCGGTCAAATCCGGTGAGATTATCAGCAAATTGATGGAACAGGGTGTAATGACCACAGTCAACCAAGTTATAAGCAGCGACGTGGCGGAACTGGTTGCTCTGGAACTCGATACTGAGCTGGTAGTGGAACGCAGAGCAACACTTGAAGAACAAATACGAACTGAGTTTGAAGAGCGTCCGAGAAAAAATCTCGAGAAACGAGCAGTAGTCGCTGCAATGCTTGGGCATGTTGACCATGGCAAGACAAGTCTGTTGGATAAAATCCGGTCAACTCAGATAGCATCCGGCGAAGCGGGCGGTATCACGCAGCATATAGGCGCATCTGAAGTAACGTGGGACAGTAAGAAAGTGACATTCCTTGATACTCCCGGACATGAGGCATTTACGGCAATGCGTGCCAGAGGCGCCAATATGACTGATGTTGTGGTGCTGGTAATCGCCGCCGATGACGGAATAATGCCCCAAACCATCGAGGCGATAGCACACGGTAAGGCGGCGGGAGTGCCAATCATTGTTGCATTGAACAAAATAGATTTGCCCGGTTGTGATGTGAATCGCATTTACTCACAATTAGCAGAACAGGAGCTGACACCGGCCGAATGGAGCGGAGAAACAGAAGTAGTGAAAACCAGTGCAGTTACCGGTGAGGGGATAAACGATTTGCTCGAATCTCTCGATTATGTAGCTGAATTGATTGGACTCGAAGCTGATGACAGTATCCCTGCGACAGGATGGGTTGTGGAGGCGAAGGTATCACCACAACAAGGTCCGGTGGCAACATTGTTAGTTAAGGAAGGCCGGCTAAGTATGGGTGATGTAGTTCTGGCAGGTGGCAGTTACGGCAGGGTAAAGACATTAAAAAACAGCTACGGCAAGAGTATAAAGACAGCCACGAGCTCTACGCCAGTAGAGATAACGGGTCTGAGTGACGTTCCTCAGGCGGGTGACAGGTTCTACTGTCTGGATGATATCAATCGTGCTAAGGCGGCTGCTGAGGAAAACCAAATACGTTCACGAGAGAGCTCTCTTGCGGAACGTGCTCAGGTAACGTTAGACAATTTATTCAGCCAGATAGAAGCCGGCAAGACAAGAGAGTTGAATCTTATCATACGAGCTGATGTGCAGGGTTCGGTAGATGTTTTGAAAAAATATTTATCTGAGTTAAGCATGGACGAGGTAAAGATTAAAATTCTGCATGCGTCGCCGGGCGGTATTACAGAGGGCGATGTAGTGCTTGCAGAGGCGTCGAACGCAATTATTATTGGCTTTAATGTCGTAAGCGACGAGCATGCGGCCAAGATTGCAGAAGCTAAAGGAGTTGAGATAAGACTCTATAATGTAATCTACCGTATAACGGAAGATTTACAAAAAT
>CAYSJK010000209.1:0-3976 GCA_964431375.1 uncultured Pirellulales bacterium
ACCCTTTCAGCTTGTAATAATCTGCAGGAATTTATAAAAGATAACGATATAATATTAGTAAAAGGTTCAAGGGTAGCCAAGCTGGAAATGGCTGTCGAGAAATTAAAAGAGCTTTTTTCGTGATGTTTCGTGCGTAATGCGTATTGCGGAAAAACGCAATACGATATACGCAATACGAGATACGAAATGATATACCACTTGTTATGGCATTTGCGAGCCGGTGAGCGATTTGGCTTTTACGCCTATCAGTATGTGATATTTCGCTCCATCGCCGCTGTTTTGACCAGTGTGCTGATTGCTTTTTTGGTAGGTCCCGCAATTATTCGCTGGTTGATGCGTAAAAAAATTGGCGACCGGCCGGAGTTTCATCACGCAACTCTCAACGAACTGACCAAGGAAAAGGCCAACACACCTACGATGGGCGGCCTGATTATTATCCTTGCGACACTTTTGACTACTCTATTGTGGACAAAGTTAAACAATCCGTTTGTTATAAAAGCCATCTTTTTAATTATTTGGTTTGCCGCCCTCGGTGCAATAGATGACTGGCTAAAACTTACCGGCGTTATTCGCCGTCGAAGCAGAAGCGGTCTTTTCGCCTGGGAAAAGCTCATCTTTCAAATCGGCGGAGCGGTTTTAATAGCTTCATTTCTGTTTGCTGATTTTGTCAATATTCCCGACGCCAAGCTGTTCTGGCTGCCGTTCTACAAGCATGGTTTGCCTCTGGCCAACTGGATGTTTATATTGATAGCGATTTTCTATATATCAGCTACCAGTAATGCCGTTAATCTGGCCGACGGGATGGACGGATTAGCTGTCGGTTGTGTTGGGATAGTTTCTTTTGTTTTGGTAATACTCTGCTATGTCGCCTCCGAAGCAATGACGCGAACCACCACTATCACCTGGTCGAGTTATCTTCTGCTGCCACACATACCACAGGCCGGCGAGTTGTGCATATTTTATTCTGCCATCTTAGGAGCTGTACTTGGTTTCTTGTGGTACAACTGCCATCCCGCCCAGACCTTTATGGGCGACGTTGGCTCGCTGCCTTTAGGAGCGGCTATGGGCTATGGTGCACTTGTTACGAGAAACGAGATACTGCTTTTTATCATTGGCGGCGTATTCGTCATAGAATTAGCCAGCGTCATATTACAGGTCGGCTATTTCAAATACACCGGCGGAAAACGGCTGTTCAGATGTGCACCTATCCACCATCATTTTCATCTGATTGGCTGGTCCGAGCCGCAGGTTGTAGTGCGTTTCTGGCTGTTAGCCGCCGCCTTCGCTGCCCTGGCCCTCGCCACCCTCAAAATCCGATAAATTTCACTCTGTGTGAAATTGCCGGCACTAAACTTCAAAGCATGGCCTTACAGAGAATATTGTTACCTTAATCTAAAGTCTTTATTGGCTTAAGCCGAATAACGGCATAGGGATTTATCGTCATAATTGGGGTGTCTTTAGGTGAAAACCTAAATAATGCGAAGTTCAATTGAAGGCTTCGTTTTTTTATTGACTAAGGCGGATAAAGAGGTACCAGAGATGCTCAGAGTAAAAGATATTATGAAAACAGATGTAATTAGCGTAAAAAAAGAGACCCCGATATTCGAGGCAACAGAGCTTATGGTCAGAAATGGCATATCAGGACTGCCTGTGGTCGAAGATGATATGGCTGTAGCAGGTATTCTTTCAGAAAAAGATGCGATATTATTGTTCTATGAAGTCCAGGAAGCAGAACATAAAACAGTTGGCGATTTTATGACGTCTCCCGCTGTGACCTTCGAAGAACATGAAAGCGTGTTGAGCCTTTGCGACTTCTTGGCAAAAAACATTTTTAGGAGGGTCCCGATTACATCAAATGGTAAGTTGGTTGGTATTATCAGCATACAGGATGTACTTGGTTTTGTTTTGCAGCAGAAACAGCTGGCGGTAAACGCTAATTAAAGAGCTGCCACTTATGCGCAATTTGGTACTAAGGTATATCACGGGTCGTAGTATTCTTCAGTATGAATTTGGACGTTTTTCCTGTAGCCCGCCGAATCGTCAGGCGTCATCTTGTTTAATCTTCTCTGTGCCAGATAAATCTTGACGGCGGTAATCCCGCAGCCCAGTCCCGCAATAAAAAATACCGCAGCAGCCAAAAATGCAAAAATCTCAGGCAATGCCAGAATAACAACGCCGAATCCTGTCAGCAACAGTCCTATAGTAAATATTACTGATGCAGCGGTTCTGGATGCCTGAGATACTGCATTTGTGTAAAACCTAAAATTCATAATTAGTATCTTCCGTCCAACGAGCCACGGGGCACGAGTCACGAGCGACGGTTTAATACATTCCGCCTCCAGGCGGCATCGCCGGGGTTTTTCCCTTCTTTTCAGGAATCTCACTGACTATCGCATCTGTAGTCAGTAGCAGTGACGCAATTGAAGCTCCGTTTTGCAGGGCAATCCTTTCGACCTTTGTCGGCACAATCACGCCGAACTCCACCATATCACCGTATTCTTTACGCAACGCATCGTAGCCAAAATTTTTCTGTTTACTTTCCATAACCTTTTGGGCGACGATTGAGCCGTCCAGCCCTGCATTCTCAGCGATTTGCTTTATCGGTGCCAACACCGCCCTTCGCACTATATCAACGCCGATTTTTTCATCACCGACGGCTTTGACTTTACCAAGTGCCGGTAGTGCCCTGAGCATAGCTACTCCGCCTCCGGGCAGAATCCCCTCTTCTACTGCCGCCCGGCAGGCATGCAGTGCGTCCTCGACACGCGCCTTCTTCTCCTTTACCTCTGTCTCTGTTGCAGCTCCAACATTGATTTGTGCAACGCCGCCGGCTAATTTTGCAAGCCGTTCCTGCAGTTTTTCGATGTCGTAGTCACTGGTTGATTTATCAATCTCTGCCTTTAACTGGTCGATTCTGCCCTTGATAGCGTCAGTGCCGCCTCCACCTTCGATAATTGTTGTAGTATCTTTGTCGATAGTAACTCGTTTGGCCCTACCAAGCTGCGTCAATTCGATATTTTCCAACTGGAGACCCAGGTCCTCGAAGATGGCCTCGCCGCCGGTCAGGATGGCAATATCACTAAGCATAGCTTTTCGCCTGTCACCGAAGCCGGGCGCCTTGACAGCCGCACACTGCAGCACGCCACGCAGCTTGTTCACGACCAGCGTTGCTAATGCCTCGCCTTCGATATCTTCAGCAATAATCAACAGCGGTTTGCCTTGTTTGGCAACCTTCTCGAGCACTGGAACAAGTGATTTCACCGAGCTTATCTTCTTTTCATGTATCAGGATATACGGCTTCTCCAAAACGACCGTCATATTCTCTAAGTTATTTATAAAGTGCGGGCTTAGATACCCTTTATCGAATTGCATACCTTCAACCAGCTCGACAGTTGTTTCCAGCGATTGGCCCTCTTCGACGGTAATGACGCCGTCTTTACCGACTTTGTCCATCGCCTCAGCTAATTTTTTGCCGATTTCAACATCCTGGTTTGCTGAGCAGGTTGCCACCTGCTCGATTTGTTTACTGGAATTTACCTGAGTGCTCATCTTTTTCAGTTCTTCAACGATTTTCTCTACCGCTTTTTCGATACCGCGTTTTACCTGCATCGCATTAGCGCCGGCTGTAATGTTTTTCAGGCCCTCATCGAAAATGCTCTCAGCCATAATTGTTGCGGTTGTTGTTCCGTCGCCTGCCACGGTTGATGTCTTTGAGGCCACCTCCTTGACCATCTGAGCGCCCATATTCTCGTAGGAATCTTCCAGCTCAATCTCTTTGGCTACCGTTACGCCGTCCTTGGTTACGGTCGGCGAACCAAACGATTTTTCCAAAACTACATTCCTGCCGCACGGACCAAGGGTGATTTTAACCGCCTTTGCCAGTTTCTTTACACCTTCTCGAATAGCCGCTCGTGCCTCGGAACCAAAAGCTATCTTTTTAGCTGCCATAATTATCTTTCTCCTTTTTACTGGTTAT
>CAYSJK010000210.1:0-3945 GCA_964431375.1 uncultured Pirellulales bacterium
AAAGATAAATCCTCTCCGGGTGTATTGACTCGGCTAATCGCTTAGTAATTTCATCGAGTAGTTTTATAGAAAGCCCCTTCATATATTTTACCTCTTGTTGAATTCTATCCGATTTGCCAATTATATTCAAGTTGCGTATCGTTCTCCTTCATCGGTCTTACTCCTGTGGTAGTTTTGCCAGGTCTGCGTCGGAGCCGGCGACCATTAAAATATCACCCTGATAGATTACGGTATTGGGCATAGGGACATTGATAATATTACCCTTCTCCTTGCTCTTTGCCTTGCTGTCTTCGCCCCGTTTAATTGCAACGAGATTCACGCTGTACTTTTGCCTAAGCTGTAAATCCATAAGTGTCTTTCCATCAAAGCTGGCAGGCGCCTTTATCCGGGCTAAGCTATAGCCGGGCGCAAAGTCTATTTTCTCCCCAATCTGCGGGGCTATAAGTTTATACGCCCACCGCTGAGCAGATTCTATCTCCGGATAGATAACTTCGGTAGCGCCTATCTTGGAAAACACCTCGCCTGCAATCAAGTCCTCCGCTCTGGCAAAAATCTCTTTTACTCCCATCTGTTTCAGGTTCACCACCGTCAAAACCGCAGACTCAAAGCCCTGCCCAGTGCCCTGGCCTATACTGATTATTGCAACATCGACCTTATTAACACCCTGGGCCTTTAGCGCCTCCTCATCGGTGCTGTCAAGTCGAACAGCATGACTTACCTGGTCTCCTATCAGCTCTATCTGCTCTCTGTTTTTATCAATCGCGATAACCTCTGCCCCGCTCATCGCAAGAGCGATAGCTAATTTCTTACCGAAATGTCCCAATCCTATCACGGCAAAACGCTTCATATTATCAACTCCAATTTTTATTCTTCCGCCACAAAGACACCAAGGCACCAAGAAAAACTACATTTGTTTTCCAAATTTTAATCCCTTTGTGACTTTGTGTCTTCGTGGCTAATTTTTATCCGACAATCACCGCCTCATCCGGATAATTGTACCTAACAG
This sequence comes from uncultured Pirellulales bacterium, assembly GCA_964431375.1. GTDB lineage: Bacteria > Planctomycetota > Phycisphaerae > Sedimentisphaerales > Anaerobacaceae > CAZBWE01. The sequence goes on from CAYSJK010000210.1 coordinate 1,007, forward strand.
GTTTTAAGTTAAACGTCAGAGCTGCCAATAACGTCAATGGTCCGAGTCTGCCGATAAGCATGACAATAATAATAATCGCTTTTCCAACATTTGTCAAAGAGGCGGTTTTCCCCGTCGTCAGGCCAACTGTCCCCAGAGCAGAAGCCGCCTCGAACATAACATCCAGCATTTCAAACCTCTGAGCATCATCTGTTGGGTCGCTTACCCCGCCCCTCGAAGGGGCGGGGCTTACATTTTCTGTCATACTCAATACCAATGTGGCAACAAACAAAGCCGCAATAAAAAGTATCGTAACAGTAATCGCTCTGCCAACGATAGCTACCCGAACAGAACGCTTAAACATCTCGACCTCATTGCGCTTTCGCAAGGCAGCAAAAACGGTCATTATTACCACCGCCAATGTTACCGTCTTGATTCCGCCGGCAGTTGAGCCGGGTGAACCACCGATAAACATAAGCAGAATCAAAACAAACTTACTCGAAGCCGATAGTTCCGCAATATTAACCGTGTTAAATCCCGCTGTCCTGGCTGTTATTGACTGAAACAGCGCTCCGAGAACTCCCGGGCTTTCACCGGAGCCGCTTCCAATTGCATAATGCTCAAATAACACGATAGCCAGCATCCCCAAAATTATAAGAGATGCACTTACGCTAAGAACAATCTTGGTCTGCAGCCGCATCCTCTTAGGCGCTTCCATCGACAATCGATAACGCTTAAATAAACGCCTTTTGAAGAATTGTTTTACTCTGTCAGCCGCAATATTGACCAGGTCGTAAAGGACGCCGAAGCCCAGTCCTCCCAGCACTATCAAAGGACAAACCACAATATACGCCTGCCAGCTCCGATTGTAACTTACAAAACTGTCACTAAACAAACTAAAGCCGGCATTACAAAAAGCGCTGATGGAATGAAATATACTGCAGAACCATTGCTGTTGTATGCTGCCGCTGTAGCCCTGCACGTCATCCCACATCGGAAAAAGACTCATCGCACCAATGGCTTCGATTAATATCGTTCCTACAAAGATAAAAGCTATCATATTGCCTATTCGGCTAACCGTCCTGGCACTTAGTAAGTCCTGCATTGCCACTGATTCACGCAGACTCAAGGCCTGGCCTAACAGCAACGCAAATACCGCCCCGAATACTACAATGCCCAAACCGCCAAGCTGAATCAGCGACAGAATTACCACTTGTCCCATCATACTAAAGTCTTCGCCGGTATTTTTTACGATAAGCCCTGTAACACAGGTGGCGCTTGTCGCGGTAAACAGGGCATCAACGAAGCTCAGATTTTCCCTTCCGGCCGCAGATGCTCTCGGCAGCATCAGCAGGCCTGCGCCGGATAAAATCAAAACCAAAAAACTGAGAATCAATGCCCGTGTTGGACTTCTGCCCGATGCCGCTAAATTGACACTGGTCCTGCAGAGCTTGGTAACTACCTGCAGAACAAGATAAATACCAACTGCGAAATGCCGTATCGCTACAGGGTCGGCATAAGCGGCCCACTTACCGACCCCGAATACAGCAATGCCAAGCGCAAGTAAAAGGGGAACCTCAAACCAGTTCACCCGTAAATATTCAACAATTGAAACACTATTTATCAGCCGAATTATCTTCTCAACGATGAAAACTCCAAGTAAGACAATCTGAACGGCATATAAAATCCTCGCCGGTAACAAGGGACTATCGAAGCCGAATAAGCAGACAAAAGAAGCCGTAACTGCCGCCGCTGCCAAAATATTAACGCCGATTAAAACCTTCTCTAACCGCTTGTTTTTATAGCTTATCTTCATAAAATACTCTTCTAACGCTTTGTCTCAATCCGACAATTGTAAGAATAAAACCATAAATCGTAAACCCCGTTAGAAATTTTTTCTTCTTTATCGTATTATAACTTCGCTATGGATTTTCTAACAGGGTAAATTGAAAATCGGAAATTATTTAAGCGACGTCCGCCAAACCCAGCGAATCACCGAACTTGGCCAACAATACCTGACGGATATTCTTATGCTCCGGCTTAATTAACATCGGGTCTCGCGAGACCATCTCGAAAGCGTTTTTCCTTGCCATAACCAGCAGGTCAAAGTCGTCAACGATATTTGCGATTTTTAAGTCCGGCAGGCCATGCTGTCGAGTACTAAACAGTTCTCCCGGCCCGCGCAGCCGCAAATCCTGCTCTGCTATCTCGAATCCGTCATTGCTTCTGGTCATAATTTCAAGCCGGTTTTTAGCCGTTTCGCTGCCTGCCCACGTGTCTTCCGACGCGAGTCGGGGCGGCGGGTCGGTATCCGCAAATAAAAGGCAATACGATTTTGCCTGCCCTCTTGCAAGGCGTCCCCTCAACTGGTGCAATTGCGCAAGACCAAATCTATCAGCACCTTCTATAACCATTATTGTGGCATTAGGCACATCCACGCCCACCTCCACAACCACAGTAGCAACCAGAGCATCAATTTTACCTGTAGCAAATTCCGACATAATCTTTTGCTTCTTAGCCGACGGCATCCGGCCATGCAAAAGCTCGACTGTAAATTCCGGGAAAACGTCTGACAAATGTTTCCGTCCGTCTGTTGCCGCCTTGAGGTCCTCGTCCCCCATCGGAGTAATACGAGGATAAACAAAGTATGCCTGCTTCTTTGCCTTAAGACGCTCCCGGATAAACTCGTATGCTTTTTGCCGGTCGCTCTTATCGACCCAGCGCGTAATAACGCTACCTATACCCGGCGGAGAGTGTTTAATAACAGAGACATCCAAATCACCGAAGGCAGTCATCGCCAGCGTCCGGGGTATTGGCGTAGCTGTCATAACAAGGCAGTGTGGAGCGGCTTGTTTTCTCAATTGAGCACGCTGATGAACTCCGAATTTGTGCTGTTCATCAATCACTACCAGGCCGAGCTTGCTAAATTCTACGTCCTTCTGCAAAAGAGCCACCGTCCC
>CAYSJK010000211.1:0-3935 GCA_964431375.1 uncultured Pirellulales bacterium
GTAAATTCGTCGATATGAATACTGGTGAAGCTATCGTCCTTGCAGAGTTTTTCACTGACAATAATCGCATCTTCAAAATTAAAACCATCAAATGATACAAAACCGACAAGCACATTTTTACCAAGAGCAAGGACGCCGTTAGCGGTGCCGCCGCCGTCTGCTATGATTTGGCCGGTCTTAACCCTGTCGCCAAGATGGACTATGGGCTTTTGATTAAGACACGTTCTTTCATTTAATCCTTCAAATTTCTCGAGTTTGTATTCATCTGTCTCGTTTATAATTATCTTGGTCGCATCTACTGCGGTAACGACCCCGCTTCTTTCGGAACGAACGACCATACTCGAGTTTTGACCAACTACTTTTTCCATTCCCGTACCAACCAAGGCCAGCTCTGTCTTCAAAAGTGGAACTGCCTGTCGCTGCATATTCGAGCCCATTAAAGCTCGGTTTGCATCATCGTGCTCAAGAAATGGTATAAGCGAAGCTGAAACACCAACGGTTTGTTTCGGTGAAATATCAACATAGTCAACCTCATCGTTGGGTACATGGGATAACTCGCCTCCTTGCCTGGCCAGGACCATACCCTTCTTGATTTTACCCGTCTCTGGGTCGACCTCGCTCGGTGGGGCAAATATTGCTTTCATCTCTTCATCTGCTCGCAAATAGTCAACCTCATCAGTAACTTTGCCGTTCTTGACTTTGCTGTATGGTGTAAGCAGAAAACCATATTTGTCGATGGTCGCAAATACTGCTATTGAGGAAATTAAACCGATATTTGTACCTTCAGGCGTTTCAATTGGACAAACTCTGCCGTAATGACTGATATGAACATCTCGGACTTCGAAGCCTGCGCGTCTCCTGTTCAAACCACCAGGCCCAAGAGCAGATAGCCGTCTCTCGTGAGTCAGTTGGCTTAAAGCGTTCGTTTGGTCAACAACCTGGCTCAGCTCGCCACGACCAAAGAAATAGTTAATACTGCTCGACACACTTTTGGAATTTATCAAATCTGCAACGCGTAACGGCTCCTCTGATCTTTGTCTTAAGCTCATTCGTTCCTGAACAGTCTTTCGCAGCTTCAGCAGACCTTTTCTGATTTCATCGGCAGCCAGTTCCTCAATTGTACGCAGTCTTCTGTTACCCAGATGGTCGATATCATCCACCTCTCCCTCATTGTTTCGCAGCGCCATTATATATTTCATTGTATTGAGGAAGTCTTCAGGCCGAAGTGTCATCTCATTTTCGTTTACGTTCTGTTCGAATTTGCGATTAAGTCTGAATCTTCCAACCTTCCCCAAGCGATATCGGTTCGAATCGAAAAATTTCTCTTTGAAGAAGCTTCCTGCCTTTTCCTGGTTAGGTGGATTGCCGGGCCTTAACCTCATATAGAACTTTAATAGGGCTTGTTCATGGCTTTGACAATCATCCTCAGCAAGCGTGTTTAGAATTATCGTATCCCGCATATCCTCGACTACCTCCAGCCGCTTGACTTTGGATTTTTGTACTACTGAGACTCTGTCGCTGATTTGTGTCGCGGCTTTTACGATAACTTCTCCGGTTTTTTTATCTACAACTGGTTCAACCGCCCACATAGTGGATTTTATTTTTGACACCGGTATTTTCTTTGTCGGATAAAACAAACGAAGGATATCCTCAGTTTTGCCGTATGACGGGTTGATTGCCCGAAGAAAAATAGTTGATGGTATTTTGCTGGACTGGTCGATTCGAACGACCAGAATATCTTTGTGTGTAACGCCAATTTCTATCCAGCTGCCTCTTTCCGGTATGATTCTGCCGCCGTGCAGAACTCTATCACCTTCTTTGCTCTCGATGAGGAAATCAACACCTGGACTTCTGTGCAGCTGGCTTACAATTACACGCACAGCCCCGTTGATAATAAACTCCCCACCGCCTATCATAACCGGCATCTCACCAATGTATATTGCCTGCTCTGCCAGGTCTTCTCCCTCGGCGGTACGTAGTCTGCAGCAAATTTTTAACGGATAGCCGTAAGTCAACCGTAATTGTCGGCACTGGGTAGGCGTATAGTGTGGCTTTTCCAATTCGTACCAGAGATATTCCAACACCATTTTTTTGTCGTAGCTCTCGATTGGGAATATCTCCCTGAATAGCCCTTCCAGGCCAATGCATTTTCTCTTGGTTGGTGTTACGTCTTTTTGCAGGAAACGTCCGTAACTTTCTTTTTGTATTGCCACAAGGTCTGAGACATCAACAGAATCATGGACTTTGCCAAAATTACGAACGGCTTGATCGGTATCAGCTCCAACCATTATCTATCTCCCATACTAAATATCTTAATTGCTTTTGCAGTACTGAATATTAGTATTGGCAAAACCTCACTTCACACTTCAGTAGTTACAGTTTAGCGCTTAGTTTTTTATTCGCTGTTGTCTCTCCATCAAAGACTGATTTCTTCACACCACTTCAACTGTTGCTCCGACTGCCTCAAGCTTCTGCTTGGCGCTTTCTGCCTCTTCTTTACTCAGTCCTTCTTTGACCGGCTTGGGCACATTATCAACGAGGTCCTTGGCCTCTTTTAATCCTAAGCTCGTCAATGCTCTTACCTCCTTGATGACCTGAATCTTTTTATCGCCGAATGCTTTGAGGATTACATCAAAGATGGTTTTTTCCTCTGCTGCTTCCGTCGATGCTGCTGGTGCTGGTCCTGCCATCATAATAGCGCCGCCTGCCGCCGGCTCAATACCATATTCATCCTTGAGATAATCGCCAAGCTCTTTGGCCTGCATCAATGTCAGGCCGACTATCTTGTCGCCGAGCTTTTTAATTTCACTGCTCCATTTCTTTGTCTCTTTTGGCTCCTGTGTTGCTTTTGTTTTTTTGGGCTCCTTTACTTCCTCATTCGGTTGCTCTTTTGCCTCGTCTTTTAATTCGTTCTTTGCTTGTTCCTTTTCTTCGGTTTTAGCCATTTCCAGTATACTCCTATAAATCAGCACCTGGCAGTAGCCGAGACTCCACCGTCCCGTTTAACCCATTAAAGGGGCAGCCACACAGGCAACAATATTTTCATATTTACTCCGTTAAAAAAAAGACAACCAGGCGTAACGGGGCTTACTGCATCACTCTATGATTTAAGCTGCTTGCTTCTCAGCTTTTTCTATAATCGCCTTTATACAACCTGCGATTATTCCTGCAGGCGAGCCGAATAATCCGGCCAGCCTTGACGCAGGTGACTGGGCCAGGGTAACAATCTTGCTTTGAAGCTCAGAACGCGTCGGCATCTTTGAAAGACCCTCTGCTGCCTTGGCCTCCAGGGATGAGCCTTCCAGAAAAGCGCCTTTAATCTCTATTACTGGCACTTTCTTGGCCCACTCAACCAGCTCTTTTGCAACATCAACAATACTGTCACCACCATAAGCAATAACGCAGGGCCCGCTAAACAATACCGTTGCAGCTTCCATCTTTTGCTTCTGCAACACTTTTTTGAACAGCGAATTCTTAACCACCGATAATCTGATGTTTTTTGCTTTAAGCTCGCCACGCATCAGATTATTATCAACTCCTCCAACACCTTTGGTGCTCACAACCAGAAAATCGCTGATACCTTCCTCGGCAATCTTCTTTTCCAGCTCCGCCTGGACCAGTTCTTTTACATATTTGCTCATCTTCCTGCCTAATCAAATAAATCAGCACTCTATCATAAAGGAAATTATGACTTACGTACTTTGTCCTTACACGTTAACATTTATGCCCGGGCTCATCGTTGCGGATATACTCATTTTTTTGATATACGTACCTTTTGCCGATGATGGTTTTATCCTTTTGATATGTGAGACGAACGCCTCGATATTCTCTATCAACTTTTTTTCCTCAAAGCTCTGCTTGCCTACCACTGCATGGACATTGCTGCCTGCATCGTTTTTAAACTCAACTTTACCTGCGGCAAATTCGGCTACTGC
>CAYSJK010000212.1:0-3896 GCA_964431375.1 uncultured Pirellulales bacterium
TAAGTGTCTCATCAGAGTAAATTATTATAGGTACGCGCATTTTGCCGGATGGCTCAATGAGCCATTGATAATCTGATTGTTTTTTCAGTTTTGTCAGTTCCATCTTGCATCTCCTGCGGATTTATAGCTTCATTTAAGGGCTATTACACGTCCACAACACATTGGGCTATCCAGGTTCCATTTTTATCCTGATGAACACTTAAATTTTCATAGGTCGCTGCCTTAACCTCCACAGCAGGGTGGTGCTTTGAAACATCCATCTTTTGACCCCAAGCCATGGCTCTTAGATTATTTTTATCTATGTGAACTTTGAAGCGGCTAAACAGCATTTTACGTGTGTCCATTTCATAAAGCAAGCTACTAAGCCAGTCGACTAATAAAAGTTCATCGTCATTGGCTTGACAGCTTATTTCCACTTTTTCCCTGGTCTCAACTTTGTCGAGATTTGTAATGACCGCGGTCAACGCCATAGCTGTTTGTTCAAAAGATTGTTCCTTAGTCGGACCCAGGCCACGTATTCCTATATCTGCCTGGTGATGAAAATGCTCCCAGCTTGGTTTTTTTATTTTATCCGGCATAGTAAATTTTATTGTTACCGGTATACAAATATTATGGTCTGACAAGTCAAGTGAATCAAAGCTGCATCCTGCTTTCATGACTATAATCGAACCTGCCTGTATTATAAACTTTTTTATTTTGTCTGTTTACATATGGTTTTTGTGAGGTTTAAGTCAGGTAGTGGCCTCAGAGCAATATACTGAATAGGCATTCTTGACTTAAAAACACCGTTTTGCGAAAATTACGGCTTACTTTAAAAAAATAGGGAAAAATTGAAAATATTGAAATTAATAACGGCGACGTTGCCGATATAAGTATGGTTAAATTTGATTGTAGCTGAAAGCGTCAAAATAATTGGGGGTTATTGTAGACACGGGTTTAGCGAAGATATAGTGTTTTTTAGCCAAGAAAGACTTTTATTTGGTAAATTAAGACATTTTCAGAGCTTTAAATGATACTAACAGCCTCAAGCAAAATGTCAAAAAACGGTTTTCGATGCTAAACGCGTACTTCTGTAAGCATAATACAGGTAATAACGCTAAAGAAATAATCCAAAAAAGAACTTTTAAGAAGAAACGTAAAGTATTAGGAAAGTTTATTGTGAAGAAGCGAAGTTCATTTGAAAGGGGATAATTATGAACAAGACACAGTGTTTCTGGACAAGGGGGAAGTATTGTTTGGTAGTAGCCCTAAGTGTGATTTTGTTGCTGACATTTTGTAAAGCTGGCCTGGCGGAAAGCGAGAGCATTCAACACTACAAGTTGCTTTCGTCCGTAGAATATTCCGGCGAAGGGCAGTTTAAGAATCAGGTCGAAACGCTATTAAATGTAAGAAAGCAGTTTTTATCGGATAATAGAGTGCAATACTTTATTTCTTCGGAGGATTTTGACTTGCTTGGCGGCGCAATTTCCGAGCAGCAGTCGTCATCCAGAGAACTGTCGTTCATTGTTGATGAAAAGACCGGACGTATATCAGAGGGCGGTAAGGATTTAGGATTTCTTGAAAAGGTAAATAATTACTGTATTAGCTCACTTAAGAAAGTAACAAGAGACAATATTGGAAAAACATGGAAACAATCTTTTAATGTGCCGTTTCTTGAGCATTTATTTTCCGGCGATTTAAATCTAACTTTGACAGCTTTGAAAATGAACACGGAAGTGTTCGGTGAAGTGATAGCGGTGAGAGCTTTATCGGAGCCTTTCGTTATTAAATCTTCAGGAACGAAGAAAAAGGCAGGAAATGTTCAGTCCAAAATTAGCGCTGTTTATCTTTTTGACACAGAAATTGAGGAAATTTATCTGAGCATATCTGTCTTTGAGGCGACAACGGATATTAATGGCTCCAAAGAAAAGTTACGGTATGAAGTCGGAACGTATATGACTGATTCTACAGGGTCATCGGTTAATCTAAGTGGTCTTGGTAAAGATTTTGAGAAACTTGTAAGTAAAATAGGGCTGAACAACAAGAGTCTTAAGGTTGAAAAGGAAACGTCGTTGCCTCAGTGGGCACAGTATGAAGGTTTAACTGGTGCCCAGGTAGCCCATATATGTGCGGCAACAGCCTGCGAGGGTGCTCCAAATCCAGTAGCGTCGCTTTACGTACCTACAGTCCGAACGCTTGCCATGCAGAGCCGTGGTACATTGCCTCCCATTGGCATGTTTGGAACAGGAACAGTAAGTGGTGCGCTGGCTTCCAATGTTGTTGGTATGGGAGGTATGAAAATAGCAGCTGGGCCGTTATTTATGGGCGTTAGCCCAATGACTGCTGGTCTCGCCGCAGGTGGTGGTGCTACCGCAATTGCTGCTGGAGCTGGTGGCGGTGGCGGTGGAGACGATTCACGTAGTCCGTCTGGTCTATAATTGTTGATTTCTTAAGGTTCTGGACCTTATTCACGTCCCTAAGAACTGCGTTATAGAGACGGCAGCTGTAAAATTAGTATAAGTAGTATATGCTGGATGCCGGAAAGTGTGACTTTGTATAGGGTGAGGTGTTTATTGAGTTCAAAGACTTGTAGAGGTTATTTGCTGTTGACTTTGAGGATACATCACCCACATCAGATTTCGCTCAAAGTCAAGGACTATTACTGTATCTTGAAAATACTGCATTCCCAGCAGCCCCTCGCAGTTTTCTAAAAGTGGGCTATCTTCTGGAAAAATTGATACCTTGGCGTTTTTAACCGGTCTGTTTCCGACGTTAAGTTTGGTACTAATGCCTTGTTTGCATTCCAACAAGCCGATATATGGGTACAGCTCTTTTCCTTGTTTGAATTTTACGCTCTGAATTTTCTGTTGAATGCGTTCCCATAATTCTTCCTGAATGGCAAGTCCCTTTCCGCTGCCGGTATCAAGCTGTAATTCAACCTCCTCACCGGCAATAGGAATTGTTACAAAAAGATATGTGTTACCGCCCAGGAATTCTTCGATTCTGAATGAATATTTCGACCATAGTTTCAGCTCTCTGGGTTCGAACACCTTTTTCGCTGAAAACTCCACTTCCTTTCTTATATTATTAAACACGACATATTTAAATTCCTGCAAGGTTGGCAATCCTAATATGATAGATTTGTCTTTGGCGACCGGCATTCCACAAAACTGGAGTTCTGCATGTTGCCGTTGATAAAAACATGGCCAATTGAGCAGCGTTATTTCTCCCATGTTCAATTCAGGAAGATGGCAAGTGCCCCAACCGGCTGATTTGTTCGTTGTTCTAAAGGGACGAGTCACAAGATTGTTTTCATTGATATGAGTATCGTTAACAAATAATGCTACCGATGCTCCTGTATCAAGGATAATTGGATATTTATTTCCGTTTCCCAATTTGCCTTCAATTACAACTGGATGGTTTTTGGAATGAGAAGGATGATATTTAACACGGCATATATTACCGTATTTTATATCCTTATCTTTGTCTTTTATTGAATTATTTTCTATTACGGTTGTTTCTGTCTTGGATTGATAATTATTGCTATTTACAACCGCCATCTGACATCCAGCAATTAGAGATAAGAAAATGATTGAAATAGTCTTAAATGACCAGTCGATTTGATTTTTTCTTTTCATCGAAATCACCCTTCTCCTGAACACTCTTTTTTAAGTGTGGCTTTTGATTATTCCGAGCCACTTCCTCCATGTGTTACAAGTGCCTAAATTCACCCTCTGTGAAGTGACAACCCCATGATGTTGAAATATTTTAGCATTTCTATTTTGTTAAGTCAAGTATTTTCATGTCAGATTGGATAAGGTGATAATTTGTAGATACAAGCTATACGTACATCAAATATTAATTGAATTTTGTTTTGAGCTTATTAAAGTAATAATGCAGAATTTCTAGGACTCTAG
>CAYSJK010000213.1:0-3881 GCA_964431375.1 uncultured Pirellulales bacterium
AAGAGTGAGGACCAAAAGTAAGATACAGTCTCGCATCAACTTTTAGCTCGTCATCTAGCTCGTCATCAACTGCTATACTTCCTGCAATCAGGCCGTTTGTTTTATGGAAAATACTCGGACTGAAAATCTGTTCACAGATTCCGACCGTCCCGGGCCCGGTTATGCGAATTATCACTGCCTCCTGCGAATTGGGTGAGCTAACCGCAACAATCGTATCGTTCAGGTCATACATCTCATTGTAACACGGCCATCTTGGCCGTGCTATCACGGGCTAAAAGCCCGTGATACGCTTACATCTTATAGAATGGCTTGGGTTTTTTCTTTTTGACTTTGCCGCCGGTCTTACTCGTTGCGGCAACCAGACCCTTTGATTCCACATCTTCTTTTTCGCGGATGTGTTTGCGAATGAAGTACTGCTCGAAAACGCCGGCAAAGGTACTGGCCATAATATACAAATTCACTCCCGACGGCGCTTTGTATAACATCAGCGGGAACATCAATGGCAGCATAATCATCATCATTTTTTGCTGCTGGGCGGCCTGTGGATTTGCCGACGCTGCCGCCTGAGACGGCATTAATTTCTGCTGTAAAAAGAACGCAACTCCCATCAAAAGCGGCAGTAAATTCAGCGATTCTATCTTCCAGCCCAGCAGCGGTATTGTAATCGTTGAGAACCTGAACAAAGCATCCGGAACCGAAAGGTCGGTAATCCAGACCGGCAAAAACGGCGCACCTCGTAGGTCAATACTGGCATATACTGCGCTCCATAACGCAATCCAGATAGGCATCTGCACAAACATCGGAAGAAAACCGATAATCGGTGAGGCGCCTTGCTTTTTGTAAAGTGCCATAATATGTTTGTTCATCTCGGTCTTGTTATTGGCGTATTTTTTCTTTATCTCCTCGGCCTTCGGAGCAAGTTTGCTCATCTTGCTCATCGAAACCTGGCTCTTTTTGGTAATCGGGTGCATAATCAGACGCATCAGAAACACCAAAATGATAATGACCACGCCGTAATTGCCGATAAAGCCGTACATCCACTTCATTATCGCCAATATCCCAAAGGCCAGCGGGCTTATAATGCTCGTCGGGCAACAACAAGCGATAAAATCTATCACCTGCACAAAACCCAGCTCGCTATACAGTGCGTTTTTATCGAAGAGACTTTTATCCTTGGGCCCGACATACAGTTGAAACTTATATGTCTTTGCACTGCCTGTCAGGTCGGCTGGAGTAAGTGTGCTTGAGGCGGTTTTCAAATCCAGTCCGACCGTTTCGTCACCGCTGTCTGCCTTGCCATCATCATCAGGATTGTAGAAGCTGGCCGTTCTATCTATTACCCAGTCACAGTAGTCTTTGCCCTGGTCCGGCTCAGGCACAAGTATCGCCGCAAAATACTTGTTGGCCGCTGCGACCCATAGAAATTTCTCTCCCGGCTGCGCAAGACGTCTGTCATCAATGGTTTTTGCCTTGAGCAGCTTTTTCTTATCAAGTCTTACACTGGTAATCTGGCCCTGCGAATCTCTAAAGGCGGCAATAACTTTCCTCATATCGCCTCTGAAGGCCTCTCTGCCGAGACCCGTCGGACCTGCCATATTGAACTGATACTTCAAGCCGCTGTCGGTAAGGTTTTCAACTGCTATGCTGCAATCCAAAAGATAACTGCCCGGGCTGACCTTGTAGGTCTTCAATAGTTTCACTACCGGCTCACCAGCCGATGTCTTGATAACCGCTTCGAACCGAGCCGTCTGAGAACCGTCTTCGGCTGTTTCTCTGCCGAGACTCTTGAAGTGTAAACCCTGCAGCGATAACTGTATCTTCTGCTGAACAAATATAAACTCTTTGTTTGCCATCGACAAAATTTCATCGCCATTTGTTTGTTCCACAGGAGAAAGAATCACTAACGGCTGGGGATTTTTATAATCGCGGTCATTGAATCCGCTGAATGTGGCTCTCCGTATCGCTGCCCCTTTGGTGCTCAATCCCAATTCGTACATAAAGCCGCTCGCAGGGTCGATTGAGCCGAGCGAAATAGTCTCAGCCTTACCTCCATAGGCCTCGAAAGCCGTAACAGCAGACATCTGCTGATAGTCTTTGCTTTCGGCAGGAGCTTTTTGTCCTTCCGGCTTTTCTTCAGGCGTCGTTTGCTGCAAAAGGATGCAGGCTTGTCCGGCGGGCCGGTCCGTTTCAAAAACCCCGGATTCAATGACAAGCCAACCACAAAAAACAACAAAACAAATTACAATAAAAAAAAACAAATATCGCATGTCATCTCTCGTCTTTCGTCTCTCGTCATTCGTCCATCGCCACAGGCACTGAGGACAGAATCACGAGACACAGATTCACCTTCCGTCCCGCAGTCTCTCGGCGTGGAAGTTGTCCAGTTCTTCGATTGCCTTTATTTTTTTCATAGTGGTTTCAAAATCGTATTCCAGCCGGACAAAGTGCACCTCATTTTCATTCACATACACATAACTCGCCCGGTTGTCTTTGTCTCTCGGCTGTCCGACAGAGCCGATATTGATTATTGCTTTCTCATCATCGATAATCGGATAGACGTTGCCTAACTCATTTGGCGGATAGAAATCCGGCTCATCGAGAAACGCGCCGGGCATATGCGTATGACCAACAAAGCATATATGCCTGACCCGCTCGAAAAGCAGACGAACCTTCAGCGGATTGGTATAAACATCATCAGGAAAGATATATTCGTTAATCGGCCTTCTCGGCGAAGCATGTACAAAATCCATTATTACAATATTTGCTCCAAGCTTGCTTTTGAGCGTCTTTCGCATCTGCAAATCACCCAAAAAGCTCCAGCGCCTGTCACAATTCGGCTTGTCCTCACTTGTTTCCATAACTTCGCGCGTCCAGAAACTTGCCTGCTCCGCTGCATAGTTGAAATTAGTCGGCTCATAAAGGACCGCATAATCGTGATTGCCAAGAACGCACCACCGGGCCTTCTCTATAATCATATCGAGGCACTCTCTCGGATTCGGACCGTAACCGACCACGTCGCCAAGACAATAAATTGTCTCTATGCCACGCTTCTTAATATCAGCCAGAACCGTGGTTAAGGCCTCAAGATTGGAATGTATATCACTCAGAACCGCGAACATACGCCTTCTCGAACAAACCCTATATATTGTAAATGCTATCTTATAGCAAAAATACCCTGAGAATTCCAGAATATTTATTGGCATTTGTAGAAAACACGATATGGCCTGTTGAGCCCAACAGTGGCAAAAAAAACGATTGGCTTTAGCCGATGATGCGGATATAATACCCCATACGCAATATGAAAAACACGATACAAGATACAAGTATGATGGATATAATTCTTCTTGAGACCCGCGGTCTGGTAAAGAAGTACTCCGGCCGCGTGGTTGTCAATCAAATATCCATCACAATCGGCCAGCGCACGATAGTCGGGCTTCTGGGCCGAAACGGGGCCGGAAAAACAACAACCTTTAGAATGATTATAGGAATGGTTACACCTAACAGCGGCTCTGTCGTATTCCAGGGCCACGATATCACAAAGCTGCCGATGTACAAAAGGGCACGTCTGGGTATCGGATATCTCTCGCAGGAGCCGAGCATCTTTCAGCGCCTCAGCGTCCGCGACAACCTTAATGCGATTCTGGAAACGATGTCCTACACCCGCGCCGAGCGAAACCGCACGGCTGATATGCTCATTGAGCATTTTGCTCTCGGAGAAGTTACCGACAGCCAGGGGCGATTTCTCTCCGGCGGCGAGCGAAGAAAACTCGAAATAGCGCGCGCTATGATAACAAATCCGTCATTGATTCTTTTGGATGAGCCCTTTAGCGGCGTTGACCCTATTGCCGTTGAGGATTTGCAGCACGAAATCCGCCGGCTCG
>CAYSJK010000214.1:0-3853 GCA_964431375.1 uncultured Pirellulales bacterium
ATTTCTCTTATCTGTTCATTTTCAAGATACTTTTCTGCCGTCTCAGCCAGGATTATCTGTCTTGTAAAACCTGAAATAAGACGATAATTAAAGGTAACTCTTGCCTTGTATTCTGTGACGGTATAATCTGCAGCTTGTAAATATTTTTGCTCTTTCTCGAGTTTGGCCTCGGAGATACTGCCTGCAAGCAGGTAATCCGCTCCCAATATCTCGGCTAATTTCGCCGTTTCAGATAACGGTGTATCCTCTGAATACAGTATTTGTTTTTCTCGGGCAAATTCAGCCAAGCTTTCTCTGTCAAGAACGGCAAACTTATTCGTTTGCGTCAGTCCAACGGCGAGTTTCTGTGTAAGCAGAGATGACAGCATTCGTGCCGGTACCATCGTATCCAGGAAGGGATATTCATCCTTCATTGTCCTGACGGGCATTATTGCAACTTTCACCCTTGCGGCGTCGTCACGAGCGGCATAATCATGAACCGTTACTCTGAGTTTTACCTGATAAGTACTATCGTCAATCTTTTTTTCTTCGAGCATTTCGTAGGTTTTAACTGAGCCGGTGGTTCTCGTTGCATAAGTTGTTCCGGCCGTTGCAACTGATACCGAGTCAAATACAATGCTTTTCTTGTCGGCTTGTCCGGTGTCGATATCTATACCCGCCTCGGAAAAACCGAATTCGTATGTCCCTGAACCAACTTCGACGCCTCGAACCTGGCTGACAGCTATATAAAGAGCGTTTCTTATTGCCGCATCTCTTGTGCTGCCCTGACCGACCACCTCGCGCACAACAACGTCATTTGAATCTGCAGCATACAAATTCATACAGGCCAAAAGCAAAACTGCAATTACAATACAGGTTCTTTTCATTTCTGAACCCCCTAAAAAAATAGTTCTTAATTTTACCAGGCAACTGATTTATTGCTGCCTCTTTTGCCTACGATTACTTCCTTTTGCCAGAATCTCAACCCCGTCTTGGCATCGCTGAGTTTCAGCTGAAAGTAATACTCAACCTGCTGGCGTTTCTTGTCGTACCGGATGTTTCTCTGGAAGATTTTGCCCGAAATGCTGAGCTCCGGAGCGATAAGGGTACCTCTTGCTGCTATCGTGCCCTGGTCAAACTCTTCGGAATCTCTTAGCTCTCGCGTTTCATGAATCAGCTTATCGGTTCCACTTCCGACTGCCGATGTCATAACCGCCTGACCGCTGTTGAGGACTTCCTCCTCAATCTTTGCCATTAGCTGGTCGGTGTCGATTCGCTGCATCGTATCGTTGACGATTCTGCCCGTTGCCACAACATATCTTCCGCCATCTTCTTTCTTAAGTGCTCCTGAGCCGAGCATAGACTGGACCAGCTCGCTTGCTGCCTGGTCGAAGTCCCGGTAATCAAGGGCCATAACCGGTTTACCATCATCATGCAGGACATCAATATTTGTCGTTTCTTCTCCACAGCCACCGATTAGAATACCGATTAACGCAATGATATAGAATGTTCTTGCTTTCATAATTTACTCCCACTTTCTCGTATCCATTCTGAAATCTACAGCTTCTTTTCTTGGCGCGACGACTTTAATGCTGAAGGGCGTTTTGCCCATCGCCGACGCCCGCAGCCAAACACTCGTTTTTGTTTGGAGAACCAGCCCATTGGCATCAAGCCATTCGACTCTGTATCTGAATCGCTTCGTACTATAAGATTTGTTACGACCCTGAACGTGTAGTTCGAGAAAACCTCCATCATTTCTAAATGTCACGGCTTCATCGATTACAATACCTTCTCCTATCAAGGCGCTAAACGCCTTGGCGACTGGGCGGGTTACAACATTACTAACAAGACTGTCGCTTGCGACACCCTCCCTCATATGCATCCTCGGTTCGCGCTCTTCGCCACAGCCCATTGCTAAAAACATTACTGAAATATAAAATAACATTAACCTTTTCATAATATTTCTCCGTTAATCACAATTTTTAATCTTCAAAATGTCATAACATCATAAACTATCCCTGCTCCTTCGAATGGTATTTTAACATAGACCATTGCATTTTGGCAAGGTGGAATATTAATCTGAATTAGTGCCCCGCCCGGTGGGGCTATCGTTACAATCCTGTCTTCTGGAATGCTGAGACGGGCCACTTGAAAGTCTTTCGGCAGTGTTGTCCATATTCTGACATCTGCCGCTGTCGTTGCGAAAGAATACACTGCCATTGCTATCGATGCCAACGCCGCTCCGGAGCTGTTATCTTGCTGTAATGCATACTGTGCTGCCGCTTTCGCCGTTGATGATATTATAGCTCTGGTCAAAATGCCCTTGAAATCCTTGATGAATTCCGTCCTAATTACCCTGTCCATATCTGCAACCTGCTGGGTCGCATAAGTATTGCCGCCGGCTTTGACTGACAGATACGGATACGCCTGTTCCCGAAATTCCAGTTTCGGCAGGGCTATTCCGACGTACTTAACGCTTTCGGTCACGATAAACAGCGGCAAATCTACCCTGAATTCTTCTTTGACCGGCCCAAGCCCGTTTTCGAATATCACCCATACAGTATTGTTCAGTTTTTCCTGGCCGTTGAGAATTCTCTCGGTAATGGCCAGGTCCTCAGCTATATAATCATTATCCGGCACCATTCCATAAGATTCTTTTAGCAAATCAATCGCTTTGGAATGGTCGCCGACGAGGTTGAAATAAATCCCGGCTATATAGGTGGTAAAGGGATTAACAAAATCCGGATAGGCCCTGAACCCATATAAAGATGGATATTTTTCGTTTATGATATTATTTATTTTGGGGTTATTAACGTTTTCTCTGACCTTCTTTGTTCCTTTTTTCTCTTCCTGTTCTATTTCCTCTTTGATTTTGGCTATTTCTTCGGCAAATTCTTCTTTTGCACGTCTTTGTCTGTCGAGGGCACGATTAAATTCCACTCTCGCAAGGTCATTGTCGCCCTGTTTGATGAAGTTCAGGGCCTTGTAGGTATTGACCATAATACCGTCATATTCTTCTCCCGCATACGCATTGACGTTCTCATTGACCACTGTAGAAGCAACCGAAGCCGCCAGTTTATTTTGGTGGTCGTAGTAGTTCAGCAGCTCTTCTGACTTATCGAAGTATTCTGTGCTTTGCTGGTAATTCCCCCTCAACCTCTCAATGGAGCCAAGTTGTAATTCCCACAGCAAATCGTTGTTCTTTGGCCGCTTGCCTTTGCCGACTTTTGATTGAGCGAACGAAACCGATTTCTCATAATCGCAGCTTCTGAAATACTGGTTAAAGGCTTGAAGCTGGCTTTTGGGCGCATTACAACCGGCAAAAATAAGTAATAATAATATACCGCTAAAAGATAAAACTCGCTTCATAACTCTCTCCCTGAATTTAGTTACTCGTCTTCAACGAAGCTATAAAAGAGACTACCTATATTGCTGCGCAGGATTTTTTCCTATTTTAACGAATCGAAAAATTTTGTACCCCATCAAAATCACGGATTTTTCATTTATTTCTGCCCCTCGTCCTTGTCCTCCGCCCATATCCTTCGCTGCGCTCAAAATGACAAGTTGCGTATATTCTTGTCATAGCTATGCTTATGTAAAAGTCAGTCAAGTTGAGTATTTAGATATTCGAATTTCAGATTTTTCACTAAATCCGTGTTAACTTGTCTCGCCATCTTGTCCGGCGTAGTCGCAGACGAAGACGGATTTATCTCGGCGTAGTATGACGAAGACGGAAGTTGCCTACTTCGCTATAGTCCCTAAGGGACGAAGGCTGAATTAACGACGGCGGATCCGTGTCTAACAAGTCAGTGTTAATCCATGTCTAAATTCTCCGTGAAATCCGTGAAATCTGTCCTCCGTTAGGAGTCCCTAG
>CAYSJK010000215.1:0-3840 GCA_964431375.1 uncultured Pirellulales bacterium
GTTGAGATAAGACTCTATAATGTAATCTACCGTATAACGGAAGATTTACAAAAATCTATTGTTGGTATGCTTGAGCCGGAAGAAATAGAAAAGGGTATCGGCAGGGCCGTGGTAAGGGCGATATTTAAGATTTCACGAGTTGGAACAATAGCCGGCAGTTACGTCAGCAGCGGCGTCGCAAATAAGAATGCGAAGATGCGATTGATACGTGACAATATTGTCCTCAAAGATAACCTGAGTTTAGAAAGTCTAAAGCATTTCAAAGATGACGTTCGCGAGGTCAAGACAGGTCTGGAGTGTGGCATAAAGGTAGCAGGATTCGATGATGTTAAAGTCGATGATGTTTTTGACTTCTATGAGATAGTTAAAGTAGCCAGAACAATTTGATTGTGAAGCGTATCTCGTGAAAGGTGAATTGGGATACGAGTAAATAATGGCAACGCGCAGACAGGAAAGAGTGGCCCGCTTAGTAAAAGAAGCGGTTAGTGATGCTATTGCTAACCATCTTAGTGACCCGCGTATAGAGGGACTTGTGAGCGTTACGAGAGTAGATATGGCTTCAGATTTGCGTAGTGCCGACGTGTATCTGAGTATTTTTGGTAAAAATGAGACGGGTCAAAACAAGACATTTGCGGCAATAACACACGCAAAAAACCGAATACAATCATTGCTGGCAGGTGAGCTGCGGAGCAAATTCTGCCCTGTTTTGCATTTTTACAAGGATGAGAAATTTAAAAAAACTCTTGAGACTATGAGATTGATAGACCAGGCGGTCGGTGAAATTAAAAAGAAGGAATCGCAGCATGGGCAAGATGCCCATGACTAAAGACACGGCCAAGATGGCCGTGCTACCAATGTTATGAAAGACAGCAAAGAATATTCTAAAAAAGTGGGCAAGCTATATCGCTTATTGAGGTCCAAACGGTCGAAGATTAAAAAAGTTACTTATGAGAGGATGGCAGATGCGCTAGTTTATGCTATCGTTAGCGAAGATATGGACAGCGCAGCAGCAGAGGCAGCGATTAAGAGGATTGATGATTATTTCGTTGATTTGAATGATTTGCGTGTTTCGCGAATAGAAGAAATCATAGAGGTGCTGGGCGAAGATACACCAGTAACGAGGGATACGGCATCGAGACTTAACAGGACTTTAAGAGCGGTTTTTGACGAGCATAACAGTGTCAGCTTAGAGTCGCTGAAGAAGATGGGCAAGCGTCCGGCTAAACAAGCTCTTGAGGCCATAGATGGCAGCAGCCGGTTTGTGGTCAATTATTGTATGCTAACATCTTTGCAGGGCCATGCCATACCGCTTACAAAACAGATGATAGAGTATCTGAGAAACAACGAGCTGGTTCATCCAGAAGCGGATGAGCAGGAAATAGAAGGCTTTTTAACCAAACGGATATCGGCAGCAAACGCGTATGAGTTCTATGTTCTTTTGCGAAGCGAGAGCGAGTCGCCGAAGATAAAACTGGAGAAGAAAACTACACATAAAACAAAGGCAAAAGCGGCAAGGAAAAGGAAGAAGTGAAAAAAGACGGTGGAAAGGTTTAAGATGTCAGAGAATATACTTAAATTAGGTATTCCGACAGGCAGCTTACAAAAGGCAACAATAGAGCTATTGGGCAAAGCCGGTTTCCACATTCTGGATTCCAAGAGGAGCTATATACCGGCCATAGATGACGAACAAATCAAGCTGATTATGTTGCGAGCACAAGAGATGGGCAGATACGTCGAAGATGGTGCTCTCGACGCCGGCATAACGGGCTATGACTGGATAATGGAAAGCGGTTGCGACGTAGTGGATGTTTGTGAACTTGCTTATAGCAAAAGTACAAGCGAACCAGCCCGGTGGGTTTTAGTTGTACCTGACGAGTCGAAAGTTACGAGACCAGAGGATTTGCGGGGCGGCATAATTGCTACCGAGCTTGTTAGTGAGACAAAGAAATATTTTGCGGATAAAAATATCGACGTAAAGGTTGAGTTTAGCTGGGGAGCTACGGAAGTCAAGGCCCGTCTGGTGGATGCGATAGTGGAACTAACCGAGACAGGGACGTCCCTTGCGGCAAATGATTTGCGGATAATCGATACAGTGATAAGCTCTACAACAAGATTGATTGCAAATGAAAAGGCCTGGAAGGATAAGTTTAAACGGGAGAAGATAGAAAATATCTCCATATTGCTTAATGCGGCAATCGAGGCGCGCAGTAAAGTCGGCTTGAAACTGAATGTAAAAAAGAGCGACCTGGAGAGCGTTTTGAAGGTACTGCCTTCGGAAAAGAGCCCGACAATTTCAAATCTGTCTGATTCTGAGTACGTTGCGATAGAAGTTATTATAGACGATAAGGTCGAGAGGTCGCTGGTTCCCGCTTTGAAGCGGGCAGGAGCTTCGGGCATAATTACATATCCGCTAAATAAGGTCATACACTAACAATTTATGGTCTGTTTTGATTCTGTGGTCTTTAGCATTTATTGGCGGCATACGCGGAGAGCAAGTATGGGTCAATTATTTTCAAGGAAATTAGTATTATCTTTTCTGGCAGTGTTAGTATTATTTTGTGGTTCCTGCAGCACAAAAGAATCCGGCACAGGGGAAGTTGCCGATACTGCCGGTAAACCAGCAGTCATTGAAACTAAACAGCTGGAAACAAAACCAGAGATTGCGGAAAAGAAACCAAAGGAACCGCCTGTTTTTAAAGCACCAGATGAGCCGTCGAACATTGTTGCAAAGATAGGCGATTATGTCATTACAAAGCAAGAGCTTGAGAAAAGACTTATGAAGGAGCTTCGCCCAAAGTACTACGAAGACTACGGCCGGGAAGCTGAGCCGGTTGATGCCAAAACAGTACTTATGACGATGATAGCAGAAAAGGCAATGGTAATGGAAGCCCGTAAGCAGAATTACATTGAACGTGAAACGATACGGACATGGCTTAAGCAATTCAGGGAAAAGAAACTTATAAGCTTGTTATTACGAGGGTACCTGCAAGATAAAGTAAAAGTTACAGACTCAGAAATAGACGAAAAGATAAAAGCCAATCCCAAGATGGACCGAAACAGGACAAGGACGATGCTCGAAAGGCAACAAGCCAATAAATTTGTAGATGAGTATTACAGCCGGTTGTGTAAAAAGTTCCATGTTCAAAAGGTCAGTGAAAATCTTTCCAAAGCGGCTGAGATTCATCAAAGACTTTCACTTCATCCGAAAGAACCCCGAAAAGTGGGATTTATACGTATCAACCAGGTCGAAAATGAGCTGACATCGGAAGAGAAAAACATTGCTCTGGCAGTATATGACAATGGAAAAGTAACGCTGAAAGACTGGTTTGATGCTTTGTATGAAATGGCACCGCCATCGCGTCCGAAAGACCTGAATACCCCAGAAGGTGTTGAGCGTTTATTAGACAGGTCTTTAAGTATGCCGGTTTTTGTTGCTGAGGCCAAGTCGATTGGGCTTGACAAGGACGAAAATTATATAAAGCAAGTAAGGGAGGATGAAGATAGAAGACTATTCTCTGCAATCAGATATGAAATAGTGAAAGATATTAAAGACCCAACTGACGAGGAACAGATTATTGCATATTTTAACAAGAACAAGGAGCTGTTTGGGACGAGCGAGAGACTTAAGATTGACCAAATTTGGTTTCAAGACCTTAAAGAAGCTCAGAAAGCAAAAACCGAACTTGACAGCGGCAAGGATTTCGAGTCGGTCAGACAACAATACTCTTCCGAGCAAAAGGGAAAAACCGTCAATACCTATCCCGGCAATGAGGGGGTATTCTTTAAGGATTTGTGGAAAGCTGAGCCGAACGAAATAGTAGGGCCGGTAAAGGGATTTCA
>CAYSJK010000216.1:0-3773 GCA_964431375.1 uncultured Pirellulales bacterium
TACAATGAATGAATTACTGGAGCCGTCCAGATACAATAATACACAATGATGTTAAAGCGATTTTTGATATTGTTTCTCTGGGGGTTGTGCGCCGGGGCAGTTAATGCTGAGGTCAATCTGGCACTAAATAAAAGTTATACGATTTTGCCCAAACCGGATTATAAACTGTGCACAGATGGGCTGGATAATGTTCAGCTTACAGATGGCAAAGCCTACGGCAGCGACTGGTTCAGCAAAAGTACTGTTGGTTGGAACGGGATGGCTACAGTTCCGGAAATTACCATAGACCTTGAAAAGAAATCGGCTATCGACCAAATAAGAGTGCACAGTATCGGAGGGGGAGCAGCATTGGTTGAATATCCTGCGTTCATTGTGGTTCTGGTCAGTGAAGACGGAGAGAATTTCGGATTCGCCGGATTAATCGAGAATAATGATTTGCCTACCGGCAGAAGCGGTCCTGCGGGTAAGATTCCCCATACCTTTGTTATCAAAGGCCTGAAAACGGAAGGGCGATTTGTGAAGGCGCTGATGCGGCCCGGCAGAAGTCGGCATCTCTTTCTGGATGAGATAGAAGTTATCGCCCCGGCCGGGCCGACCACAGTTCGGGCAGCCGACAAACTAAGGCAATTTAATGACAGCCGTCAACTGGTGAGTATCATCGAGAATCAACTACAACTCAAAGAAAAGATAGCAACTACAATTGAAACTGTAGACCAGTGCCGAAGCAAAGTTGGTGTCAATTTCTACAAAGGTATACCTTCCGAATTGGAGCAGTTCGCGGCCAACTTTGCACAGCCGATATACGAATTATTCTCGGCAGAGAAATCTCTCGGATTCAGCAAAAAGCTGGGTATCATTCGCGCCAAAATATATAGAGAGATTTACAAAAAACCGTATGTTTGTGTGCCAGCGAACCCAACAGAAGTCCTAAAAGAAAGCGATATGCCAATCTCCGAGACGGTGCAGGATTTGGAGCTTAACGTTGAGCTTTGGCAGGGAGAATATGAATCGGCTGCAATTAACATTATAAATTGCACAGATAAAACTATGAGCCTATATGTTTCTGTTTCGCCCTTAACCGATCCGGGAGGCAACAGCGTAGATAGCAAGGGAATGTTCACTGTCAGACGCGGAGTTTTCGTAAACGCAGCGTGCGTTGGTTCAATAGCAGATGCGCTTGTGCTGCAGAGAAACCATCCGTTTGTTTTGCAACCGGGTGAACTAACACAGATATGGTTAACGATATTTAATCCAACGCTGACGTCCGGCAATTATAAGGGTAGTATTGCTGTGGCAACGGTTTCGGAAGGAAAAGAGCTACCTGTTGAAACTGTACCAGTTAACATAGATGTCCCTGGAATTAGATTTCCTCGAACTATCACACTTAATAGCTGCTGCTGGGCATATCCTGACGTTGCAGCCGAGACGAAAAATTCATTGGTTGAGACCATGCAGGATCTGAACAAGCATTACACAAATGTTATTGTTGCTCATGGCAATCAAAATTTACCCTTTCCAAAGAAACGGCTTGTCGGAACAAAGAGCGTTATCAAACTTGATTATTCAGATATTGACCGACTGATTCAGATGAATAACTACGCAAGGACGTATCTTTTCTTCTTCAACTTCAATTGGAAAAGTAAATATGAGTTGTTCGGAGAATGGATGACGCCGGCGTGGAAAAAGAATTTCTCTTTATGGTTGAGAAACTGGGTAGAACACCTGAAGGAAACCGGCATCGGTTACGATAAGTTTGCAATGTATCCGTTTGATGAGACGTTAGGCGACGAATTCTACGAGTTGGCAGGGCTGATTAAAAGCATAGACCCGAAAATCAGAATTTATGCCAACTCCTTCGGTAAAGGGCCTGCAGATTTTATGCGTTTTAAGAACCTGATTGATATCTGGTGCCTGCGAGATGTTTACTGCATTCAGCATCCGAACTGGCTTGCCGCCATCAAAGGCTTCGGCAAAGAGGTCTGGACTTACGAAGCGAAAGGGCCCGGCAAGGCCAACCATCCCTACAGCTATTACCGCCTGCTGCCGTGGCGGGCCTTCAAACAAGGACAAACCGGAGCAGGATTCTGGACTTATGTGGACTATTACAAAAAACAAGGCTGGGATGACACCGGCAGTCTATACGGTTACTACGGCGTAATCTACGGCTCCTGCATCCAAAAGCAGGTCGATACCCTTGGCGAAAATATTGTCCCTTCGCGCCGGTGGGAGGCGTGGCGAGAAGGAATAGAGGATTATCAATATCTCTATGAGCTGCAAAAAGCAATTGACCTGGTCAGGAGCAGCAACCCACTAAAGGCCAGAGAAGCTCAACAAATTCTGGATGCGCAAGTGGATTATGTATTGAAAAGACCTGATAACTGCGATGCAGTTTACCAGGCAAGACGAGACATTACCGCTGCATTATTGCAATTGGCTGAGTAACACGGGCTTCCAGCCCGTGAAAAAAAAGTCGACTCGCTTATGTAGCCACGGCTAGGATGGCCGTGCTACGAAGGTGGATTGTGAACGAGAATACGCCGGCAGAAAAAAAGACAGGGACAATCTTTGATACCGAGCATTTAATGGCCGATATTGCGGGCCGGTCCGTCCGCGGCGGGGCCGTTACAATGGCCGCCCAAATCGGTAAGTTCACACTGCAAATGGTATCGATAATCGTTCTTGCCCGGCTATTGACGCCCAAAGACTTCGGCTTGATTTGATTGAAGTAAGAACGTGAAGAAAGTCTCAATTATCTTTGGTACTCGGCCTGAAGCGATAAAACTTTGTCCGTTAGTTCTTGCTCTGCAAGAGCACCCAGAGTTTGAGGCGCATGTTTGCGTGACAGGTCAACATCGCGAAATGCTTGACCAGGTGCTCAATGCATTTGGTGTTCTTCCGGACGTTGATTTGGCACTTATGCAACACAACCAGGCGCTGGCGACACTAACTTCGCGGGCCATCAGTGCGGTCGATAGGTATCTCGCGGAGTATAAGCCGGATATCGCTCTGGTGCAGGGTGACACAACGACAGTTTTCTGTGCAGCTTTAGCTTCTTACTATCATCGAATACCCGTCGGTCATGTCGAAGCAGGACTGCGAACATGGGACAAGTTTTCGCCATATCCGGAAGAGATTAATCGGGTTCTCGCAAGCCATATAGCTGACTATCACTTTGCCCCGACGGCGTGGGCAAGAGAGAACCTGCTAAAGGAAGACGTCCCGGCTGAGCGGATTTATGTAACGGGCAACACGGTAATTGATGCACTTCATATTGCTGTTGAGAAGGTGCGGGCGAAAACGCCTGTAATTCCGGCTCTGCCCAAGGAACTTACCAGCAGCAAATCCGAGCGGCCAATAATTTTGATAACGGGTCACCGCCGCGAAAGTTTTGGTCAGGGTTTTAAGAATATATGCACGGCGATTGGCAAATTGGCGCGACGATTTAAGGAAACGGCATTTGTTTATCCAGTTCACCTGAACCCTAATGTTCGGGAGCCAGTTTTCCGCCTGCTTGGTGGACTGGAAAATGTGTATTTGATAGAGCCGTTGAGTTACCTGCCGTTTGTGTTGCTAATGGATAGGTCCACTGTGATATTGACTGACTCCGGAGGTGTACAGGAAGAAGCACCGAGCCTGGGCAAGCCGGTTCTGGTTATGCGTGACACTACAGAACGGCCGGAAGCAGTGAAGGCAGGTACGGTTAAGATAGTAGGTACAGATGTTGAGAAAATAACAGAGAATACTTCAATACTACTGACCGACAGCCAGGCATA
>CAYSJK010000217.1:0-3769 GCA_964431375.1 uncultured Pirellulales bacterium
GATTATCTGCTGGTCGGACGTTTCATTTATGATTATTCGTGATAATTCGGCTTCTTTTTCCATTTTAGCACCGCCTTTATTGTATCAGTTATTTCAATTCCGCAAGGTGTTTTTCAATGGTCTTTAACTGCTCTGTTAATTCAGCCAATCTATCTCTTGCCCGGGCAACCACTTCTGGCTTGGCCTTGGTAATAAAATTTTTATTGGATAGCTTGGCCTGGACCACTTTTTTAGCTTTTTCTATCTCCTGCTTTTGCTTTGCAAGCCGTGCAAGCTCAGCTTCAGGGTCAACCACGTCGTGAACAAATATCTGCATATCGTCGATAATTGCAGTCGCAGCACCTTTAGGTTTTGCAATTGCTGTCCCTGCCTCAAATGCTTTTACACCGGCCAATTGCCGGATAAGTTCTGCATTTCGGTTTAGAACATCAACGGTTTCCTGCTGTGACTTTGCTGATACATACAATATCTCATTTAGAGATATGTTTCTGTTGTTCCTGATATCCCGCACAGTCCTGATTGCAGCCTGTATAACCTCAATCTGTCTCTCAGTATCCGGCTGCTGTAAGGTGTCAATTTCTTCGGGCCATTGGGCAATTACCAATGCACCTGACTCTTTAGCTTCGGCTAAGTCCTTGAGTTTTCTGACCGGTGTTATCTCATTTAGTTTTTGGAAGATTCCTTCGGTAATAAACGGAACAAACGGATGCAGCAGACGCAAAATCTGGTCCAGCACAAACGCAAGGACGTTTTGAGCAATCGGCTTTTGCCCTTCATCCTGCATACGGGGTTTTATCCACTCAAGATACCAGTCGCAGAAATCGTTCCAGAAAAATCTGTAAAGCTGCGACAACGGCTCATTGTACTTGAACTCTTCTAGGGATTTAGTAACTTCGGCAATTGTTTGCGCCAGCCGGGACAGGATCCATTTGTCGGTAATTGTCATTTTGTCTTTGTCAAATTTTTCCGGGTCAATCCCCTCAAGATTCATCAATGCAAACCGCGAGGCGTTCCAGAGCTTATTGCAGAAGTTTCTGCCGACATCGAATTTCGGCGATGTATTTTCCACCCGTCCGTCAGGCAGTGTCATCTGTACCACCGGCATACGAATATCCTGCGTATCGGTGGTCATGCTTGCCAAAGTGAACCGCATTGCGTCGGCTCCGTGGCTATTGATAGCCACCAGCGGGTCAATGCCATTACCCAGGCTCTTGGACATCTTGCGGCCTTCGCCATCCTGAATCATTGCATGAATATAGACATCGCTGAACGGAATATCACCGACACAATATTGCCCCATCATCACCATTCGCGAAACCCAGAGCGTAATAATCTCGCGAGCGGTACAAAGCACATCGCCCGGATAGAACGTCTTTAATTCCGGCGTTTCATCCGGCCAGCCCATCGTACTAAACGGCCAAAGCGCCGAAGAGAACCACGTATCTAAAACGTCGTCATCTCTTTCGCAGGAAACGACCTTTGGAGCTAATTCATTTCCTGACCCGAATGCTTCGACTCCAAAGAGTTTCTTGAACTCATCATTGTTGGCTTTGTACTTTCTTACCAATTCAATATCGCGAGTACTGTGATGTTTCGCAATTTGTGAAAACAGATCAAGTGCCTTTTGGGCTTTGGGCGTTCTTGCGCAAACATAGTATGGGAAATAGCCCTCTATTAGTTCTGGAGATTGATAATAAGCAACATCTTCCCTTATACCACACGTCTCCAGAAATTTGTTAAGAAGCCCAATATACCTTTCAACATAAGCGTCATCCAGCTCATTTGGACTTTGGTAATGTGCAGTTGTAAGAATAATTATCCAGACTGGGATTTGGTGTCCCCACCAGAGCTGTCGGCTTATAGGCCAGTCGCGCAGGTTCTCTAACCAGTTCTGATAGGTTTTGGCATAACGCTCAGGAGTAAACCTCAGCTGGTCATCGAGTAATGGCTTTAAGGCAAGACCAGCTAAAGAATTCACCGGCACGTCAGTTCCTTCAATTAGGCCGGTGCCGTACTTTTCTTTCAAATGCTCGATTGGTTCTTTCACAGCGATATACCACTGGTCGGACAGATACGGCTCAATCGGAACGTGGCTGCGATAGCTGTGCCCGACTTCGTGTTCATACTCGCGGACATCCTCCAATAGATTTTCCTGGCGGAACCATTCGACGACGGCCTCCCGTGCCTCAAAACGGTCCATACCGATAAGATTTTCAACATCGGGATTCTTAATTTCTTCCCAGTCCGTCCAGCCGTATTCATCGCTAATCGAACCATCCGGCGCCATAACGTTGATAACTTCCAGTCCGTGTCTTTGGCCAATCTCCCAGTCGTCCGGGTCGTGGGCAGGAGTTACCTTCAAAAAGCCGGTCGAGTATTTTGCCTTTTCATCATCGCTGTTCGGGTCGGGCAGAACCACATGCTCATCGGCGATGATGGGAATAATTCTGCCTACAATCGGCAGACGAACTTTTTTACCCACAAGGTATTTTGCACGCGGGTCTGCTGGATTCATCGCAACAGCCGTATCACCAAGCATTGTCTCCGGCCGAGTCGTCGCGACGGTTATAAATTCTGTTCGTTTACCTTCAATCTCTACCGCTACAGAGAGCGGATAACGCAGGTACCAAAAATGTCCCTGCACCGTCTCATGCTCGACCTCGTCATCCGCCAGTACCGTCTGTGTAGCCGGGTCCCAGTTAACCAGGCGTTTGCCTCGATAAATCAGCCCATCTTTGAAGAGCTTAAAAAACGCAGCACGCACCGCCTTTGCACAGACCTCATCCATCGTAAACCGTGTCCGCTGCCAATCGCAGGAGCAGCCCATCGCCTTGAGCTGTTCGATGATTCGGGCCTCGTATTCGTCCTTCCAGGCCTGAACGCGGGCGACGAATTCTTCCCGTTTGAAGTCGGTACGTCTTTTTCCCTCTTCCGACAGGATTCCTTTCTCAACGACCGTCTGCGTGGCAATGCCGGCATGGTCGGTGCCCGGCATCCAGAGCGTAGTGTATTGCTGCATCCGGCGGAACCGAATCAGAATGTCCTGCAGCGTGTTATTAAGTGCATGACCGAGATGCAGCGGTGCCGTTACATTAGGCGGTGGGATTACGATGGTATAGACCTTCCCATCTCTGCCGTCACCTGATGGTTCAGCGTGGAAATATCCTCCGCCAATCCAAATCTCATCTGCCAGCTTCTCTATTGTTGATGGCTCATAGACTTTCGATAGTTCTTCGCCCATAAATAACCTGTTTATGACAATCGCCTATAAAAAATTCCGGCCGAACACTAAGCCGGAATCTCATTTTAATAGAATCTCGCAATAAAGTAAACCACGTTAGCTCGTGCCACAGGTAGAAAATTCACTTTAATTAAGGTGATAAAAAGCATAGTCCTAACGGCGTAAAGCGAACAATTCAGCGCTAACAGTGTTTTTCAGCGAAACTTGTCCGCCATACTTAAGGCAGACTTGTCCTGAGCGCACCTGTCCTGCCTGCCCTGAGCTGTCGAGAGGAGCAAGGTCGAAGGTGTAGCATCCCCAACGACAATGGCAAAAGGGGCTATACTGAACTCATCAGTATAGCCCCCGAATCAGCACAATTTGAATTGCCGAAGTTTACTTAAATTCGTATCAAGGCTAATACGCCCAAATTCCCTGTTCAAGCCAATTATCCGCCAGAACAGCAAAATCCTTGAAATTGATAATATCATTCACATCCTCATACAGGTCAGCACGAAGACAACCCGTATAGAGCCATACATCCGTCAT
>CAYSJK010000218.1:0-3741 GCA_964431375.1 uncultured Pirellulales bacterium
CTAGGACTGAACGAAGCAAAAGATGCGAAAGTTAAACCGAATCAGCGGCGGACATATACTTCGTAAATGTAATCGAGTTTTTTCTGCTCTCCCGGTTCCAACTCGATTGTCCAGTTAAGCTTCCTGACCGCGTTCATCCGGCGAAGTCCCCTTGCCAGTGTTTCAATCTTTGCTTTCGGCTGGGACGATTTAACCTCGCCTGAAAGGGTCTTGGTAATCTCCAGCGTGATGGCTTTGTCCTGGAAATTAGTTGCCGAAAGTTTACCTTCAACCGTTATCAGGTCGTAATGATAACCATATAACTGTGTTGCATCGCGTTTTCTATCGGTTTCAAGCTCCAGCTGCTCGGCCTTGACGCTGACCGCCTGCGTAATCCGCAGTGTCGCTTCGCCCTCAGCCGGAGTATAGTTCAACGTGTCCTGGCCGAGGATGATGTTCTCTTTAATTATCTCAGCCGGGGCAGTCGTCCACGGAACCTTCGTGGTATTGTCCATCTTCAGGCAATGCCAGACCCTTTCGGCCTGTTCATCTTCTCGTCCGCGCCCGGGATAAGAATAGCGTTCCTGCTCATCGATATAATCGGGTATCTTCCATTGATAGATGTGCTTATACGGTACGGTTTCGGTAAACAGCGGAAAGTATCCGACCTGTCCTTTTTTGAGATGAGCATTGTTAACCGGATACAGGAACAAATCCTCCGCTACCTTCCCGGCTTCTGCTGCGCCGTAAGCCGGCATTAATTCCTCCATTGCCGGCCCTCTATACGCCCCTGCACGCTGGCTCATCACATTGGACATAACAGACACTCTGCCTTGTTCGCTCTGCCCCCTCGCCAGTGCCTGAAGAAACTGGGCCAGATTTTCTTTCAACGCAAGCGGACTAACTACATCGGCGAATTGCAGATTAGGAAAACCTGTAACCAACTGTATCGTAACATTATCCAGGTCGCATGCCTCGTTAATCACGGCAGCCTTTGCCGACAACCGCGCCTTGTCGGGCTCCGTTATATCCACGATATAGCTGGGCGCCCAGGTAATGCCCTTTGCCAGATAGCTTACCGTAAGCTTTTTCCCGCCCGCCGGCTTGGCTATTTGTATATCGAACTGCATAGATTTGCCTTTACGGGTAAGAGTTTTTTGTGCTTTACCATCGAGAAACTCTACCCGTTGAACATTTTGCGGATTAATACATACTTCTCCGTCATCCGTTTCGATTATCATCAAATGCGATTGAAATGACGGCTGAGTATAATCCCTGCCGCTGTAATCAGCCCTGCCCGGTGCGTAAGGGTCGGGTCTGGGCTTTTCTCTGTCCTCTGCAAAATATTTTATCTTCCCTTCGATTGTTTCTTCCTTGCCGAGCCACCACAGTTTCGCCGACCGCCCGATGTTGGCTTTCAGCAGTTCCGCAATCGTTATCGCCTCTACCGATTCCTCGGATTCCGTCTCTTTAGCAGCGAGACTTTTTAATTCCACTTTCTCCGGGTACGCCACCCAAAAAGTCCCATGCGAAGCAGCAGCAGCCGCAATAAAACTAAATGAATCTTTCCTCTTGGGGCACGTCACCTGCGAAACAAAAAATCCCAATCCATTCTTGAAAAGAGCTACCTGCTGCAATTCAACGTCGGCTTGTGCCATTGGCTCTTTGGGCACGGCCCTCGCCGGATGAGTAAAAAGTGCCGAATCGATTATAAAAGCTAAAAAAAGAATTTTGCTTAAACGCAACATAGTCAAAACCTCCATATAAAAAGTTAGAATGCCTCCGGCAGAATCTTTCTTGCAGCGTTGCGTAGATAACTTGAAATCTCCCTTTCGGAATTCATCGTAAGCACTTTTCTCGCCACGTTGTTGCAATCTTGCATCGTGACAGAACGAATAATCTGCTTTATCTCGGGTATCATCGGCAGAGCAATGGAAATCGTCTTCACGCCCAGCCCTAATAGCAGCATAATGTACTCCGGCTCCGATGCCATCTCTCCGCAGACGCTGATATCAATTTGTGATTTGTAGGCATCCTGGATGACTGTTCTAATCAGCCGCAGCACAGCAGGGTCGGCTGCGGAATATAATGTGGACACCAATTCGTTGCCCCTGTCAACTGCAAGCGTATATTGAATAAGGTCATTGGTCCCGATACTGAAGAAATCGACGTCTCTCGCCAGTGTAAACGCCGTCAATGCCGCGGACGGCGTTTCAATCATAATGCCAATCTCAATATCCCTGTTATAGGGTATGGTTTTTTCATCAAGGTCCTCCATAACGTCACGAAGGATAAGCTTGGCCTGCTTCAGTTCCTGCAGATTTGTGATTAACGGGAACATTATCTTGACCTGGCCGAGAACCGAGGCCCGCAATATTGCGTGCAGCTGTGTTTTGAACATCACAAGATTCTGCAGGCAAAATCTTATCGACCTCAGACCCAGAAACGGATTCGGCTCGGGCGCGAATCTTTTGCTCTGGGTATATTTGTCGGCGCCAAGGTCAACTGTTCTTATTGTCACGGGTCTGTCCTTGAAAACGCTTACTGTCTCAGCATATGCCTCGTAATGGTCCTGTTCCGTAGGTTCAGTTTCCCTGTTAAGGTATAAGAACTCTGTGCGGTACAGGCCTATGCCCTCACCTCCTTTTTGCAGGACAAGCTCCGCCTCATCGGGAAATTCGATGTTCCCTAACAAGGTGATTTTGGTTCCATCACGGGTTATAGCGGGTTTTTCTCTTATCGCATCGAGTTTATACTCAAGCTCCAGGAACTCATGGCTATACTGTTCATACTGCCGGATTGTCTGTTCATCGGGATTTACAATTACGATTCCGCGATTGCCGTCGATAATAACCGTATCACCTCCGCTGACGGTTTCTGTAAGGTCTTCCAGCGCCACTACAGCCGGGATACCTAAAGACCGTGCAACAATTGCGGTATGGGAGGTTCTGCCGCCGGCATCGGTCGCAAGTCCCTTGACAAACTCCTTATTAAAGCCGGCTGTTTGGGTAGGGCTAAGCTCCCGGGCGACAATCGCAACCTCTTCGCTCAGGTGCTCGACATCCTCGCGCTTTTTACCCAGAAGCTGCTTGAGCAAACGCCTTTCAATATCATAAATATCAGCCGCTCGCTCACTGATATAAGTGTCTTTTACCCTTGTAAAATGCGATGCAATCTCCCGCATCGAGGCAGAGACGGCATATTCAGCGGTCACCAGCTCCGAACGAATCATGTCGGTCATTTTCTTACGCAGGCTCTTGTCTCGCAGGAAACGCAGATGAACGGCGAAGATGTCCTTTATCTTACCTCCGGCGGCCTGGTCCTGCGCAGCCGCAAGGCCGGTTAATTCTTCGATTGCTCCGTCAAAGGCATTTTTTACACGCTGAACCTCGGTCAGACGTTGTGAAGGCTGAATTGAACGCCTCGGTATTCGATAATCTTCGGCATCAATAACCAGCGATTTGGCTATTGAAATACCCGGTGATACTGCTATGCCTTTTTTTATCTCCATAGCGTAATTTTACTACAATCAAATCAAAAACAAAAGGTTAAATCCGGCATATCCGAAACTCTATAACTTTATTTCGGAAAATACAAGCTTTGCCTAAATTAGCAATCGAAACCATATCCAGAGCAATAAGGGGTCATGTTTAGCCCCGTCCTCTGGGCGGGGTTTTCTTTTTCGTGACCGTCCCTCCTCCCTCGCTTGCCCCGCACCAATTGAGCTTAAGCTCACGTCTAATTGGTGCGTGGGTCCTCTGG
>CAYSJK010000219.1:0-3735 GCA_964431375.1 uncultured Pirellulales bacterium
TGTGTGGTTGATGCGTATATTCGGGGCTATCGGGAAGCTCTTAATGCAGGCTGCAAATGGATATTAGAGATTGACGCGGGTTTTAGCCATCAGCCGACGGAAATACCGCAGTTTTTTGATAAAATGTCCGAGGATTATGACTGTGTGTTCGGCAGCCGATTTTGTAAAGGCGGAAAGTTCTCGGAGGCTCCGCTTAGCCGACGTTTTATCAGCTATACAGGCAGTATCCTGGCTAATTTTCTGCTTGGCACAAAACTCAAAGATATGACCAGCGGCTTCGAGATGTTTACCAGTGCCGCTTTACGAAAGGTTCTGGACAAGGGAATTAAGTCTCGTGGACATTTTTTCCAGACGGAAATAAAAGCATACTGTCGAAATATGCGAATAGTTGAGGTGCCGATATATTATCGTGCACCCAGTCAACGCGTAACTGGTAGTGTTATTCTGGATGCTTTCAAAAATTTGTTTCGCCTGTTTCGAGAGAGACTTGTTGGGAATTTATAGCTTATGGAAGATAAAATTTCTATCGTCGTAACTTCTATTGCCGGCCCCGGCAAAATTCTTTGCGAGCTGGCCAACGGGTGTACCGAAAGAGGTTATCAGTTCATCGTAATAGGCGATGAAGCCAGTCCGGCAGACTTTCATATTGACGGTTGTGATTTTTACAGCCTGAAGAGACAGAAGGAAACAGGTTTCAGGTTTGCTCAGCTGTGTCCGACAAGGCATTATGCTCGTAAAAATATAGGTTATCTTCTGGCGATTCGTAATGGTACATCGGTAATTATTGAAACCGATGATGACAATATCCCCTGCCAGGAGTTCTGGTCCCGGCGGCAACGAGTTCAAAAGGCAGCTGTTCTTGGAAATGGAGGTTGGGTAAACGTTTACAGATATTTTTCCGACCAAAATATTTGGCCGCGCGGATTTCCTCTCGAACATCTTCAGAGTCAAATTCCTCCCTATGGCTCGCTTGATGTAAAAGATATTGATTGCCCGATTCAACAAGGGCTGGCTGATGATAACCCTGATGTTGATGCTGTATATCGCCTCATCTTGCCGCTTCCACAAACCTTTCGAAAAGACCGCCGAGTTGCTCTAACTGGAGGTTCATGGTGCCCATTTAACAGCCAAAATACTACCTGGTGGCCGGATGCTTTTAAGCTGCTTTATTTGCCATCCTATTGTTCTTTTCGAATGACCGATATCTGGCGGAGCTTTATCGCTCAAAAAATCGCCTGGATTAATGGATGGGCGATTCTATTTCACGAGCCAACTATGACACAGCAGCGAAATGTGCATAATCTTCTGCGTGACTTCAATGACGAGATACCCGGCTATCTTCACAATAGTGAAATCTGCGAGACCTTGGAGACTTTACCTCTGGAAGCAGGGACTGAGAAAATCGGAGATAATCTTAAAGTTTGTTATGAAAAATTAGTTAGTATGTCCCTCATCGGTCGGGAAGAGTTAGAGCTGCTTGATGCCTGGCTTGAGGATATTAAACAACTCCACTAAAATTGGAAATAAAGTTGGCTATTCGTCGAGCTGCCCCATTTCCTGGAGCAAATCTTTAAGTTTCTTAATAAATAAAGATGGCGGGTCAAAACCCATCATTGGGCCAAATATATCATCGCTATCCGGCTGTTTGATGTAATGAGTAGGATAATAGCCAATCTTATAGCGCTCGGCGATTTCAGGTTGTTTGTCGACGTCAATTAAAATTGGTATGAAATTTTGCTCAACGAATTTTTTGACGTCGGGATTATTATAGGTGTTATTAATAGCGCGTGTGCTATAAATAGTAAATTGTTTGTAAAAAGCGAGTAATACAGGTTTATTCTGCCGTTTTGCCAGTTCAAGACCTACCTGGTAATCTTCTACCCAGTCAATTGAAGCTTTACGTTGAGTAAGAAATACGATTGCTACAAAAGCAAAGAAGACCAGAAAAACAATCCATATTGCCCGGGACTGTTTTTTCCCGGTAGAAGGCCGAATATTCTCCGGTTTTCGGTTGGTAGAGGTATCCTGATTGTTCAATCCTTCACCTGTCATAAAAACATCCAGACAAAATTACTTTCTTTTCAGGCAATAAGTATTAATATAGATAGAGTCTTTAATTAGTCAAGTTTTTATAGAAGCTTTTTGAGCTTAAGTTCCAGATGAAAAAAATATGCAAAAACAGAGTTTCGACATCTCATAGCATCGCGTTCTGGTACTTTATCGTTCTTATTGGGGCTGGCGTGTTGTATTTAGCCACATGTGCTCCTACGATCTTATGGCAGGATAGCGGATTGTTTGTTTATCGAATCTGGCACAATGATATTCAGGGTAAGCTCGGTCTTGCGACTGCTCATCCACTTTATATTATGATAGGTATCGCCGTCAAACACATACCCTTGGGGAACTTGGCCTGGCGAATTAACCTTATTTCAGCAGTTTTTGGGGCAGTAGCAATTGCCAACCTTTTTTTGCTATTACGGCTGTGGCTTGGCAGGGTTCTGCCGGCAGTGATTGGGGTGGTTACTTTGGCAGTTTCCTGGACTTTTTGGCAACACGCTGTAATCGCTGAGGTTTGTACTTTATACGCAGCTCAAATGCTTGGTGAGCTTATAGTCCTGCTGCAATACATACGTACAAAAAGAATCAGGTATTTATATCTGTTAGGGCTTTTCAATGGTCTGGCTATTGCCAATCACTTGCTGGCATCCCTTGCCTTTGTTTGCTACCTGGTTTTTTTGATAACCTTAATAATAAAGAAACAAATCAACCTAAAACACCTCGTGATTATTGCCGGGTTATGGGTCATCGGTGCAGCACCTTATGAATATCTAATCATAAAGAATATTATTCAAACTGGTGACATCACAGCTACCTTGGCTTCGGCACTTTTTGGCAGAATGTGGCAGAGTCAGGTTCTCAACACATCTATTTCAATGAAAATAGTATTGGAAAATATAATTTTTATCTTGCTTAATTTCCCTACGCCAAACTTTTTACTTTTCTTCGTAGGGCTGTGGGCACTGCGAAAAACAGCTCCAAGTCGCAGCTTTGTAAATATTATTCTTGTGATGTCGGCATTATATTTTGTTTTTGCTTTTCGATATACCATCCCGGACAGGTACTCATTCTTTCTGCCATTTTATTGTTTTGCTGCTATGTTTATTGCGATTGGTGCAGACGTTATATTGAAGCGATATAACAGCAGAAAGCTGCTGTTTGTGATACTGGCATTTGCCTTGCTTGCGATACCAACTTACTGTGTTACTCCGGCTTTGGGTAGAAGGTTTTATAAGCCACTTGGGCAGAGAAGACAAAGGCCTTATCGCGATGAATACAAATACTTTCTCCAGCCGTGGAAAACAAACTACCGAGGAGCAGAAATATTCGCTCAAGAGGCCTTGGATGTAGTTGAAAAAAACGCAATAATCTACGCCGATTCCACCATCATACATGTGCTTTTGTATGTCCAAGAAGCCGAAGGCAAACGCAGCGACGTCAAAATTGTGTCGAGATATTATATGAGCAAAAATGCTCCGGCCTTTACTGAGAATACTATTGAACGGTTAATGAAAAGCTCATCTGTATATGTAGTATCGCCAGTGCCAGCATATTGCCCACAGTTTTTATTAGAGCAGTATAAATTTGAGCAAGTAGGGATTATCTGGAAAGTAGTTGAATGACGCTGATTTTATCAATCATGTTTGCGAATAGCCCCTCGCAGGCCTTCCATTTTCA
>CAYSJK010000220.1:0-3732 GCA_964431375.1 uncultured Pirellulales bacterium
AGACTAAAGCAACAGGGTGCAGTATGAGGATTTTCATGTTAGGCTGGGAGTTCCCCCCGTTTATCAGCGGCGGATTGGGCACAGCTTGCTACGGCCTTACCAGGGCATTAGACCAGCTTGGAATAAACGTAACTTTTGTTTTGCCAAAAATGGTTGATGGCAAATATGCTACACATGTGAAGCTGCTGACCCCAAGCTCCCAGATGTCTGCAGCGACCTTCAAATTCGGTGGATTAAAAAACGTAAAATTCCGCACAATCGACTCCCCACTTCAGCCATATTCAAGCCCCGATGTTTACCAGCGGCGTATCGAAGAAAGTTTGAAACGAAAACAACAAATCCATGGGGGCGGTGTTAGTTCAGCCAGTCAGCTTTTCGGTGGTATGCACTACAGCGGCGATATGTTTACCGAGGTCTATCGTTATGCTGCAGTTGCTGCAGAATTGGCCAAAGACGAGCAATTCAATATTGTTCACGCTCATGACTGGATGACATACCCGGCGGGAATTGCGGTGGCGGCAATGAGCGGAAAGCCGCTCATTGTGCATATTCATTCGACCGAATTTGACCGCAGCGGTGAGCACGTGCATCAGATGGTTTATGATATCGAGCGAGAAGGTATGGAGCAGGCAGATAAGGTAATCGCTGTTAGCCATTACACTCGCAGTATTGTAATCAGCCGATACGGCATTAGCGGTGAAAAAGTCGAAGTCGTTCATAATGGGGTTGACCTCAACAACCATTGGTCTTTGGCTGGGACTGGTATCAATAAAGATGAGAAAATCGTCTTGTTTTTGGGCCGAATTACAATGCAAAAGGGACCGGAGTATTTCCTGCGGGCGGCAAAAAAGGTCCTTGAGGTAATGGATAATGTTAAGTTTGTTATGGCCGGCTCAGGCGATTTGATGCACCGCTCGGTGGAAATGGCGGCAGAACTGGGCATAGGGCATAAAGTGCTGTTCACCGGTTTTTTGCGAGGCGAGTATGTTCAGAAGATATATAGAGCGGCCGATTTATATGTGATGCCCTCGGTATCGGAGCCGTTTGGAATTGCTCCGCTGGAGGCACTGGACAATGACGTCCCGGTCATTATAAGCAAGCAAAGTGGAGTATCAGAAGTTTTAAGACATGCTTTGAAAGTTGATTTTTGGGATGTCAACGAGATTGCTAACAAGGTTGTAGCGGTATTGAAGTATCCGCCGCTGGAAATGACGTTGAGAAGTCACGGCAATTTTGAGGTAAGGAGGCTGCGCTGGAAAGATTCAGCAGCAAAGTGTGTGAAAATCTATGAACAAACCATGGTCGCAGTTTAATCGTCACCCGTAGTGGTCAAAACGAGATACGAAAAATGCCTTCAGTATGTTTCTATTTTCAGGTGCATCAGCCCTTGCGGTTAAGGCACTATACTGTATTTGATAAGAACAACAAATATTTTGATGATTATAAAAATGCTTTCATTTGCAGGAAAGTGGCCAACAAATGCTATCTTCCTGCAAATCGATTGCTCTTGGATGTAATACGGCACTTTGGCGGCAGGTTTAAGATTGCATACAGCATAACCGGCGTATTGTTAGAACAGCTACAGCGATTTTCGCCGGAGGTTATAAGTACTTTTGATGCTTTGGCTGAAACCGGATGCGTGGAATTTCTGGCTGAGACATATTATCACAGTTTAAGTTTTTTATATTCACGTGATGAATTCGTAGAACAGGTCAATAAGCAAGTTGAAACTATTGACAATTTTTTTGGCCAAAAACCGAGGATTTTTAGAAATACAGAATTGGTTTACAACAATGATTTGGCTGCTCTTATCGAGGCGATGGACAGCTTCGATGCGATAATAACAGAAGGAGCAGACCATATCCTGGGCTTTAGAAGCCCCAATTTTGTCTATCGTCCCAATGGCTGTAGCAAACTGAAGCTCTTGCTGAAGAACTATTCTCTCAGCGATGATATTGCCTTTAGGTTTTCTAATCGTGATTGGCCGCAGTGGCCTTTGACGGCGGATAAATTCGCTCGCTGGATAAACGATGTTAACGGCAACGGCAATGTGGTCAACCTGTTTATGGATTATGAGACATTCGGTGAGCACCAGTGGGCCGATACAGGCATATTTGATTTTATGCGTCATCTGCCAGAGGAGATTTTGAAGCATCCGGACAATAATTTTAAAACACCCAGCGAGGTGGTTCAGTGTTATGAAGCTGCTGATACAATCGATGTGCCCCATATCATAAGTTGGGCAGATACCGAAAGAGATATATCAGCCTGGCTTGGAAATGCAATGCAATCAAATGCTATTCATGAGCTTTATCGACTCGAAAATAAAATCAAAAAAACAAAGGACGATACTATTATTTCAGACTGGCGAAGATTGCAGGTGTCGGACCATTTTTATTATATGTGCACGAAATATTTTGCCGATGGGGATGTGCATAAGTACTTTAATCCTTATGACTCACCTTACGATTCTTATATAAACTTTATGAACGTATTGGATAATCTGCACAGCCGGTGTTCTAATCACGCCTATAGTGCATAACGTTCAGCGTATGCCGTATCTGCTATTATGATATGCTGCTTTTGGGAGCATAACAGTGTTAACAGCACAAAAAGTCGATGATACAATAATTGTCTCCACATCTCCGGCCGGCAAAAGTATTGAGGATTTACTGGCCAAAGAATGGTTGTTGGCTAATGAACGTGGCAGCTACGCTTCATCGACAATTATTGGCTGCAATACCAGAGGTTATCACGGCCTGCTTGTCGGCTCGTTAAATCCGCCTACCAACCGGATAATAGCACTGGCCAACTGTTTGGAGATGGTGATATTTGAGCAGAAGGTATTCAATCTCTCCACCTTTGAATTCAGCGATAAAATAGCCCCACAGGGTTTTAACTATATAAAGCATTTTCGTCAGGATACAGGTGTGCATTTTTATTATGAACTTGACGAACTTCAGCTGACCAAATCTATATATCTTGCTCGCGATACTGATACGGTTGCATTGGTGTATGATTTTACCGGCGTTAAAGGGGATATGAAGTTTGTTTTGCGTCCGTTTGTGGCCTTGCGAGATTTCCACGCTTTGCAGAAATCTTACGCTCCTTTATGTTCGGCCCGGCTTGGCAGTGAGTTGCTTATCCGCCACGATATACCGAACAGCTGTGAGCTGCTTTTGAACTGTCCATCTGCTAACTTTGAGAAGGATGAGCAATGGTGGTTTAATTTTGTATATCGCAATGATAGAGAAAGAGGCCTGGCCTTTACTGAAGATTTGTGGACACCCGGCTTTTTTAAGTGCCGTATAGAGTCACCAACGAGAATTATTTTCTGGGCGAATCTGAGCGCCCACTCTAAAGTCGAACGAATAGTAAACACCGATATTAATACGATTCACGAAGATTTGCGTATACATCAAAGCAATATTTTAAGTGCCGCTGCGAGAAGCAAAGATGAAAGACTTAAAGTACTTTATTTGGCCGCTGACCAGTTTATTACAAAACGCCAAACAGACCACACTATACGGACCACTATTTTGGCGGGCTTTCCTTGGTTTGCAGACTGGGGCAGAGATGCTTTTATAGCCTTGCCGGGCTTATTGCTCTCGACCGGCAGGTTTGACGAGACGAAGTCGGTTTTGACCACCTTCGCTCAGGCGGCAGACGAGGGTATAATTCCAAATCGCTTCGATGACAATAGCGATACCACTTACTTTAACAGTGTCGATG
>CAYSJK010000221.1:0-3722 GCA_964431375.1 uncultured Pirellulales bacterium
TATAATATCACCTTGCAACTTTGTGCCTGATTCAATAATTTGGCCGATAGCAGTAACAATTGCAGCAATTGCTCCTTTCATATCTACCGCGCCTCTGCCATAGATTTTGCCATCACTTTCGATTGCCTCAAAAGGGGGTTTTTCCCAGCTTGCTTCGCCAGGTCCGACAACATCAAGATGACAGACGAATAAAAGCGCATCTTTTTGCCCAGACGACTTTATCTGTGCGGTGATATTTGCTCTGTTTGTTTCCCAGCGGTCTATATGAGCATCTACGCCAAAGCGGCCAAGCTCAGTTGCAATTATCTCTGCCGCGGCCAATTCGCCCTTTTCGAGGGTCGTATCAGCTTGAATGAGTTTTTTCAATAACGTTTTCATTGCCCTGTAATTATATAATCAGCAGCCACAGTTTCCAATGACCGACCACTAAGATTGATGGCTGAAAATGATAATTGGTTAAATAGTTAACCTTACTAATTACCGGTCTCCGTATTATCTCTGTGTTCTGGGGATTCTGCAGTGAAAAAATAATAAAATAATAAAATTCTTATTGAAGAATAAATTTAAATGAAGATAATAAAGGATTAAAAATTTATAGCCGGCAAGAAGGAGTGTAAATGGGACCTGCATTAAATGGCCTTGTAAAGCTTCAAAGTGTTGAAAATCGCCTGCGAGCCGCCAAAGCAAAACTTGCAAGATGCAGAAGAAATGTAATTATCCAGGAAAATTTAGTCAGAAACCTCCAAAATGCCCTCGAAGCCAAGAAAGAGGAGATTCAGCTAACCAGGGTTCAGTCAGACCGGCTGGAATTGGAACTGAAGAGCAAAGATGAGCGAATAGCCAAGTTAAGAGCTTCCCTGAATACCGCGAGAACGAACAAAGAATACGCCACCGTACTAACCCAGCTTAATACAACAAAAGCCGACAATTCCAAAATCGAAACACAAATTCTCGAATTGCTAAAGGATATTGAGGTCGACGAAGCCGAGTGTGAGAATATCCGCAAGCAAATAGAACAGCAAAAACAACAGCTCGAAAAAATCAGGAAAGAGACAGAGGAGCTGTCAGTCAAGTATCAGTCCGAAATTAAAGAAGTTCAGAAAGAATGGAATCAGGTGGCAAAGACCATTCCCGAAGAACCTCTGGAAATTTTCAAGCGAGTCGCTGAGACGTTCGACGGCCAGGCAGTAGCGGTGATTGAGCAACAGGAGGGCAAAACTGGGGCCTATAGTTGTGGTGGCTGTTTTATGGGAATTACTGCTGAAAGTGTTAATCTGCTGATGACTAAGGATGATATTATTCGCTGTCCTAACTGTACAAGAATACTTGTACTTGAAAGTGAGGAGCATATCTGATACTCAGTGTTTGATGCCTGATAATCGACATGCGAGATACGAGACACGAAATAGTCGCTTACGTAGATGGTGCCAGCAGAGGAAATCCCGGTCCGGCTGCTGCCGGTTTTATCTTTGAAGACGCTGACGGCAATCAAATACAGGCCAAAGCCTTCTTTTTAGGTCAAACCACGAACAACGTTGCTGAATACACTGCTATGGTAAAAGCCCTTGAAGCCGCAAAACAGCTCGGTACTAAACAAATAAAAGTTTACAGTGACAGCGAGTTGCTTGTCAGACAGCTTAAAGGGGAATATAAGGTCAAAAGTGAGCAAATCAGCCCTCTTTTTCGCCAAGCCATCGATTTGCTTGACGAATTTGAAAATTGCAATATTCAACACATTACCAGGGATAAAAATAAACAAGCCGACAAACTCGTAAACCAGGCATTGAATCTCCAACGTGATATCGAGGACAAAATGGAAACTCCTGCAAAAAATAAAAAACCAATTTGCCTTGGTGTGCTAATCAGTGGCGGCGGCACAACATTGATGAATATCATCGAATACATAAAGAACGGTCGTCTAAATGCCGAAGTCGCCGTCGTAATAAGCTCACGCTCAACCGTGGCCGGCGTCGAAAAAACGAAGAATGCTGGATTAAATGTGAAAATTATTTGTAAAAAAAACTACACTGACATCGATGAATCCCGCCCCTCGGAGGGGCTGGATGAATTCAGCAAACACATTGAAGAAGTACTTGTCGCCGCAAACGTTGACCTCGTTATCCAGGGCGGCTGGTTATGTCTGTGGAAAATACCGCCACGTTACGAAAATCGCGTAATGAACATCCATCCCGCACTGCTTCCGAGCTTCGGCGGTCAAGGCATGTGGGGCCATTACGTCCACGAGGCAGTTCTTGCAGCAGGATGCAAGGTGAGTGGCTGTACTGTGCATTTTTGCACAAATGAATATGATAAAGGACCGATTATTGTACAGCGAGCTTGTGAGGTCAAAGACGACGATAATCCCGATACACTCGCGGCAAGGGTATTTGAGCAGGAGTGTATCG
Organism: uncultured Pirellulales bacterium; assembly: GCA_964431375.1. Classification (GTDB taxonomy): domain Bacteria; phylum Planctomycetota; class Phycisphaerae; order Sedimentisphaerales; family Anaerobacaceae; genus CAZBWE01. Next base: position 2,406 of record CAYSJK010000221.1, read on the forward strand.
CATATCCTCAGGCAATAAAGCTATTTGCTGAGGATAGAATAGTAGTTCAAGACGGCAAAGTAAAAATAAAATCGGCACTTGTGTGACGAATTACAAGCGACAAAAAAAGCAAAAAGAATGTATTGAAAAGGGAGGTTTCTGACAGGGTGAACAAACAGCAGAAGGCGATATTGGTAGAGATTATAACTGTAATTCTCGTTACGGCGGTTGCGGTTGCGGCAATACTTAATCTGAGGGATTACTTCAACCGTCGAGCAGCAAAATTAGCAATGACAGTGCTTGGTAACAGGATTAAGATGTACCGTGCCGAATACGGCTTTATACCCTCTGAATCCTGGGTCGAGGGGCAGAGAGATAATCTGCCGGGCGAAGATCGGCTCGGGGAATTGAATTATAGAGCCAGATGGATCGACTTTGAATCAGACCCAAATGAGATTTTAACTTATACTGAGAAAAAATCTCGCTCAATATTATTTACTGACGGATATTTTGTACTAAGATTGAAAGAAGTCTTGGAAAGAGACCTTGGACCCCAGGATAAAGACATTGACGTAAACATAGAGTGGATAGACAAGAAGGAATTTGAAGACCTGTTGGCTCAGCAGCAAAGCCCTTTGGAAATTGAAATGCAGTATAAGTAGTCGGAAGAAATGTACTTGTCGGATTGATATCTGACTATTTCACTTTAGGTTTTTTGGCTATCCCAACCAGTTGTAGCCCCTATTATTGTGATTGTGTAACCCCGACCTGCCCGGCTCCGCCGGCGGCGAGTTGGGATTTGCTTTCCTTTGGCTCTTTTTCCTTAACACCTTCAAATTTCAGGTGCTCTTCGTCCTGCACATCAATCTTTATAAGATTTTTGTTCTTGAATTTGCCTGCCAGTACTACTTCTGAAAGCGGGTCTTCTATATAATGCTCGATGGCTCTTCGTAAGGGTCTTGCCCCAAATTCGGGATTGTAACCTTTGTCGATGAGAAACTCTTTCGCCTGGTCGGTCAGTTCAAGCTTCAATCCGTGTTCGGTAAGGCGTTTGAATACCTTCGAAAGCTCAAAATCTACGATAGTTTGCAGGTCTTCTCTTGTTAACGCCTTAAAAACTATTGTATCATCAACTCGATTCAGGAATTCAGGCCTGAAATGACGCTCGACCTCCTTTTGCAGGGTATCTTTCATCTTCTCGTAATTCGACTCAGGGGTCTTTTTGCCGAACCCGAAACCTGCTTGATTTTTAATTAGCTCTGCCCCGATGTTACTGGTCATAATAAGTATGACATTTTTGAAGTCCACGCTTCGTCCGAAGCTGTCGGTCAGCCGACC
>CAYSJK010000222.1:0-3598 GCA_964431375.1 uncultured Pirellulales bacterium
CGGATAATTTAGCCGGCCTTTTTAAGACGGTTGCCAGAAATTATAAAATTGATGTCCTTGGAGCAAGAGGATTCCAAAATTGCGATAGTGCCATAGCAACCGGAGGTGTCCTCACTAATGACCTTATAAGGCAAAGCCTGGAGAGCGTGCTTGGAATTCCTATAAACAGGCCTCAATATTACAGCAGCATAGCAGCAATAGGTGCAGCGCTAAAGGGACTGGAAGAAAATAATAGCTTTGTTTTCAATCTTAGCCAGCTCGATAAAGTCGCAGAATATAGTCGCCGGAAAAGGAAGTCTGCCCCGCCCCTTTCAGAATCCCTGGGTAACGTGCACGAGAAAAGCGAAGATTTAAAAGAAACAATATCAGACGGCACTGAAGTTGTTTTAGGTATAGATGGAGGAAGTACAACGACCAAGGGCGCTTTGGTTGAATTAAAAACCGGCAGGCTTCTTGACAAACTTTATATAAAAACTTACGGGGACCCGGAGCAGTCTCTAAAGAGGGTTATAAAATACTTAAGCAGGCACAGAGACAGGGTGGTTGTAAAAGGTGTCGGCGCTACCGGTTCAGCGAGAAAACTGTACGAAAAAATCCTCGTCAGCAAGAAAAAGGCAGATGACCTTAAGGCCAATGGGATTGAGATTACAGACAGAATAACAGACGAAATAACCTGTCACGCACTTGGCGTTAAGCATTACGACCCTGCAACTGACACAATCTTTGAGGTAGGCGGACAGGATATGAAGTTTACAAGTTTTGCAAAAGATGGAACAGTCAAACAGGCAAAGATGAATTATAGCTGCCAGGCCGGCTCGGGTCAGACACTTGAAAATATGGCTGATGTAATAAATCTGAATGTGGAGAATTCTCTGCAGCAGGCTGCTCTTAAGGCAGAAAGGGTTCCAATCATAGACTCAACGTGCGGCGTATTTATGGAGATGGACGAAAACCGGCTGATTGCGGAGGGTTTCAGTAAAGAGGAAATAGCTGCTGCGATAATAAGAGGAACAGCCGCAAGTTATTATTACAAGTTTGTCGGAGGCCCTCAGCACGTTGGAGAAAAATGTTCTGCCCAGGGCGGACCGCCGTTGGGAAAAGCATTTCTTGCTGCGCTTGCACAGGTAACAAATAAGCAAATTGAGGCATACCCGCACAGGGAGATGTTCGGAGCATGGGGACAGGCGCTGGACATCATTGAAAACATAAAGCAGTTACAAGACCAGGGAAAAAAGTATGAATCTGCATTCAGGGGCTGGGACCTTGTAGATATGCCTTTTGAAAAACAGAGAATTTCATGTAAAGACCTGTTTAAAGAAAAGTCCTGCGGCATGAGGGATTGTCAGCTTGAAGTGTTTTCTATCGAAGATGATAAGATATTCACCGGCGGTTTCTGCCCCAGAGGAAATTCCGATTCGGCCCTGAAACCAAAAACAAATTACGTGGATAAATACCACAAAATTTTCGAAAAGCATTTCAAAAAGCAGGGATGCTTATTGGAAGATATCTCTGCTGAAAAGGCGAGGGTTAGTGGCCTAAGAACCGTAGGTATTAAAAGAAGCACTGCAACCCTCGGCGAAAAAGGCATCTTTAGCGCCGCATTATTGAAGAAGCTTGGCTTTTATCCTGTCGTATCACCAAAAACGAATAAGGAAATAGCCAAGGTCGGCATCGACAACTCCAGAACGGAATTTTGCATAGCCAGGAAGCTGGTTACCGGCCACGCAGCCCTTTTGAATGAGAATCCGGACATCGAGTATTTATTTAATCCAAGCTTCATCGAGCAAAGAACAGCTCGTCCTCCGGACTTAAAATATTGTATTTACACGGAATCAGAGGGCTACATTCTAAATGACGTCCTTTCCCTCGACAAAAATAAACAGATAAATCCCATCCTGCACTTCGGAGACCTGCCGCTTCTTGTACAGCAGTTCAAAATCGAATTTAACCGATTAGGATTCAAGTTTACCGACAGGCAAATCAGACATGCAATCGAATACGCAGATAAGGCAGAAAGCGAGTTCAAGCAGGAGCTTTATAAAGAAGGAGATAAGTTCTTAGACAGGATTGAACGAAACGATGATAAGGCATATATCGGCATCGGCAGAGATTATGTCCTGCTTGACCCCGAGGCAAGCTCAAACTCAGGTGCTATGTTTTCGCAAACTCGGGGCTTAAATTACATACCACAGCTTTTCCTGGAGCATAAATTTGAAAATATATCTATTGATGACGTTGTAGAAAACGAATTTTGGGTCCAAAGCGTCAAAATTCTCAAGGCCAACATATTCGTTGCCAATCACCCGAACCTTTTTGCTATTCGAATGATGAATTTTGCCTGTGGGCCGGACAGCTTGAAAATCTATCAGGAAGAAATGATACAGCAGGCAGCGGATAAGCCCACCCTTGTTTTGTTGACCGACGCACAAACCAATAATGCCCCCTTTGTAACCAGAACCGAAGCCCACGAGAGAGTTGTAAACCAATCAAAGAAGAAAAAACTGGAGATTGAGCGGTTAAGAAGACGCACACAGGTGAGTTCAGACAGCCGAACATGGCTAATCCCCTATATGGGAGATGCCAGCATCGTTGGCGCTGCAGGATTAAGGCACTTCGGCGTAAACAGCTCCGTGTTGCCCACCAACACGCAAAGAGGTTATGAGGTGGCCCGAAAGCACATATATACCGAAGTCTGCCATCCCCTAAAAGGTGTCGTCGGCGACGCCATCGGTTTTCTGCAGGAGCAGATTGATAGAAAAGGTAAAGAATTCGTTGAAAATCATTATCTCGTTATGATGCCCACCACCAGCGGCCCATGCAGGTTCGGAAAATATACGGAGTTGCTCAGGGGCTTCTTGGACAAGGAAGGCATGGAGAAGGTGCCGGTAGCAGGCCCATCTTCGGAAACCGACTATTTAGACATACCTTTTCCGCAGCATCTTTCCCTAAAAGACAAAGCCAAAATGCAGCTTATTTTATTTAAGGGAATACAGGCATCGGATTTGCTCGAAGATATTACCCTGAGATTTCGCCCTTATGCTGAGGATAAAAACCAGCTCGAAGAAATTAAAAAGAGTCAATTGAATGAGCTGGAAAAGATTATTGAAAAAGGGGCAAAAACGTCGGAATTGCTTAAGTGGGGCAGCGATACCGTATCTCTTTTCAGGCAAATTAAAATGAAAGACCACGAAAGATTCCCGCTGGTTCTCTATATAGGCGAAATCTATATGAGACAGCACGACCCTTATACGAACTTTGTCATCCGGCAGTTAGAGCAGCAGCAGTTGGAGATGATAAGAGACCCTGTAACGGATTGGCTGCATTATGTAAACAGGGTAAACCAGAGAAATTCAAAAAGAGACCTGAAGCTGGCAATTAGAAATCTCAATTTAAGAAGGGCGGTTAAAGAAGCCAAAAAATTTGCCAAAGTTGCCCTTAAGGGCGCGTATATGTCCCACATTGAGAAAAGATTGGCCAGGCCGTTTCACGAGGTGCTTTCCGGAAGACACGTTCTTCCAAAACCAATGGAAATCATCGAAACTCTGGAAAAACGCCACGAGTGTCACGGCAATATAGAAGGCGAATCTCCCCTGAGCAC
>CAYSJK010000223.1:0-3590 GCA_964431375.1 uncultured Pirellulales bacterium
ACATCTTCGCCGACATAACCCGCCTCAGTAACAGTAGTCGCATCGCATATTGCGAAAGGCACTTCTAATTTGTGGGCAAGTGTACGGGCAAGAAGTGTTTTGCCACATCCGGTCGGGCCGATTAACAAGACATTGGACTTGTCGATTTCGATATCTCTGTCGTCACTATCACTGTGAAGAAGTCGCTTATAATGGTTATGCACTGCAACTGAGAGATATTTTTTTGCGCGCTCCTGCCCAATTACATACTGGTCCAGATATTCTTTTATTTCCTTCGGCCTGGGCATTCCTTCGAGGTCTGGACCTATTCTGCCAATCCGTTTGCGGTTCTGCTGGATGATATTGTGGCACAGGTCAACACATTCGTTACAAATAAAGACTTTATTTGGCCCTTCTATGAGCGTATCATCCTGGCTCGACGACCGGCCACAGAAGCTGCAAATTGCCTTAGGTTTTTTACTATTCGATTGCTTGGCCATTATTGCATTCCCACTATTATGCTGAACCGTTTTTGGTGTCTTATATATTCTATTTCATCGGTGATATTTATTCAAGATATTAACGAATTCCACCTTCATTTACGCCATTAAAAACTGCCAGCGCAAGGAAGATTACAGTAAATTCAGGGATTTTTAGGACAAACTCCAAAAGTCATGCATTCTCGGCAATTTCGGCTCCTTTGTGCAGGGCTTTAGTATTGACAAGTAATGTGTGATGGTAGCGTTTGGCAATTGTCTTAGGCAGACATTTAGCTGCTTCACCAGCGCCGAATATGCCCCTTTTTTTCAGATATGCGCCCAAAGCTACCATATTCGCGGCTTTTGGATTGCCTAATTCAACAGCTATCTCATCGGCAGGCACTTTCAAAACAAGGATTGTTTCATCTACTTGCGGCTCAGCGTCTATCAGAGAGCTGTTCATTACCAGCAACCCGCCTTCTTGAAGACGAGGAGCGAATTTGTCGAGCGAGGCCTTATTCATCACAATCAGCGAGCTTGGATTGCTGACGACAGGACAGGCAATTTCCTCATCTGCAATAACGACCATACAATTGGCTGTCCCACCGCGCACCTCTGCACCGTAGCTGGGCATATAAGTTACTTCCCTGCCGGCCTCCATTGCCGCCTGGGCCAGCAATTTGCCGGCCAGTGTAATTCCCTGGCCGCCAAAGCCGGCGATGATAACTTCTTCGTAAAAACCGTCCTTCGTATCTCGCATATCGTATCTCGTGCTACAACTCACAATGCTTAGGTCACGTCTTTCAGACAGCCCAGCGGGAAGACCTTTGTCATTTCTTTTTCTATCCATTCCATTGCCTTGGCTGGAGTCATTCGCCAGTAGGTCGGACAGGGGCTAAGAACCTCCACGAGCGACAGGCCTTGTGCACCATCAATCTGCAGTTCAAAGGCGTGTTTTATGGCTTTTTTGGCCTTGCGAATTTGAGCTGGATTGTACACAGAACAGCGCTCGATATAGATTGCGCCCGGCAAAACAGCCAATAATTCCGATATTTGCAGAGGATAGCCTTCGCAGGCAGCATCCCGGCCTTTCTGCGTTGTTGCCGTGACCTGGCCGAGAACCGTTGTCGGCGCCATTTGGCCGCCGGTCATCCCGAAGACTGCGTTGTTAATAAAAATTACGGTTATCTGCTCTCCGCGGTGCGCAGCGTGTATGATTTCACCTGTCCCGATAGCTGCCAAGTCACCATCACCCTGATACGAAAATATTATTTTATCGGGATTGGTCCTTTTCATACCTGTTGCTACTGCCGGCGCCCTGCCGTGTGCTACCTCTATCATATCGACATCAAGGTAATTATATGCTAACACCGCACAACCCACAGGTGCTATCCCGATAGTGCAGTCGTGTATGCCCAGTTCATCGATTGTCTCAGCTATTAATCGGTGAGCAATACCATGACCACATCCGGGACAATAGTGTGTCGGGCAATCTTTCAGTGTAGCTGTTTTTGCAAATACTGTTTTCATTATATTTATGTTTTTGCTGCTATTGTTAGCTGTTTAATTTTATCGAGGATTTCATCAATGGTTGGAACACCGCCACCGGGCCGGCCGTAAAATACTACCGGTGCTTTACCAGATATAGCCAATTTTACATCTTCGACCATCTGGCCAAGACTCATTTCGACGACAAGGAAAATCCGAAATTCATTAGCAGCCTTACTGATTTGCTCCGTTGGAAAAGGCCAGAGTGTAATAGGGCGTATCCAGCCGACCTTAATACCTTCTTGTCTTGCCTTGTTCACAGCGCCACGCACGATTCTTGCTGCAACACCATAGGCCACTACTATGATTTCTGCATCATCAAGGGCGTATTGTTCACAGAGTACTTCATTTTTTTGCACCTGCTCGTATTTTTTTTGCAGTTTGTAGTTTAATTTTTCCAGCACTCCCTCACCGAGCCATAGCGAGCGGACAATGTTTTGTGGCCTGTCTTTGGCTCCGGTTAAAGCCCAGTCTTTTGGAGGCAATTTTCGGCCTGGTTTTTTCTCAAACACTATCGGCTCCATCATCTGGCCCAAAATGCCGTCGGCAAGTACTACAACGGTCATACGATACTGGTCAGCCAAATCAAAGGCCAGCAGCATACAATCAACCAGCTCCTGTACACTCGATGGACCAAGAACGATGGTTCGGTAATCACCGTGTCCGCCACCGCGGGTGGCCTGAAAATAATCGCCTTGTGATGGAGCGATATTACCCAGGCCGGGCCCTCCCCGCATTACATTGACGACGACCGCAGGAAGCTCAGCGCCAGAAAGATAACTTATCCCTTCCTGCATTAAACTGATACCGGGGCTGGACGAGCTTGTCATAGCCCTTTTCCCCGTGGCTGAAGCTCCAAATACCATATTAATCGCTGCTAACTCACTTTCACACTGCAAGAAGACACGGCCTTCCTCAGGCATTCTTCGAGACATGTACGCAGTAACTTCGTTTTGTGGGGTAATAGGATAGCCAAAATAGGCGTCGCAGCCGGCAAGAATGGCTGCTTCAGCCAAGGCCTCATTGCCACACATCAATAACCGCTCGCTCACATTTGCATCTTTGCTCAACTCAACTCGCCTTCCTTGTTGCAAGAGTCTCATTGCCACAGCTTTACAACCCTTAGCTCACGCTTTTTCCTTGATTGAAGTCATCTTATTTTTTTTGCTCGGTTTGATAACTACAACATTATCCTCACGAAAAACCTCTATCGCAGCATCAGGGCAGATAAGAGCACAGAAACAGCAACCGGTACAATCAACATTAGTTGCCTGTGCTGGAAAGTAACCCTTTTTGTTGGACTTTTTGGAGATGGTAATGCCGCCCTTCGGGCATACTAAAACACACAAACCGCAACCTTTGCATCGTTCAGCATCAATTTTTATTTTGCCGGCCATTTTCTCGTATCACGTATACTGTATTATGTGTTAAAAATGCAAAACGTTCATCTATCACGCTTATGGGATTGTATCAAGGCTTAACGTGATTGTAAAGCGAAAAGGAAATAAACAGGAGTTCATGATTATTTCTATGTCAGCCACTCTCGCTGTATTTTCTAAATTATTAGAAGTCATCCCAAAACCC
>CAYSJK010000224.1:0-3515 GCA_964431375.1 uncultured Pirellulales bacterium
AAAGCAAATGTGTAGCACCATCGAGAATGGCATTGGCTACGTCGGTAACCTCCGCTCTGGTCGGAATCGTCTCTTCAGTCATACTATCAAGCATCTGAGTCGCCACGACAACAGGTTTATTTTTCTCCCGACACTTTTTGACGATTTGCTTTTGTATCACTGGAATTTCATAGATTGGAACGCAAATGCCTAAATCACCCCGCGCTACAATAATACCGTCAGCTTCGTCAATGATTGCGTCGATATTATCCAGCGCCTCTCTGCTTTCTACTTTGGCGAAAATTTGACATTGCGGATGTCTCGGTTTAACCAGGTCTTTAACCAATCTTATATCATCTGCGCTTCTTACAAATGACTGCGCAATGTAATCAAACTTATTTGCAATTCCAAACTCAATATCTCTCTTATCTTTTTCAGTAAACGGTTCAAACTCCAGTTTGGCTGCCGGCATGTTGACCCCTTTATTTTCTTTCAATTCTCCACCATTAAGCACTTTTGTTTTCAATCGCTGATTTTCGAGTGACTTAACTTCAAAGGTGATTTTGCCGTCGTCTGCATAAATTAACGTGCCAGGCTTTATCACCTCCAGGGTCCCTCGATAATCAAAAGGCACCTCTTTTTCAGTGCCGATTATATCTTCTTGAGTAAAATAAATTTGTCTGCCTTTCTTTAGTATAACAGGATTTTCTAATTTTCCGATTCTTATACGATAGCCCTCCAAATCCTGCATGATTTTAACGGCTCTTCGCATCTTTTTATTCAGCGCTCGGACCGTCTCCGCTGCCTGCAAATGCTCTGCGTGACTTCCGTGAGAAAAATTCAGCCGAACAATATCCATACCACTGATAAACATCTTGCGCAAGATTGTCTCGCTCTTACTGGCAGGACCCAAAGTGGCTATAATCTTGGTTCTTATCATATCCTTCCCGAAAACTTCATAAAGTGTTTAATGCTACGAAAAAGACTTCTCATTATCTTCTTTAGATTGCTTTTGACGGCTGTTTGTTATTTTGGTAGTTATATTCCTTACTATCGAAAACGGGAAGCTTACCATTTGTCGCAGCCCTTCGACCGAGGACAGTGTCCTAACCTGACCGCTAACCTCGGCAAACAGCTCATTCATAACCACTTTTTCTTCAACTTCACCTTCTTCTTTTATCATAGCTAATCTATGTAGTGAATATAACCCAATTACAAAAGCCAAAGCAAAGAAAAAGTCCCATTGCTGAAGATTTAGTGTCGGCAGGGTAAATTCGCGGCCTGGGCCTGTATATTTCAATGTCCATTCAAGCTGACGATTGGCAAAAAAGTCTGCAAAATGACCTCCTAAAATAGGTGCGATGCCGGCCGCTACTGAGTTCATTATTGTATTGGCAGCAAGATAAGCCGTCGCCTGGCCCTCTGGCGCTAATTTCAAGCCAATATTGCCGGAAGCAAGTGACACACCGGCAGATGATAATCCCATAACTATATGAATGATAATTAAAAGCGGTATTGTCAAAAAGTATTTATCCGGCATCGTTGTGAACGTCCACGCTAAAATCGACAGTATGAACAGAGGCCCGCAAATAGCCAACACTGATTTGTTGCTGAACCGGTCTGTGTATTTGCCCCAGATTTTAAGAAAGGCGAAATTCAGGACCTGGCTGACTATCGAAAGGGCTATTATAAACGACATGCTCAATCCCAGACGCTTTAGCATATACACCATAAAGAAAGGCCCGGCAAGATTGACCGCAAAATTCCACGAGCACATAAATGCAATCAGCTTGCGAAAGTTCTCGTCCTTAAATGGCTGGGCAAGTAGCTTTATAATCCCTTGTCTCTGTTCCGCTATGGGCATACGTTTCTCCGGTGTTCGTGCCAGAAAATAAACTCCCAGAGCACCTGCTGCAACACCCAGCAAAAAAAGAATTGAATATCCCTGCAATTCGTAGTTTGGCAGAAGCTTTTTCCACAAATCCAGATAACCGGCGGCAACTAAGCTCAATACAATTCCGACACCTGTTGCTATTCTCATCCGTTTTGAGAAGAACGAGCCAAGTATATTTTGCGGTATGAGCTCTCGCATCCACGAATTCCAGCTACAGCCGGATATTGCCCCAAAGGCCGACGCTGCTATCATCGCCCCAAGCAGAGCTGCAAGGCCGATTTGTTCGATAAAAAGAAATGGTATCAGGGCAATTAGCAGCCAGCATATCCTGCTCAATCCGGCTGCGAAAAGGACTATAGCCCGCCTGTTGCGTATCTTCTCAACGAGAAATATAGAGGGCAGCTGCAGCAATTGTGCCAGAGGTCCGATGGCGGCTAATAAACCAATAACTAAATTCGAGGCACCGAGCTTGATGGCGAAAGCAACTAAAAACGCTCCGCCGGTTAATATTCCCATTGCCTGAGATGCTATCCCGTCCTTGATTACGTAGCTCAAGCCTGATTGAACCTGCTGCTCTGTCAGGCTTTCTTCTGTTTTGAACCACATTTCCGTGGCCTCCTTAAAGAAATAGCAGCCTTGTCCTACATTGGCAATTTTTCAAATTCAGCCCGCAATTTGGGAAGAGCGTTCGGGTATTTGTCCTGGATAAATGATACAAGCTTCTCGCGGACCTCGCAACGGAGGGTCCATGCAGTTGAAGCATCCACCGCGCTCATAAGGGCCCTTAGCTCGATTGTCTTGTCTGTTGTGTTTGTAACCTGCAGAACGCATACCTTGCCGTCCCAGTGCCTGGATTGTTTTAGGATTTTTTCAAGCTCTTTCCGCACAGCTTCTACGGGCACTGTATAATCGACGTAAAGAAAGACACTGCCAAGCAGGTCAGCCGTAGCACGCGTCCAGTTCTGAAAAGGCTTCTCAATAAAATAGGTAATCGGCACAACCAGACGCCGCAAATCCCAGATTTTTACCACAACATAGGTCAGGGTGATTTCTTCAATTCGCCCCCATTCGCCCTCTACTATGACCACATCGTCTACGCGAATCGGCTGAGTAAGCGCTATCTGAAGACCGGCTATGAAGGTCCCGATTGTCTTTTGAGCTGCCAGACCAACTACGATGCCTACTATCCCCGCTGATGCTAAAATCGTTGTTCCAAGTTGCCGAACCTTATCAAAGGTCATCAGCATCGTCCCTACAGCTATTATTACTACGGCCGTAATCGCTATTCGTTTTATAACGTTCAGTTGAGTATGTATTTTCCTGGCTCTAAGGTTGTCTTTCTGGTCAATGTCAAAGCGCCTGATGATATAGTCATCCAGAATATAGGTGCTTTTTATCAGCAGCCACGACACCAAAGCTATCACGACCAGACTGAATATATGTTTTAAGAATTCCTGAAATTCTGCGGGTATATTAAAAAGTGGCAACACAAGCCGAACGCCAAGGAATATCATTATCCATCTTGCAGGTTCGCGTAAATGTTTGGCTATAGACTCATCAATGCGGGTTGCTGTACGTCTGGTTATACGGGCAAGGGTTAGAAACAGCAAATAATGACATATTAAAGCGACAGCAACCACAG
>CAYSJK010000225.1:0-3487 GCA_964431375.1 uncultured Pirellulales bacterium
TGCAGGCCGAGACGGTCGAGTTTTTTATGGCCTTCATCGTATTGGCTGTATGCGTTACGCAAATGCTTGCCGAGCACGTCCCAGTTGTTGATAAAATCTGCAAAAGAGGCGTTCAGCCGTTTTAAGTTCTGTCTGATTTCGGCTGCCTGCTTTTCTATCTGCAGCCCATGCAGGCCCATTACCACCGTCATCAAATACGCATATAAAAGATTCGGCGATACGGGGATTACCTTTTTATCAAGGCAGTATTGCAAGATATCGTTCGCTTCACCTGCGTATTTGACAATCGTTTCGTAATAGATATTTTCAGCGGGTATATACATTATGGCAAAATCCAGCGTGCCCTCAGCAGGTCTTATATAATCGACAGAAATTTTTTCAATATGATTGGTTACATCCTTGATGAATAGTCTTCGCAATTTGATTTTTTCTTCTTCGCTTTCTGCAACTATAACTTTTTCAAAACTCGGCAGAGGGAATTTTGCATCGATGGAGACTGAAAAATCAGCTAACTGAATCAGAGCATCTGCCCTTTGGCCGTCTTTGAATGAGTATTGGAGTTTGTAACTATCTTTCGGCAGGATTTGCGCAAGGAGATTTTCGAGCGACCATTCCCCCATCTGGCCTCGCAGCTTGGGCGAGCTCAAGATATCCTGCAGCCGACGGACCTCGGCTCCGACCTGGAGCATCTGCTTATTTGTACCCTGCAATTCACCGATTTGGGTATTTAGCTGACCTAAAACCTGCTGGCTTGACTGCAGGCCCTGAGTAAGTGAGTTTTGGCCCTGCTGAAGAGAATTTTGCAGGCTTTCGGTAGTTTTATCCTGAGCGGCTTTCAGCGCTTCAAGCTGCTGCTGGAGCATTCCGATGCCTGTAGCCTGGCCGGCTATATCTCTTCTGGCTGCGAAACTGGAGCTTATGAGCCAAATCAAAAACGCCAAGACAGCCAAAACCAAAACAATTCCTATGGCAATTAAAATCGGTTCCATCCTCTTATCCTTATAAACCTGCCTTGATTATAAAATGACAACCGGCAAACGTCAACCCCGTTAGATAAAAGGGTAGTTCAATATCTAACAGGGTAAAGCAAATTTTCTCCGTAAGGAGTCCATAGGACTAACGGGGTCAAAGAGTAAAAGCAGGTACTTCAGGGTTCTAAATAGAGCTTGATATGTAAGCCGAACCTTTGTATCGTCTTGGGGCGAAATAAAAAATCAACAGTATCCTTTATATGCAATGACAGAGATAAACGCTCTTATTTTTGACTGGGGAGGCGTTTTGATAGATGACCCGGCTCCGGGGCTGATGCAATATTGCGCCGATAAGCTGTCGGTATCCAAAGAAAATTATATAAAAGCCCATAACAGGTTCGCCGCTGATTTCCAGAAAGGATTAATCAGTGAAGAAAACTTCTGGGCCAAAGTTTGTGGAGAGCTTGATAAACCAATCCCGAAAGTACCTTCACTATGGAGTAATGCGCTTCAGTCTATCTATTCACCAAGGGCCGATGTTTTTGCTATGGTCTCGACACTTCATAATAACGGCTACCGCATTGCCCTATTATCCAATACTGAAATGCCTGCAATGCAATTCTTTCACGATTTGGGATATGGTATGTTCGATGTGCTGGTCCTCTCGTGTGCCGAAGGGACAATGAAACCGGAGAAGAAAATCTATGAGCTTACCGTTCAAAGACTTGGCACAACACCGGAGCAAACAGTATTTATAGATGATAAACCAGAGTTTATAAAAGGCGCAAAGCAAACAGGTATCAAAACCATCCTTTTTGAAAGTATTGAACAAGTCAAAAACGAATTAGCGGCCCTCTCTGTTAACATAGAATGATAAGAGATAAATAAGAAACAGAGGTAACAGCGTAATTGAAAACGGACTTTTTAACATTCTTAGGCACAAAAGATGTAATCCTGCTTGATGGAGCAATAGGAACTGAGCTGGACAAGCGCGGCCTTATGGGTCGGGCCCGTAACAACCTTGACAATCCGGAGGTTGTTCTTGAAATCCAGCGAGAATATGCTCAGAGCGGCTGCGATGCTTTGACCACCAACACACTTACGATGAACCACATTTACATCAAGACTCATGATGTCGATGTGTCAGTGCAAGAAGTGAATCGGGCGGCAGTTGGATTGGCAAGACAAGCAATCGCTGATAATCAATTCGTGCTCGGCGATATCAGCTCAACAGGCCAATTACTTGAGCCTTACGGCACTTACAAAGAGCAGCAATTCTACGATGCCTATAAATAAAGAACAGGCAGAAATTCTGGCTGAGGCCGGCGTGGATGGATTTATCGTTGAAACAGTGTTCGACCTGCGTGAGGCGCTATGTGCTCTTCGTGCATGTAAAGATAACTTATCGCTTGCTGTAATTGTCTCGATAGCATTTGCAACTGAAGAAAAGGGTGGCAGAACGATGATGGGTAACTCCGCAGAGGATTGTGCCAAAAAACTCACTGACGGCGGTGCAGATGTTATTGGGACCAACTGCGGTGACCTTGACCCGGCACAAATGGCTGTCGTGGTATCTATACTTAAATCAGCAACAACTGTGCCTATACTGGCACAGCCTAACGCCGGAAAACCAAAATTGGTTGACGACAAGACCGTATTTGAAATGGCACCGGCGCCTTTCGCTATCGGCATTGCCAAATGCCTGGACGCCGGAGCTGCTATCGTAGGCGGCTGCTGCGGAACGACCCCAGAGCACATTCGCGCTGTGGCTGACCTGCTGAAAAACAAGTGGGGAACATCGTAACCAAACAGATAGAGCAATGACCAATTATCATCTTGTAATCCTGAAAAAGCCGTATTTAGATGCGATTTTAGCCAGTCAAAAACGCATCGAATCTCGCTTTACCAAGACAAGGCGTTACACCTTCGGGCGGGTTTTGCGCGGTGATAAATTATTTTTGAAACTAAGCTCCGGGCCGGTCTGCGCAACGGCAACCGTCGCAGCGGTTAAAAATTACCAGAACCTCACTCCAGAGCAAATAACCAAAATAAAAAAACAATATAATCACGATATCCTCGGCGATGACGAATACTGGCAAAGCAAGAGTAACTGCAGGTTTGGCTTTTTGGTCTGGCTCAAGGACGTAAAGTCAATCGAGCCGGTAAGAATCCACAAAAAAGACTGGCGGGCGTGGGTGGTATTAACAAAGAAAGAAAACTTCGGCCTGCTGAAAATAGAAGCTGTAAAAAAGATTAAACCATAAAAAATATTATGCAATTAGCCCCGAGGAAAGAACTGTCATTTTTTGACTCGGCCTGCATTATCGTGGGCATTATCGTCGGTGTCGGTATATTTCAGTTGGCGCCGGATATTGCCAAGGGAGCATACTGCTGGTGGGGTGTGCTGGCGATTTGGCTGGCGGGAGGATTGCTCTCACTTTTCGGCGCGCTGGGATATGCCGAACTTGCCTCGGCATATCCTCAGGAAGGCGGCGATTATGTGTATCTCAGCAGGG
>CAYSJK010000226.1:0-3484 GCA_964431375.1 uncultured Pirellulales bacterium
GTTCTTAACGCCTGGCTTAGCCGACTCAATCAAGCCCTGGCTTCTGGTTTTGCTGGTATGAGGGTAACAGGTAATGGGAGCGGGTTTGAAAAAGAGGTTCGGAAAGAGTTTGCTGACTATGAAAAAGATGTAAATGAGGCAATCGGCAAATATCAGATGATCGCAATTTGCAGCTATTGTATTGATGAGTGTGGGGCGGCTGAAGTTATAGATATTGTTAACTGTCACCAGTCTGCCGTTATCAGGCGAGAAGGTAAATGGAAAGTTGTCGAAAGCGCTGAGCACAAGAAGGCGAAGGAGGCGTTGCAGGTTGAGCGGAATAAACTTACGGCTATTCTGGATTCTATGGCAGATGGAGTTTACATCGTCAATCAAGAAAACGATATTGAATACATAAATCCTGTTCTCCAAAAAGAATTTGGTCCTGTCAAAGAAAAGAAATGTTATGAGTATTTCCATGATCGCGAGGAGGTTTGCCCCTGGTGCAAAAATCAGGAGGTTTTTACAGGAAAAACAGTGCGATGGGAATGGTATTCCTTTAAGAATCAGAGGACCTATGATCTTATTGATACACCGTTAAGAAACTCCGACGGGAGCATATCGAAATTAGAGATATTCCGCGATATCACTGATCGCAAAAAGGCGGAGGAAGCACTAAAAGCAAGCGAAAAGAAGTATAGAACGCTTCTTGAGAATCTCCCACAAAAGATATTTCTCAAGGACAGAAACTCCGTTTATCTGTCCTGCAATGAGAATTATGCTAAGGATTTAAAGATTAAGGCCGAGGAAATTGCCGGAAAAGCAGATTACGATTTCTATCCTAAGGAATTGGCTGAAAAATACAGAGCCGATGACAAAAGAATTATGAAATCCGGCAAAATAGAAGATATTAATGAGAAATATATTCAGAACGGACGGGAAGTGGTTGTCCATACAGTTAAGACACCTGTCAGAGATGAGAAAGGTAATTTTGCAGGGATATTAAGTATTTTCTGGGACATCACCGCACAAAGGCGGGCTCAAAGAAAACTGCTGGCTTATCAGAAACGACTTCGAGACCTTGCTTCAGAGATGTCATTAACCGAAGAACGCGAGCGCAAGCGCCTTGCCGTTGAATTGCATGACCAGGTTACGCAAAATCTAATCTTGTTCAAAATCAACTTAGGGGAATTGCGAGAAAAAAATTTGCCGGTGGAATTGATTAAACCGGTGAATGAAATCTATAAGCATCTCGACCAGATAGTTGGCGATATGCGTTCTTTGACATTCGATTTGGGTTCCCCCACCTTATATGAACTGGGTCTTGAAGCTGCGGTGCGAGAATATCTTCATGAAGAAATCCAGCAGAAGCATGAAATTAAGACTGAATTCGAGGACGATGCACAACCTAAGCCCTTGGACGAAGACGTCTGTGCTCTTCTATACCGAGCGGTGCGGGAATTATTGATTAATGTTGTCAAACATGCTCAAGCACAGTACGTGAAGGTTTCCATTCGCAAGGATAATGACAATATACGCATTAACGTTGTCGACAACGGGATCGGATTCAAACCACCCACAGATGGGCTTGGATCAGACAAAACGGCAGGTTTCGGGCTCTTCAGTATTCGTGAGAGATTAAACTATTTTGGCGGTAGTGTTGAAATTGAATCCAAACCCGGAGAGGGCACACAGGTTGCCTTAGTAGCGCCGATAAAGTGTGGGAAAAATGTGGAAAAGCTGATTCGATAGGGGGCTATTATGAGCATAAGAATTTTAGTGGCTGATAATCATGGAATTTTGCGACAGGGTATTCAGGCTTTGATCGAAAAACACAGCGATATGGAGGTAGTAGGCCAGGCCGACAATGGCCTGGCGGCAGTGGAATTAGCCCGGGAACTACAACCAGACGTTGTTCTCATGGATGTGACTATGCCGGTATTGAACGGCGTTGAAGCGACCCGTCAGATTAAAAGCGAACTGCCGGAAGTTAAAGTATTGGCTTTGTCGGTACATGCAAAGAGAGAGTTTGTGCTCGATATGGTCAGAGCAGGTGTCTCAGGTTATATGGTCAAAGAGTGCGTCCTTGATGATTTAGTTCGGGCTATTAAAGCGGTTATGGATAATCAGTCATATCTGAGTCCCCAGATTGCAAGTATTGTTCTGGAGGGCATTACAAAAGATAGTATTTTTGATATCACTAGCAACCGGTATGAACTTCTTTCTTCGAGAGAAAAGCAAATCCTCCAGCTTTTAACCGAGGGCATACCTGCAAAGCAGATATCTTCGCAGCTTGGGCTGAGTGTCAAGACCATCGAAGCAAGTCGCAGACGGATTATGGAAAAAACTGATGTTGATAACCTTGCGGATTTGACTAAGTACGCAATCCGACAGGGCCTGACGACTACCTCACCTAAAAAATCAGACTTACTGACAAAGTAATTAATCACGCCGCTTTATCCAAAGGAGTTTCAATGTAGCCATTGGCTATTACCCCCCTCCTTTGGCGATGCTCGTGCTTACTGCTGCGATTTTCGTGCTAAAAATGGTTATCAGTATTAAAAAGGCCAGCATTTTTCATTAACAAAATCCAATCTTAAAAGAAAAGCACACTTTTACTATTTTAACTCTGCAAATCGTCTGTAACTACTCGTACTTTCCATAGCCTTACCTATCCTTAGGTTAGTCTGAAGACAGGAAAAAACTTCTTAAAGTTATCCGAAATAATGCCGAAGCAACGAGCATATTGACGTTAAAGTCCGAGAAAAACTGGCTCGCAAATGTGGGCTTCTGTTGAGCGGCGACTTTGTCCTTCTCGGCTGGTGCAATTAACAAAGGGATTTTAAATGGGGGCGCAAAATGGGGGTACAATGGGGAATTGCTGAAAAACATGCCGTATCCAGCAAGCAATGAATAATAAAAGAACAGTCACCAGCCCAGTTGTAATCTCCGGGGTGGATATAATTGAGTTAAGTTCAAACGCACATGTGTAGCGTGCGTTTTTTGTTTCTATTTTATTTAGTTCCCCCTAAGGGGAAAGAAAAGGAGAACCAAAATGGCAGTAGAAAAAGCAATTGGTTCCAGCAGTTTGGTCGAGGTTATTGACCGAATCCTGGACAAGGGCATCGTAGTTGATGCCTGGGTGAGAATCTCTTTGGTGGGTATTGAACTGCTCGCCATAGAGGCCAGAGTAGTGGCTGCATCGGTTGAGACTTATCTGAAATACGCTGAGGCGATAGGTCTGACCGCAACAGCAGCCTAAGGACTGGCCGAAAGGTTAGAACACATCATTCGTATTGCTGGTAGAGGATTCTTGTCGAGCCACCCTTATGCACTGCTACGGGGGGAAATGCAGAAAGCATGACTCGCCAAGAAAAACCTCTTCTCTGCATGCGGATTCTTACCAAAAGGGAAATTATAACAATGCTTTTAGCTACTGATAAAGAAAATATCCTTGAGAGCATCATATCTTCATACGAAGCCAGAATACAGAGTATTGAAGCAT
>CAYSJK010000227.1:0-3460 GCA_964431375.1 uncultured Pirellulales bacterium
GCAGGGCAAGGATGGGAAGCTGGAGAATCTCCATTGATTGAATCATATGTGGAGCAAGCTTCATTCGCTGCTCCATCCGCATGTCACCTCTCATCTCCAACTTCATATAGGCACCTGACAAAAATCTTTACCCCGTTAGAAATAATTCTTCCAACGGGGTTTGCTTTGAATATTCACTTATATCCGTAGCGGTTGCTTTCATTATTATATCATAAATGCACTAAAAGATTCCGTCAAGATTTTCGTTCCGACTCAAAAATCCACAGTTACTCAAACTGTTGTCTGCCGATTATAGCGTCGGTAAGCATTTTGCCGCTTGCATATTCGATAGTGCTGCCGGTGGGAAGACCTCTTGCCAAGCGAGTGATTTTGACGCTTGAATCTCTAAGCAGTGAGCTTATATAAAGTGCTGTTCCGTCGCCGGCCATATTGGGATTGGTGGCCATTATGATTTCCTTGATGCCTCCTTTTCGAACGCGTTCGACGAGCTTATTGATAGTCAAATCATCCGGCTCAATTCCTTCCAGAGGCGCGATGTGGCCGCCGAGAACATGATATACCCATTTGCTGGCTCCGGTTTTTTCAAGGGCTATGACGTCCTTTGGCTGCTCGACTACGCATATTAAGCTCTTGTCCCGCTTCTGGTCAGAGCAGATATCGCAAACCGGCTGTTCCGAGTAATTGAAGCATACGTTACAGCGTTTGATTTTGTTTTTGACGTCCCGGATGGCATCTGCCAGGGCTATAGCTTCATCGCTTTTGGCTTTTAATATATAAAAAGCCAGCCGTTCCGCCGTCTTGGGCCCTATCCCCGGCAGCTTCCCGAACTCCTCGATCAACCTGTTCAAAGTTCCAGTATATATGCTACTCATAATCAATCACTCACAGACCATCCCCAAGCTGTGCCCTTCGGCTTCGCTCAGGACAAGCTTTGAGGCTGCCACCCATCGTCCCAATAAAATTATCACTAATCAATTGTTTGGATTCTCTTCGATTCCGGTGATGGTTGCTTCCAGGCCGATAAGGACAGTTTTGACTGCGGGGTCGCTGATGATTTCGTTTCTCTTCTGGCTTGTGGTTTTCGTTCGTTTTGGCGGTACTTCCGCTTGCGTTCGCTCTTCTATTTGCGGCTGGGGCTTGCTTATCTTTTCGCTATTAGTATGTTGTATGTCCCTTCGACCACGCTCAGGGCAGGCTTCTGTCGTATGTCGAGATTCGTTAGTTGTTTTAGTTTCTGTGTTTGTTATCTCTTTTTTTTTAACGGCAGGAGCAGAACCGCCCTGCAATCGCGACATAAGCTCATCGACGTTTAGAAAATGCTCGCTCAAGGCAAACCGTAACATCAGTGCATCCAGAAGTGCTCTGGGCGTATCGCTGTTCTTCAGCGCCCATCGCAATTTTTCAAGGGCGGTTATATTGTAAATAAGCCCAGCGGTATCGAATCTCTCCGCTAATTCGCTTGTCCTTTTTTGCTGCTCGCTGGTCAATGCCAGAAGCTCGCTGTCGGCTGATGTGGATTTAACTACCATCAAATCCCGCATATAATCAATCAGCGAATCAACGACCTGAACCTCACCTATACCACTATTTATTAAATCCTCGATGGAGGCAAGAGTTCCGGCTGCATCGCTGTCGCCGATTCCGGCAATAAGATTATAGATTTTTTCGCTATTGGGGCTGCCCAAATACTGCTCCAAAAGCTCAGTTTTCAAAGGTTCTGCGCCCGTACTTAATAATCTATCCAGTAAACTCAGGCCGTCTCTCATTGAGCCGTTTGCCATCTTCGCAAGCGGCAAGACCAAATCATCCTCGTATTTTATTTTTTCCTGCTTGAGGATGAACTTTAACTGCCTAGCAATTTTTAAGGCAGGAATATTATTAAAATCGAATCTCTGGCATCTGGATTGGATAGTCAGGATGACCTTGGTCGGCTCCGTGGTGGCGAATATAAATTTAACGTGGGAAGGCGGCTCCTCCAGTGTCTTAAGTAAAGCATTGAATGCACCGGTCGTCAGCATGTGCACTTCGTCAATAATGTAAATCTTGAACCTTGACCGGGCGGGACGGTATATAACGTTTTCGCGCAGCTCACGAATCTCGTCAACTCTGTTGTTCGATGCTCCGTCTATTTCAATAACATCGATATCTTCGCCGATATTTACTGCCGTGCAGCTATCGCACTTACAGCACGGTTTAGTGGTCGGCTCATCAACAGACAAGCAGTTAAGCGATTTTGCCAGAATTCTCGCCATCGTGGTCTTACCGACACCACGTGTGCCCGTAAATAAATATGCATGAGCCACCCTGCCGGTTTTGATAGCGTTTTTGAGTGTCTGGCTGATAGCATCCTGCCCGACAACGTCGTCAAACGTCTGCGACCTGTATTTTCTTGCTAAAACTGTGTAACTCATTTTCATAAGAAGGCCGGGTTTACCCACAGCACAGCCAGGCTCACGCTTATGGCTGCTCGGTTCCCCGCCTGACCAGTTTCACGGGCTCGGCCTGCATGGGACCCGGCCATAAATCTATTATGGATTATTTAGTATGCCTCTATGTCCAAAACAGTATAACAGGGCGAACCTTAATTTTCCACAAAAACATTCTAAATCGGCAAATTTAACCAAACCACATCAAAACTTAGCTGCATGTTCATTATTGACAATTCACACAAGAGCGATATAAAGTAATCAACAACAGGCTGAATTGGTGGTGTATGTGTAAAAAACAAGTTTCTTTCGCTGATGCGAATACAAGATACCTGAGCAGAAGTCCCAGGATAATTAAAAAACTTGACAGTGAAAACGTCGCTAAATATACTTGCCTATCGATACTTAATTTTGCAAGTTTAGATAATTCGTTTGATAATAAATGAGGTTTAGTTACAAACACAAGAAATTTACGCAATCAATACCAAGAAAGAGTTAAAAACAGGATTTTTAAGAAAGGACAGTGAAAAATGGCGTTTGTAGGTAATAGGAAAGGCCCTAGAAAATCTGAGATTGTCCAAAAACTTGGTCCAGACTATTTTGGTATTTCAATGGAGGAGCTTGAGGCTGAAATCCAACTGTATCGGGATGACGAGTTCAATGACCTAGTCGATCCGGTTTACGTGGACAAGGAAGGGTGTCATTTTATCGTATTAAATGCTCCAAACGGTGGTGTTCAGAGATTTTATCTTGAAGAGAATGGTTACCACCTTAAAGGCAGCATTAATGAAATCCAAGCGGAGGATGATGACTGATGACCAGAAGGAACATTGATCCAACACTCGAATTGGCTAATCGGGGAATCTCTAAATATCTTGAAGACGCATTGATAACTAACCGGATTGACAAACAATTATATGAAGAAGCTAAGAAACACACTTATTCTAATCTTAAAAGATGGTTGGAGGATCCATACATTGAGTCCATCTTGCCAAATTTGAAAAATGGGATTTGCAACACCATTGATAACGATG
>CAYSJK010000228.1:0-3430 GCA_964431375.1 uncultured Pirellulales bacterium
GAGTCCAGTTCAATAAATGCCATCGGCAGAAAGATAAAGACCGGAACCCATGCCCAAAAACCAATCTCGTAAAAGCTATCGGCCTCCGGGGCAAGCATCCTGCAGATAAAAGTTACGACAAAACACACGCCTACCAAAGCAAAGCTAATCATAATAGCCGACTTCATCGACTTCGGGTCACGACATACCAAAATCGGCAGGCACACCATAAGCATTGCCAGGTTGACAATTGGCTCGGTAATATGAAAGTGCTTCTGGCTGTACAATTGACGTCTGTCTTTGATTTTTGCTCCCTGGGCCGCAAGAGTAGCCAATTCTCGCCAACCTAACAAAGTTTTATACTCAGATTTCTGTCTAAAAGGGATGTCCTTTGGAGTAATATCACTGGCATAGGAGCTTATCTTTCGAGCACTTTTCTCGGAGCCTTTTTCCGTAAACAAACCGTAATTGACCCACTCACCGGTCTCAGAATTTCGGCTATACAAGTCCCACTGGCCTGTTTCGTTATTGTAAACTGCCTTCTCAGCTGATATCCGACCCGTTACCTCCCAGGGTGACGATTTGGGAACCCTCGAACGTGTGATGATAGTTGGCTGATAAAGCGTCGATGTCTCTACGTCAAATCTCTGAGACCAGATTAACGAACCATTGCTGTCGCTGATAAATCGTACACCATAGGACTCCTGGCCGGGAATAGCATCCTGGTCGCGAACAAGCTTGTCGGCAAGATGTGGTATAACAATCTCCTGGTCGATTACCAACAGGCCCGTTAGCAATAATGCCAGAAACACTATCGACCCAATCACTCGTTTCAGGCTTACACCTGATGCCATCATAGCCACTAACTCATTGTTGCGCACCATCTTGCCTAACGAAAAGGCCGCCGCTACCACAGTTATCATCCCCGCAAAATCACGAAAGTAAATTGTGCTGTTCAACCCGTAAAATATGAATATGTTCTTAATAACAGCCAGGGTGCCAAGGTCGGCATGCTCTGTAAACTCATCGAGGTTCACGAACAAATCGATAATTATTCGCAGACCTACTAATACTCCAAATGCAATCGCATAGCTGACCGCAAAATTCTTTGCAACGTATCTATCTAATGTCTTCATAATACGGACTGTGTATCAGCTATAAATAATAAACTATGAACGATTCTTAGTTTCTCATCAATAGGTAATATATCCCTATAGCCAGCAGGAGCATAAGCACCAATCCCGCCCACATCACAGTTATACCTGGAATTTTTTGCGAACTCAGGTTCTCGGTAATTTGTTTGCCGCTCATTATACAAACTATCAGCCCTGCAGCAGGCACACAGCTCGCACCAAAAGCACTCAACAAATGCCCGCCCTTCTTTATTATACCCAAACCAATACCAATCAATATCATTGACACACAACCTATTCCGAACACCAGACGGGAATGCTTCTCCGCCTCTATTTCAGCCAACGTCATTTGTATCTTTCTTTGAAGCTTGTTTTGCAGAGCCGCCAGTCTCTCACTTGGACCTTTTTTTAACGCTGATGACACTACCCACGGGTCGATATCATCCAAAACATTTCCCGTTATAAATTTGTTTCTCACTGCTTCAGGCGGTATCAGGCCACGTATAATATATCGCATCCTCACATATCCTGTCTCTTCCATCTGTGCATTGTAGATATCCATTGTCAAAGTCGGTGCCAGCTCATCGCCCTCGATTTCCAAAAATGCCCTTGCCGCACGCATGGTGCTTAAATGTTCTTTGCTGGCCGTATCTGACTCAATAACCAGGACGTCCCCGGTTAGCTCTACTCTTTTTTCGTCCTGTGCAGCGCATTGGTCAGCCCTGAATTCGACGAACTTCTCACTGCTGTGCAATTTATACAAACTGTTGGCATCTTCGGCTATACTGGCCGAAATATCCTGTGCTAATAACTCTGTGGTAAATTGCGCATAGGTCTCGCGAGCCAGCTTTGCAATCGGATAAAATTGCATCAAGTCCGCTTGAATCCTCTTCATTTCACCTATCTTCTTGAACTTTATTTCATCGCCTAACAACGAGCCAAACTCTGCAGTAAACGACCCCCATTCAAAAGACATACCTCCTTCGTCTTCCGGGCCAATCTGATATGTGTTATAAGCAGTTATTTGTACCTCTTGTATTTCATCGAATCTTTCATCCTGCCTGAATTTCACCGCTGCCCTTTCAGCGGTAATTATCTTTTTGATTCTAAAGTCCTCCACCTCCGCGACAACCACTCCCAAAAGTGTATCATTTTGCAAATCGGCCTGGTCGGCATAAATTATGTACTCACCATCCGGCGGCAGTCTATAATACCCTCTTCGCTGGATATTCCTGAAAAGTATTTGTTTGGCATCTGCTTTCAGGGCCCTTTCCGCAAGGTGCACAAAAGCCGGCATTACGTGGAAACTCAAAACCAGGTTGGCAATCGCTACTATAATCGCCAGAACCAGCCCGGGATAAATCAATGTCACAAGAGATACTCCACTCGCCCTGCAGGCATCAAGCTCGTTATCGCCCGCAAGTCGTCCATAAACCAAAGCCCCTGCAAATAATGCCGCCATTGGCAACACAAATGTCAGCGTTATCGGCAGAAAGTAGCCCATAAGATGGACCACCTGTCGAGGTCCCAATCCATATTCCTGAACAGGCCGAAGAACACTACCTAAGCTCAAAATCACTGTTAGTGACAACACCGCCAGCAAAAATATCTTAAAAAGCTCACGAAATATATATCTATGCAGCGTAAAAACCATTTTGGTCCTTTAGTGTAAATATTACTTTCTGACATACTATTAACTAAATGGAGCTTTGCAATAGAATTCTCCACCTCTCTCTAATCAAGGCCCTTTTTGTCATAAAAAGCCAATGTGCTCCATATCGTATTTTTTTTTTCGAAATTTACATAACTGCACAGAATTTCTTTGCAAAATCAATCACTTTTGCATTACAATTGTATTAAGCTAAGGATATTTTGAGCGGTACTATCATGATAAATGTGTAGCGAGATGAAAAAGCCAAGTCCCATCGGCTATGAGCCGTTTCCAAACGGCGGCATAATTAATATGGTTACATACGGAGGAACAGCAGAGGCGGGCAAATCATATTTCGGAGAACCCATCTGCGAAACCATCGTTTTAGGTCTTTATCGTATATCCAGCGGGTCAATATCTTTGATTCTGTCGGCATAAATCTCGTATGGATATTTTTCCAGCAGCTCTTTTTGGTATCTTTCCATCGCTGCTTTTGTTAATTCGCCGTACATCTTCCTTTTAATACTGTTTTGCATATTGCTTGAGTATTCTTTGACTTCGCCGGGTTTTTTTTCTAATATTTTAGCGATACGCCACTTAACACCTTCACGTTGAAATCCCTTTACCGGCCCTACTATTTCGTTCGGCTCAGCTTTCCACAAATCCT
>CAYSJK010000229.1:0-3339 GCA_964431375.1 uncultured Pirellulales bacterium
GCAGTTTTTCTTGAACAATGAACCCCGTTAGAAATTTAATGAAAAACGGGGTAATGTAAATAGGGCAAAACAATACAAAAAAGAAAGGTTTCTAACGGGGTGAATGAACAGGCAATCTTAGAGGAGCTTTTGGCTTTGCTTGAAGCCAACAATGTAAAAATCCGCAACGAACCACTCGGCGGAAGCGGCGGGGGGCTTTGCTCTATAAAGGGTGAGCAAATCTTTTTTGCCGATACCCAGGCCGTATCTGCTGATACCGCCGCTCTCTGTGCTGAAGCTGTCGTAAAACTCGTTGATATCGAGAAGGTTTTTATCAAACCACAGGTCCGACAATTTATCGAAAATAACGTTAATATTAAAAAGGAACAATAAAAATGTCAGCAAAAGTGGCAATTATGGTTGACGAAATGTATCAAACCCTCGAAGTCTGGTATCCGTACTATCGCTTTAAGGAAGCTCTCCTGCACGTTGATTTTGTTGCAGCCGAGGCGAAAAAACAGTATCATTCGAAAGAAGGTTATCCCTGTATATCGGATATTTCTGTCAAACAGGCGAATGTCGGCGATTATGATTGTATGGTTGTGCCGGGCGGTTTCGCTGCAGATTTTATGAGAAGAGACCCGGATGTTATAAAGTTTGCAAACGGTATGGTAAATGCGGGCAGGCTTATTGCCGCTATTTGTCATGGCGGTTGGCTGCTATGCAGCACAAATATTTACAAAGGCAAAAAAGCAACCTGTTTTATGGCAATAAAGGACGACATTAAGAATGCCGGCGCCGATTATATAGATGACGAATGTGTTGTGGATGGCAATTTGATTACTTCGCGCAAACCGGATGATTTGCCGGCCTTTTGCAAGGCAATCTTAAAGACCTTAGGTCAGTAATGAGTCGGAAGATAGGAGCTTTTTTATGGCTAAGCCCAAAAAGGAAAAAGAACAGCAGATATCACCGACCATTTTGATTGTCGATGACGACCAGCCGAGTCTTGAGCTTTTACAGGCATATCTTGAGGATGTTGACTGCGAGACCGTATCTGCCGAAGATGGTCTGCAGGCCCTGAAGATTATAAGTAAATCCCCCCCTGACCTGGTCCTGCTCGATATTATGATGCCCAAAATGAGCGGCTTTGAGGTCTGTAAAAAGATTAAAAACGACCCCAAAACCGCTGACATCCCTGTAATTATGGTAACCGCCCTTAACGAGTTTGGCGACATAGAACAAGGTATTAATTCCGGAACTGACGATTTTATCAGTAAGCCCGTCAACAAGCTCGAATTATTAACACGCGTTAAAACTATGCTCAAATTAAAACATTTAAGCGATACACTTGAACGCACTTTGGCATATCTAAGCGAGATAGAAAAACAGACCCGGATACCGACATCGGATTAGGAAAATAATTCGGCAGGGCAGGGGGGACTAAAATCCGATAATTGCTTTGCTTGTAAGACTTGTCTTTCCAGCGCAAGCGGGAAAATCCATACATCACACACAACCGCCATAAACTCGGCACAAAATGAAAACTCGAATCACCAATAGCAAAAACCTTGATTAACACACCTTTGCTTATTGTCGATATTCTTAGAGGTATATAGCGCTTGGAAAAGTTGTTCGGCTCGATAAACAAAATATTGGTGGCGGGTAGTGAAAGCGAAGTTATGAGTCAGCTTATCGAAATCCTCGGCAGGGCGATAACAATCGACACTGCCGATTTAATATGGCACTGGCTGAATACCGTCAGAATCCCGAAGGATAGCGGCGATTCTGCACGATATCAACAGCTAAATATTGTCATCGAGTTGATGGGTGATTTAAAACTCGATGCCGCTAATGAGCAGCTGAGGTTTTATCTGTTTGACAATCCATCATGCGTATATGGCCGAATGGCCGCCGCTGCTGTCTGCTTTCACAACAACCAGATACAAAATGCCCTCGAAGAGCTCAACTCGGTCTATATGCGCCAGCCGAATAACACTATGGCCCTTTACGCTCTTGGTTATTGTTATGAGCGGCTCGGAAAGGAAGCTCAGGCCGTGGAGTTTTATCAGGACTGTCTGAAGTTCAAAAGCTATCTGCAGCTTCCTGCTCAGCGACTTGCTGCCATTTATTTTAAAAATGGCCAGCTCGAAAAAACAATACAACAATACCAGCTTTTGAAAAGTGAATATCCCGATGATATCTCGACACTTGTCACCCTTGGGCACTTGTATATTGCTAACAACGAATATTTAGAGGCCATTGACTCATTCAACACTGCTATTTTAATACATCCGGACAATTTCAATACTCAAAATGACCATACAGACCAGCTTATTGCCGAAGGACAGCTTCACGAGGCCCTCGAGGCGGTTGAGGATTTATTGCAGACACAGCCTGAAAGTACAGAACTGCTGATAAAACGCGCGGATATTCTTGGTATGCTCGGTGCTGCCGCTGAGGCCATCTCGCAATATGAACAGGCCCTTCGCCTTTGCCCTGATTTTCTCGAAGCAACTATAAAGCTCGGAAGTCTGTTCCTGCAGATAGGTGCCGCTCAGCTTGCCGCACAGCAATTTAATAAGGCAGTCGAAATAAACGACAGAATTGTTGATGCCTATATCGGCCTGGCTATTGCTCAGAAATTAGCTAATAATAGCTCTGATGCCTTGGTAACATTATCGCTGGCGGCGGCTATCCAGCCAAATAGCTCTTTGTTATTCGCGCAAACTGCCTCTTTGCAATTCCAAGTCGGTTTTGAACAAAATTCACTTATTGATTATAATTCCGACTTAATTAAAACTGTTATTGCAGCACATCAGCGACAAATTGCTCATCAGCCGCAAAACCCTGATCTGCATTATCGGCTCGGTATTTTAATGATGTGCATCGAAAATCTTGAACAGGCCATAACGTCATTTCAGTTTGCTCTGGAAATAAATCCCACTTATCACAGGGCTAAAAGCAAATTAGCCGTCTGTTTATTTGAAACAAATCAAAAAGACCTTGCTCTTAAGCATCTCTCTGCCTCGGATTGTCTTGACAAAATAACGCTTGAATTGCATTATAAAACAGCATTGCTTTATTGTGATAAAGTAAAATTTGCTTCTTCGCTTATGAATCTTGACCGTTTTCTTGAGAACAATTTTACTTGTTCACTGCCGACTGCAAACATTTCTATTGTTTTGCAGAATTTGGGTCTTTTGGACAGAGTAACATTTATGTGGGATAGTCTCGCTGATACAACTAATAAGGCGATTAATAATAACTTTTAGTTATTATTGCATCATAAACAACAAAAATACTAAAAAGCCGTTTGTCATACCTTTAATCAAAAAACCAAATGAAACATAACATATA
>CAYSJK010000230.1:0-919 GCA_964431375.1 uncultured Pirellulales bacterium
AAGGTTGGCGTTCATAAGCTCGTTAAGTTTTTCGTCCCCTCCCCACCACCATGTCATTGCCGTCCTGTCAGGTGGATAGCTTTTGAGCTTTCCAAAGTCAAGCACTGCGTACTCGACTAACAGTACCGCATCGCGCTGGTTCCACTTCATAGTATCCACCAGGTATGTATAGAGGGCTTTGCGCGGGGCTTTGCTACCTTTAGCATCTTTGCTTCGGACAGCTTCTATAAGATTCTTCAGTTTTTGGTCTTCTGCGATTGCCTTTTCGATAATCTGCCTCGAACGCTGCCGAATGATTCCATAGATAGCCGAGTTCGAGATGATGGTACACTGAACCGGCGCTTGTCCCAGCATAACCGTCACATCGGGCCTGGGCATCATCGAATACGGGCTGACATAAACTCCGCGCAGGATGGGGAAACCGAAGTCCACTTCAATCTCTTCGTTAGTCGGGTTCTCAATTGTGTACTGTGCAGAGACGTGGGCGAGAGGCGGCCCGGCAGTGTCGCTTTTTATGATATCGTCCTTGCCAAATGTTACTTTCAGGTCTTCCTTAATCACCCGAAGGCGCATCTCTCGGCCGGGTTTCAGGTCCGGGTCAAGGCGCGCAAGTATTCCTTTTGCGGCGGGGTCGCCATTTGGATACTTGAGCACAAACGGACCGCCGTTTGCAAAAGTTATACCCGCTATCAAGAGACACAAAACCAGTACGCTCACAAAAATTGCTGTTGTTTTTACGTTTCTTTTCATTTGAAAAATCTCCTTTACAATTGCTTAAACAAAAAAATAAAAAAGTTTTTAACTGACTCTATAATACGACAATATGAGTTGGTAGTTGCGTAAAACGCCTGTAAAATAAAATCCGAGTTTTTTACAAAACATTTACAAACCTTCGGCTTCGATTTGGCCTATAATATAG
>CAYSJK010000230.1:929-3318 GCA_964431375.1 uncultured Pirellulales bacterium
CAGAAAATCCGAAGTGCACTGAGGGACTTTCTGGAGTTTCACAGCTTTAGAGTCAGCGAAGCTGAGGACGGCCTCGAAGCCGAACGAGCCGTCAGCAAAACTGATTTTGATTTGATTTTGCTTGATTTGATGCTGCCGAAAATCAGCGGAGAACAATTGTGTACAAAATGGCGCCAGGGCGGCCTGCAAACACCCATCATTATGCTAACAGCAAAAGGACAGGAAAAAGAAAAGGTGGCGGGGCTGAACCTCGGTGCTGATGATTACATCACGAAGCCATTTTCGCTCCAAGAGCTGCTGGCACGGATAGAAGCTGTGCTGCGACGGACCGACCCGGCGAGGAAAGTTGCGCAAAACTTCAGATTTGGTGATTTGGATGTCGATATCGCGGCGTTGAAAATAAAACGGGATGCGATGGAGATGGAAATTTCCACGCGTGAGGGTCAGATAATCCAATATTTTGCCGCTAATGCGAACAGGATTATCACGAGAGAAGAGCTCTATGAAAAGATATGGGGTGAGAAAATGAGCGAGCTTGGAACGCGAACCGTCGATATGCACATTGCAAAGCTGAGAAGCAAGATTGAGAAAGATTCGGCCGACCCGCAAATTATCAAAACTGTTCGCGGGGCCGGCTATAAATACGAAAACTAAAAATCCGGAACTAATATGTACAAACGGCTTATAATTCTGACGGTTATTTTTGCGATGACACTCGTCGGATTGACGCTGCTGGGATTTCACTCGATACGGCTGTGGTCAAAGGGATTGAAAGGCGAGCGGCTGGGTGAATTTGCCGCTGTAGCAGAAGCAATCAGGCAGGATGTCAATCGCAAGCTCGATGAGTTTATGCAGAGAGAACAAAGCCGGCCTTATACCGATTACCAGTATTACTATGTAGCGGCAAATGTTGCACCCGGCCAGCAAATGCCCGTGCTTCGTTCGCCGCTGGCCGAGCAGCTGTACAATGACCTTGCCTACGGCAATTTTCAAATCGAGCCGGACGGCAAAATCGTGACACCTTTCTACCGAGACGAACAACTACAATTAGACCAGCAAGACAAATTCTCTCAAGCAGTTAACCTTCATATAGATAATATCGAGCGGAATCTACTGCCTGCATTAGTTTCAACATCCGGCGCTTTCGGACTGCCTCCCAAAGACCTCGGCGTATCGAGTAAAGAGCAGGTACATATCGGAGATGCCCTGAAACCTGCAGCGGGCGGGGAAAAAGCCATTAAAAAACAACCTGCCAAAGGCGAACCAAGCCGGGCCAAAGAATACGCTATCGAGAGTCTGAAACAAGATTCCAAAAAAACTCAGGTCCTTGTTCAGCCGCGTTCAGTTGTCGCCTCCAATACTGCGCAGGATATAACCTCTGCCGGACAACAACGCACAGCCAGCGATGAAGAAGCTCCTGAAACCGAAGAGTCCGCACAGACAAATATGCAAATGGCGGCAAGTCAGCCATCAGATGATATTTATCAGTATGATGAGGCAGGCGACGTCAGCCAGGCAGAAGCACGCGAAAAACAAGAATGGCAAAGTCAAGAGAACGCAAATTTGAAGGAAAGACAATTCCTGGCTGCGGAGCCGGCGCCACAGCAGGTCCAAACCGAAACCGTGCAGATACGGATTGAGCCATTTGTGCCGGTAGTGGTGCCCGGCAAAGATGCGGAACAATCCGTATTTGGCGGTCAGGTTTTTCTGCTCAGACACGTACAAATCGAAGACAGGCACCTTCTGCAGGGCTTTCAGCTAAATGAAAAGAAGCTAATCGAGGAGGTCAAAGAGTCTGCAGAGCGAACTGTATTTACGCGAGAACGAATGAATTTCGAATTGCCTCAGATTGAGCAGGGAAAAGACAATGATGCAGCAATGGAAACCGGCGAGGTTGCATATACGGCAATACTGGATTTTGGATTTGGGGATTTGGTGTTAAATCTTATAGAAACCGACCCCGCGTGGATAAGTAAAAAGACAGATTGGCTGCGAAACTGGTATTTTATTATTATCACGGTGGTGCTGTTTGCTGTTATGCTCGCTCTGGCGAGCTTGTGGCGCAATGCCAGAGCGCAACTCAAACTTGCACAGAAAAAAGATGATTTTATATCAGCGGTTTCGCACGAGCTCAGAACGCCTTTGACTTCAATAAGAATGTACTCGGAGATGCTCGAGAAGGACTGGCTCAAGTCGGAGGATAAACGCAATGAATATTACAGAAATATGCGTCAGGAAAGCGAGCGTCTCAGCCGGCTGATAGAAAACGTGCTGGACTTCTCGCGTATCCAAAGAGGGCGAAAAAAATATGCATATAACGTCGGTGATATCAACAAATGTATTTCGGACGTGGTTGAGATGATGAGGCCGTATGCGGGGCAAAACGGCT
>CAYSJK010000231.1:0-3301 GCA_964431375.1 uncultured Pirellulales bacterium
GTTGCCAGGACAGGATTTTGAATCCTGCGCGTCTGCCGGTTCCGCCACTTCGGCCGAATACCTCGAAGATTATTGACTATTGAAATTGAATTGTCAACGTCAAAATCCCACCCTGGCAAATCCAGCATCGAGTATCGAGCATCAAGTATCAATGATTACTATATCTTCCGGTATGGCCACAACGTCACGGTGTTTTGGCCCTAAGATTTTGCGAATCTCTGAGCTGTGTTTACCCGCAAGGGCTTTCAACTGCGTGCTGCTTAAATTTGTTACCGCCTTTGCGTTGTCATTCAGCATAACGACCGCGCCCACCTCGAACGTCCCTTCGACGCTGGTTACGCCGCTGGGCAGCAGGCTCTTGCGATTTTTCACGGCTTTCATCGCGCCCTCATCGATGCGTATTGTCCCTGCCGGCGTGCTGTTTAGAATCCACCTTGCCCGGTTACTCAATTTTCGCTTGGGCATAAAGGCCGTGCCGATTTCTTCGCCTGCTAAAATTGCGTTGATTACGTTCTTTATTCTGCCGTTGGCCAGGACCATTCGGCATCCGGCGTTGGATGCGATTTTCGCTGACTCGATTTTTGTCTTCATCCCGCCGGTACCGCGCTCGCTGCCTTTGCCGCCCGCGGCTTTGACGATTGTCTCGGTTATCTCGAATACCGCAGGTATGGCCTTAGCATCGCTATACTTTCTTGGATTTTTGTCATACAGCGCATCGATGTCACTCAGCATAATCAAGAGGTCCGCGTCGAGCTTGCTGGCGACAAGGGCGCTGAGTTTATCGTTATCGCCGAAGGCGGTACCAATTTCATCGGTGCTCACGCTGTCATTTTCATTCAGAATCGGAACAACTCCTAACTTCAAAAGCGTCTCGATGGAGTTGCGAAGGTTAAGGTACGTCTTTCGATTATTGAGTACCTCTGCGG
This sequence comes from uncultured Pirellulales bacterium, assembly GCA_964431375.1. Classification (GTDB taxonomy): domain Bacteria; phylum Planctomycetota; class Phycisphaerae; order Sedimentisphaerales; family Anaerobacaceae; genus CAZBWE01. The sequence goes on from CAYSJK010000231.1 coordinate 927, forward strand.
TAAGCAGCACCTGCGCAACGGTAACGCCGTAACGTGCAAACGCCTTTCTGTACTCAGCCATCAACAGCGGCTGGCCGATTGCCGCGCACGCCTGACGCATCTTGATATCTTTCACCCCGTTAGAAACCAGACCTCTGGTATTTGCCTTACCGGCAGCAGATTTTCTAATGGGGTAAATTTTTTTTGTTTTGTCAAGCTGGCCTTTCCCCATCCCGATGGCGCCGGAGCTGATAATAACCACTTGCCTGTCGGCTTTAAGTAGTTCCGCAATCTGCCTCGCGATTTTACCGACGTAGCCGGTATCTACCCCGCTGTCCTTTGTCAGGATATTCGTCCCAATTTTGACTACTATTCGCTTTGCATTATCGAAATTTCGCATACAGCAAAATGATAATATATTTCGCCGATTTTTCAACAGTTATTGCCATCCTGCTTGCTTTGCTTGCCGCGGCGTAGTCTTTAGACGAAGTTGGGTCGTCCTGAGCGACTGGTCTCGGTGTAGTTTTACGAAGACCGAAACGACTTGTCCTTCGTAGCCTTGGCGAAAGAGGAAGCGACAAACCGGTCGTAAGTCCTTAGCCCACAAGGGAATGTAAAAAAATCCGCCATAAGCATATGCTATACATAGACTTGCGGAAAATTGTCAATCAAATACGCAGATAGTTGCGCGCTAAAATCCCAAATTTTAAATTTTTTTTTAGTCCCTTTTTTATAAGCACTTACGCCGATTGACTCTGTAAAAAATCACCCGATTTTCGACTCATTTGTGCAGTTCCATCCAATAGTAGGGGGACTTAATAGTCCTTCGGACGCAAGACATAAGACCAAAGACAGAAGTCAGGGGGCAGATGAAAAAGTGGTTCTGCACTAATTGTTATTTTTCTCGCATCATAGCCGATACCCTGCACTGCGTTCATAATCCACCCGAGGTCGATTACGATACTGGCCAGGCCCGCTGGCCCATCGTAAGGCAGGATTATTTCTGTGGCCGATTCCGTTATATCGATGAAGATGCGCCTGAAAAAGACCGCTGGCCGAGAAGTGCTCTGCACATTTATACCGACCGTTTCGGCGATTATTGCAAAATCCCTCTTACACAAGGCCGTTCCGCAAAGGTTGACCTCGAAGACTATATCTGGCTCTCACAGTTTCGCTGGCACTGCAAGACCAATACAAATTCTATCTATGCCGTCAGGTCTGTTAGCGTAAATGGCAAATCGAAAAGAATCTATATGCACCGCTTGATTGCCGATACCCCCGACAATTTAGTCTGCGACCACATCAATCACAATGGCCTGGATAATCGCAGGGCCAATCTTCGCAATTGCACATTGAAGCAAAATAACGCCAACTCTCGTTCCTCCGCATCTTCTTCATCGAAGTATAAGGGCGTCTCTTGGAGCACAGCCAGGGGCAAATGGGCTGCTTACATAAAAAAAGATAGCCGGCAATTCTTCCTCGGCCATTTCGCCTCCGAAACCTCCGCCGCTCGTGCTTATGATTCCGCCGCGAAGAAATACTTTGGCAAGTTCGCGAATTTGAATTTTGCTACAGAGCCCCAAGCGTAAGTGCGGGGTTGTTTAGCTGTCGTCGGAACGGCGACATTACAAACATGTTTCGACGCCTTAAACTTTGTGCGAGGCCCGACCCGTCCGTCGAAGCCTTGGCGAAGGCGGAATAACGCAGCGAAAAGGTATCATGGAGAATTTGCAAATCTTAATTTAAAATCGTGATTTTCGATTGTCCTTTGGGTGGCGATTATTATGTGTCTTCTTGATGTTTTTGAACATACTTGATTTTCGCTGCGAGTTCTTCCTTGTTAAAACAGAACCGCTTATCATATCCTCTCGTCCACACCTTTCCATTATATCCGGATTTCTGTAGCGCAGTTCTCCCTGCATACTTGTAGTAACCAACAAGAACACCGATTGGAACTTCAACATACTCGCAGACAATATGCAAATGATTTGAACACACCGCTATGGCCAATATCTTTTGCTTGAATCGCTTTGACGCCTTTAATATCGCTTCTCTCACGATTTCCTTCTCTTTGTGTCGAAAACGCACTGGCGAACTTTTGAGTTTCTTCCTGCAGTCTATTTTTAATGCAATGTTTTCTCCTCGGACTTTCCCTTGCTTGACGGATCCCTTCTTGCTGCCCTGCAGCCACGTTCCATACGTCGTCCATGTTAACATATATCCCACCGTTTTATTCATACTCGTATTTTACCCTTTGACCACTGGCCTTGCCAGTGGTTGTATTTAGCCCCACGTTTCACGTGGGGGTGCCCGCGCAAGGATTGCTTTATATTTTTTACCACGTGAGATGTTATTTATCCCGTGAGGTGCGATAACTACCTCATCGGGACTATCTC
>CAYSJK010000232.1:0-3287 GCA_964431375.1 uncultured Pirellulales bacterium
TAATGGTATATAGTGTCATTGCCGTCCAGTACCTGACGCTCAAGGCGATTGCCGACCAAATCATAGACGTAACTGTGCGAATAGTCATTGGCATCGCCGGGCGCGTTGTATTGTTCTTTCGTCAGCCGATTGAGATTGTCATACTTCCAGTCAATTACCTTACCGCCAAATTCAGCGACAGATATACTCTGGCCATCAGGAGCAAGAGTATATTGATAGCTGCTTAAAATTTCCTGTGAGGCATTTTTGTTTGCAAGATTTGTCAGGCGGTTAAGCTCATCATAGCTGTAAGCAGCGTAGTTGTTGTTGGGATAGAAAACACCTTTCAATGAGCCGACTTCGTTATAATAATATTCTGTTTGGTCATTCGCATCTTCGCCGTTAAGTTTCTCTACCTGAACAGTTTCCAGTCTGCCGAGTTCATCGTAGGTATAGCTGATTTGTGAATCTACCTCGTTGATATTGTCGAGCTTCGGCGTATAGACGTAGTCCTTTCTGCCGGTACTTTCGTAATAACCGTGGGCCTGGGCAGCCAACTCCGGCTGAAAAATAAGCGCAAAACAAAGAAGCAGAATTACCGGAAAACGAATTTGTTGGAAGGTACTTTTCATTTAAAAAATCTTTTCATCACCTCTACGATGATAGTATCGTTCATCTGGTATCAATTATATAATATTTGCTTGCTTGTTATTTACAACTTTTTTTCTGCCAGATTTTTCCTTTTTTCTAAAGTAAGTATTTAGTTATGAAACGTTCCACTCTTCCTAATTCACCGCTTCGAAATAAATGATACCGTATGGCTAATCCGTCTGCACGCTCCCGCTCACACCATAACTTGATAACTCGTGTAAAGGGAAACTCATCTTGTCCTTGCCCCTGTATCTTAAATACAACAGCAGGATGACTAATGCCTTCGCTGACTTCTTTGATGACCCACTTGCCGCGTAAGTTCCGCCGTAAAACCTCGCCATAGTAAGCTGTTAGTTCCTGTATCACTCGGTGCCACCTTTCCTTTGCCCAGGGTTCAGGCCGACGATACGATTTCTTCAATATAAAGTCATCTACCTTATCCAAGCTCTCTGGAGAATAATCCAACTTCTCAGTAAAGCGTTCGAACAACGCTTCGGTTAATTGTGGAACCTCTTGTATAAATCGTTTTGCGTCCGGAATGACCTTGGATACGGGATCATAAGCTATAACCTCGATTGGACGCCCCAAAGCTTTCTGCTCAAAGGTAAACTGCGGTACACGGCATATCTTTCTGGGATATGCCTTTTCAAAGAAAGCTTCCCGTCCCAAATGGTCTATTATCTTTTTTTCCAATTCACGCACTTCCGGCTTTCCATAGTCAAACGGACTTGGAGCGGTAAGTAACAAAAATCCACCATCAGGGAGCTCCTCTTTTTGATAAGCAGGTACCGTCAGGAATTTTTCTTTACCAAAAAACTCCACATAGACAGGGCCAAAAAAGTTGGCCCAATAGATACCGGGCAAGCCATCTTTGAGGCGTGCACCTCCTGAGCCGATAGGCCTGCCACGAAAATCCTTTGTGATGGCATCAAAGCAGTTCTTTATCTCCCAATCTTTTCTGTGACAGAGATAACCATGAGTTATAGCTCCCCAGTTATAAAGACATTTTGCGCAAGACAGAAGTCTGACAATATTATCCTCCTTCTTGAAATAGCGTTCATCGAGGCCTGACATAATTTCGCTAAATACTCTCGCCTCCCGATACCAAATTTCGACCATCATCCAGGCAAGGTAGGGTTTCTTCCGTTTCGCTATAAGGCCAATTACGTCAGACGTCCAAATTTCAATGAACTTAGTCAAATCATCAGGATCAAAAACAAATCGTTCCGGCTCACGTCTATCAAATTTTTCCGGTAGGAGGAAGTCTTTCTCAGAGACCAGGATATTTACAAACTCGCGGGCTTTTTCAACGCTGCTCCAGTCACTCATGGACTTCAAGACCATTCTAACATAGTTCATTAGAGAATTACCTCACTACTACTCAAAAATTCGAATAATTAAACCGTTGGTTCCATTGACTAAATCTATCACAGGTTGAGACACATGTGTACCCACACATACATAAAGATATAGGGGCACATCCCAAGCTTTAGCCAATATCTCAAAATCTCTAAGCTGATCTGACATATAAACGTTCTGCCGCCACTTGCAGTCTGCGATGAAACGTCCCCTGGCGATGAAATCAGGTATACGATATGTGATCATCCCTTGCTCGAAACAAGGTGTACGATTTTTGGTAATATCCAAGGCTTTACCAAGCATAGATTCAGCTTCCTGCCATGAATTTGGGTTTAGAAGTTGTGGAGACGATACAACTCCTCCCGTTATAGCAGTTTTGACTAAGCCAATTCCACCAAGGCCGATAAAAGTCAAAACAAAGGCACTTGCGCCAATAATTACAGCTGCCTTTGTACTTCCAGTGACATTATACGTCACCATACCAGCGAGAGTACCCATTATGGCGGACATAGCGAGTACCTCGGTTAAGCTATAACTACCACCTATTTGGTATCCTGTAGGATCGATATTATTGATAGGATTGCAATGAGCATATAGATACTTATGTAAACTTTGCGGATCGTGACTGTTACCGGCGAATTGATCCATTCGATTAAATAGACCATTCGAAGGACTATACCAGCGGGCTCTCAGATAATATTGCTGTAAGTGGCTATCAAGCATTTCGCCGCAATACAGAAGGCTGGTTTGCGGTACACCTGCAAAATTAAGCAGATTGCCGTAGGCGTCAAAATCGTATGACTCGGATATAGAGCCGCTGCTATTAGCTAGTTGCCTTACAGAACCGTGACCGTCATACAGGAAATAATGAGTGTTAGACCATTTAACGGCTTGGGCAATGACATCAGAACCAATGATATAAGCTGTGTTATTTCCGCTATCCGGCTTTTCGAGAAATACCTGTGAATAGCCAGTGTGGTTAAATGGATCCACCAAATAATCGATTTCATCACCGCCGGCTATATCCTTAAGAACGCATATCCCGGACGGGTTATAAAGATAATCAGCAACGAGAGTGTCATTTATTTTTAACTGATGGAGACGACCCTGGAGATTATAGAAATAATCCGTAACGTCACCGCCGGAGACGGCTTTTTGAATCAATGAGCCATTCAGGTCATAACCATAATCGACAGTTTCATCTCCTGTTGTATAATCAAGCTGGTCATTTGCAGTATAGAAATAATTTGTCACATTGACATCGTTGACTGTCCTGGTCAAACGGTTACCAATCAAAT
>CAYSJK010000233.1:0-1997 GCA_964431375.1 uncultured Pirellulales bacterium
AGCAGAGGTGTTACACATACAAATCATACACGCTCCATCCCCTTGCCCAATTTAATAGGAGAAATTATCTTCTGAACTAATCTGCCAGACTATAGGCATCATCGGCTTGAACATAGTCTGACTGCTGCGGGGAAAAGTAATGTATCAATTGGCTGTGTGCAGCCGTCTCCATTGCTAAAACAATCCAGAAAGTAAAAGCGAGAGGTCTGACTGACAGAGTTTCGCCGTATAAAGTTGTAATTAACATCGCACAGACATAAGTGACTAAAGCAAGTCGAGTCCATACTCGTACAGGCAGCGTCTCCAACGGCAATGTTGTTATAGACCTCCAGAGCCACGATATTGCTGCTACCATTGCTATTATAAGGCCTACCACGCCGGTTTGCATTAGAGTTTGGATTGGAAGATTGTGTATAGGCAGGGCGTATGGTAGCCCCTCGCGAGTGCCATGTAGTTTTTTCCCAAGTCCTTTACCCGTAACGGGACTTTCTGTCCACCAACCCAGGCACTCCCTCCACATATCTATTCTTCCGCCACTGTAGCCCAGCGTTGACCCTTCCTTGAGGAAGCGGTAACGGAGAAACCTTTCTGCCGAGCCTTCACCCAGACTGAAAATATATTTCCCAAATCCTGCCACCACAATCAGCAGTAGAAAAAGCACCAAAATGGTTTTTCCCACCCGCACGCTGCCCACTTTTAATCCGTTGCGCATCGCTAAGTACATTAGGACAATATTTGCTATAAGAAATGTTACCAGCACTGGTTTATGAAGAGGTGACAATATGCCCACTGCCAGGATAATTAAAGGCAGTTTCGCTCCCTTGCCCTCTCCAATACTCCGGGCAAATGCCAGCACATAGGCCAGCAGCAATATGTATTCACCTACCCAGGTTATAGTAAAAATACTTCGCCCCTTTATGTAGGCTCCACCGGCAAAAAACAAAATCCCGGAAATAAAATTCCAAATTGCAAATGGGATGGCAATCTTGATAATACGAGACAAAACCACATCGTATCGAATATTTTGTGCGAGAACCACCACCCATGGTATCACTATCGAGGGCAAAATCGTGCTGCGAATATCCTGATGCCACCACGGGTTGTGTCGCAGCCCTCCGTACAGACCCCAGCTCACATACACAAACCATAATACTAAATAAGCCCCCAATCCCTTGATTGGAACATGCCACCATCTTCGGCCGGCAAGTATGATAAGTAATCCTATTAAAAATCCGATTCCATAAAAATATAGCACGCTGGGGTAAAGATTATAAGGCGTCAATCTTGTAAACCAGTATGCCCGAGCAGATGTAAGCTCTGATATATATCTGTAGAATATTCCCTCTATCAGCAAAAATATAAAGCAGGCCGTCAGGTACCATTCGCCTAATCTGCTGTATCGTCCGTAACCAAGGCCATCCCCCTGATGTTCAAAATCGCTTGTAACTGCCGATTCGGGCACTACGTCCTCCTCTTTTGTCATTGTTCAAAAATTAGTGCATTGCTTTTTACTGCTTAAATATCGACATTTTCCTTATCCTCCTGAAGCTGATGTTTAACTATTTCCTAATAGTATCTGATAGACACGCCTCTGAATGGCATTTGCCCATATATTTATCATTAATCAGACCAATAACAGTGCTGGCCTTTATTGAAGATTCGCTATAACGGTCAATATCATGCTCAAACTCAATGATCTTATCGGCAATATCTTTCGGGTCAGCAGGGTCAAAGAAACATATATCCAGGCCGAAAAGTTTGGCATGCTCTTTGACTGGCTCAATCGGGTCCAGCATTGAACGATTAGTGCCATAAAGAGAACTATTATGAGCTATGAACGTAACTCGCGTTTCCATCTTTTCCTGAGTTTATGTTTCAATGTTTGTCTAATGATTGTCAGTGAGTTTTATCAGAGATTCGCGCAAAAACGTCCATATACTGACTTAGGATTTGTTCTTCACTAAACATTTCGAATAATCGGCTCGAATTATAGGTTG
>CAYSJK010000233.1:2097-3268 GCA_964431375.1 uncultured Pirellulales bacterium
CTTAGGATTTGTTCTTCACTAAACATTTCGAATAATCGGCTCGAATTATAGGTTGTGTCAAGCGTACCTGCTTTCCAGTGATTATATAGATTCTCAATTGCTTCTGCTATTGACTGTGGTGATCGAACATCTACGGCAATCCCGCCGCCGTGTTTTGAAAGGATGTCCGCTAAGGTTCCTTCTACCGGCGAAATCGCTAAAATTGGCCGGCCTATTTGTACGTAGTCAACAAACTTCGAGGGAAAGAAAATCCCTTCTTCGCACGGAGCCTCGATGATTACCAGCACGTCCACATCGGTCAAATATTCAAGTGTCTCCACATACGGTTTGGGCTCTTCAATTAAAATTACGTTGTTCAGGCCGAAAGCGGCAGCTTTGGCCGCAAGGTCATCGGGCTGCTGTCCAATGAATCTGACCAATAATGACCCCGGGTCATTCGACCTTTGAAGAAACCTTTTTATGCCTTCAAGAAATGTAGAGCTATCCCGAGGTGAATTTACACTGCCCGCATGGCATAGAATGAATCGAGAGTGCTTCTTCACAAACCGTTTCTGAAAACGTCTCATAGCTATGTGCGGTATTACAGAACTTTTCATCAGGACATTTTCGCTCTGCAGAAGATATGAACAGATATAGCTGCGAAGCCTTTCGCAAGGAAATGTAATCCAGCTCGCATTACGTGCCATAGCGTCAAAGACCTTTTGAATGCGGGGTGAGATCAATGCAGCAGGTCCCTGTCCGTATGGTGGAGGATATTTTTCATAGGGCTCCGGGTCATTGCAATTTGCAATCCACGGCACTTTAAGTCTTCGAGACAAAAACAGGGCCGGTAAGTGACTCGACCAAGGCGTGGCACGCGACATAATAACATCGTATCTCTTTTCTGAGGCTAGCCGGAGTGCGGCTGAAATGGCCCGTCCAACCCAGGATAGTCCGAAAGTAATATGGCCGGTTTGAAACGCCGCCTGTAACTTTATTAAAAGGTTCTGAGCACTCCACCCACTTGGAGCATAAATGGACTGAGCAATATCAGCCAGAGGCATCCAGTCTTTCTCATCACTATTTGGATAGCGATATTGACGGTTTGACTTTGTGATTACATCTATTTCCCAGCCGGCCTCTGTCATAGCAATCGCCAACTTCGCATTAACAATCGCTTCGGGACTCACAG
>CAYSJK010000234.1:0-3263 GCA_964431375.1 uncultured Pirellulales bacterium
CCCCTCATTTCCGCCTGATTATTGGACTTATGGGCAGTTATGCAGGTCATTAAACCTTGAAATATACGTCAAAAATTTGCAAAGTTTTTTCTTGACAATCGGCTTGAGTGGTATATAATAAGTTATGTTTTTTTTTAGTAATGAGGGTAAGCATAGGTAAGAGGGTAACCAATAACTGCTATGTACTGTGGAGTTTGTGTGCTGTAATGTTGGAAAATTTCGGAAACAGACCTTGCATTTTTCAGGCAGAATTGGTATAATGCTGCATATTTATAGGAATGACAGTGTTGAAAAGTTACATCTTTGCTTGTAGATAGGAGGAAATTGTTATGGCAGGTATTTTCTATACCTTAGAGGAAGCCGCCGAAAAACTTAAAATGGCAGAGGATGAGGTAACAAAGCTAATCAAAGAAGACAAATTGCGTGAGTTTCGCATTGGCTCGGACATGTTGCTCAAGGCAGAGGAAGTTGAGGCCATAGTAGCAGAAAAAGGCGTCGAGATAGAGCCGGAGGTACAGGCAGAAGAAGAACCGGCACTCGTATCAACAGCCCCTGAGGCCACAGAACCGGAAACGAGCCAAACAGAAAGCACTGAACCTGAAACGGGGGAGATTGACCTTCCCGAGTTCGAATTATCCGAGTTAGAGGAGATGGAGCCCGAGTCACCTGTTTTGGATACGGCGGTATTGGAGAACCTTGGTGTCGGTGAGGAGGTGCCGGTGCCCCAGACTGGCGAACGTGAGGCACAGCCGATAGAAGCTTCGAAGTCAAAAGAAGTCGCAGCTATACTACCAGAAACCACTTTGAAACGACGTTCCAAGACCAAGCGGAAAGTTGCAAAAACAACAAGAACAAGTTATCGGCAAAGGTTAACAATTGGGCAGTGGCTCTTTTACGGCCTGAGTGACGACAATCCTGGTGCGATTATTGTTTTATTTTTGCTTTTGGGCGGAATTATTATTGGCTGTCTTGCTTTAGGTTCTTTTTTGATTGAAATGCTCTGACATTTGCACAAATAAAGCTGCCAGCTGTTTGCCCCATTAGCAGAAGAAGCAAAGTGTCAGTGTCGGTGATGTGACAAGTATGGTTTTTTCTTAAGAGCTGCACGCGAATGCTTGTAGCCCTTTTCATATATATTTTGTTGTAACTTGCCTTTTAAATTCACTTCGCTACATCCTCCCCATTCTGGCAGATAAGACTATTGAAGGTGGGATGTATATACAGCCCTTTGGTATCTTAATTTTGAAGGAACAACACTTTTTTGTTTTTATTATGCCCAGAAGAAGTGGTAAGCATCAGGTGGAAATTAAACGAGGCCGGGCGGAGTTGGAAAAGAAATTAAGATATAGTAAGAAATTATTTAAAGAACTCGCGTTCTTTTGATGGACAAATTAGCTTAATAACGATATAAGTTGAGTAAAATATACTGGCAAGCATTGCGCAAACTTGATAATTAATGAATAATGCGTTTGACCAGCAAGTAGTTTATTGGAGAGTGAATAATGGCCAAATCGGCGAAGAAACGCAAAACCAAAGGTAGCTGCAAGTCTTTATCGACCAGAGCGGTACATGCTGGTGAGCCAAGGAGAAAATATGCTGATTCTTTGACAACGCCAATTATTCAAACTTCCACATTTACATTTCACAACAGCAAGCATATTGAAGATTATACCAAGAAAGGCAAGGAACACTTTGAATATGGCAGATATGGCAATCCTACGACACAGATAGCAGAGAGACGCCTTGCCGACCTTGAAGGTGCTGAGGACTGTGTCGTTTTTTCCTCCGGAATGAGTGCTATAACTACGACTATCCTTTCGTTGGTTCGGTCAGGTGACCATATCGTTATCACCGACGACAGCTATAAGAAGACATTGGAATTCTGCCAGTCTTATCTCAAGCAGTTTTCTGTCGAGTGCACAATTATTCCCTTCGGTGATTATAAAGTTCTCGAAAAAGCAATCAAAAAGAACACGCGTTTTATATTTTCCGAATCTCCCACAAATCCTTACTTGAATATCTTCGACCTTGTCAAAATCAAAAAGATAGCAGACAAACATAATGTGCTTACGCTCATAGACAGTACATTTGCCACCCCTTATAACCAAAGGCCAATAGAATTCGGGATGGATGTGGTGCTGCAGAGCTGTACGAAATATCTTGCCGGCCATAATGACATTTTGGCCGGTGCCATGCTTGGTAAAAAAGAACTCGTTGAAAAGGTCCGCAACCTGCATAAATCTATGGGTGGTACTATCGACCCTCATTGCTGTTACCTGCTTTTGCGTGGCCTGAAGACCTTTCCATTGCGTGTAGAAAGGCAAAATGAATCTGCACTGAAGATTGCCAGATTTCTTAAAAATCATCCGAGGGTGAAAAAAGTCTATTATCCATTCCTCGAAAGTCACCGCCATTATAGGATAGCCAGGGAACAGATGAAAGGCGGCGGGGGTGTTGTTACGTTTGAAATAGAGGGCAATATCAATAATGCGAAACGCTTCTTGGACGCCTTGAAGCTATGTTACATCGGACCAAGCCTGGGTGGTGTTGAGACACTGATAACACATCCCGCATTGATAAGCTACTACGATTATACGAGAAAACAGCGCTATAAGCTGGGAATCACAGACACGCTTTTTAGACTTGCCGTTGGGATCGAGGATGTTGACGATTTGATTGATGACCTTAAAAGAGCTTTGATTTCGTAGCGCCATTTTTTTCGTTTTAGCTACACATTCTACGTCTTTTTAGGGTGTATCAGGGCATTTTTCAATAGTAAAGTCCCCTCTGGCCCTGCATAATTTTTATATGGATTTTTAAGAAAATTTTGCATTTACCCTCTAATTTTTTGCGATATATATAACTGTGGTAGAGACTTATGGTAGTACTGCCAAATCATAAAAACACGGTTTTTAGGGATATTTTTCTTTAATTTTGTATTCTTTTCGAGTATAATGTTAATAGTCTCTAAATTCAGCATTTTGTAAAGCCTGAGGAGGTATGAAAGGTGAAAGATAGAAGGGGATTTACAATTGTTGAACTGATGGTTGTGGTCCTCATTGCTGCTATTCTTGCAGTAGGGGTACTTCCTTTCATGAGGAGGAGATTTCATTCCGCTAAGTGGTCGGAAGGAAAATCGATGATGGGAACCATTGCAACCGCTATTCGCTGTTATCATGCCGAAGTTGGAGAGTCAGGTGAACCGCCGGCTAGGAGTCTGTCCGAGTAATTAATTTCAGCGATATTTTTTATCTGCTCCTGGC
>CAYSJK010000235.1:0-3203 GCA_964431375.1 uncultured Pirellulales bacterium
GTTTGTAGTTTAGGCCGACACATATTACCGATTGTGCATTTTCCAGCAAATTGGCGGGGTTGATACGTTTTTCAAAGTTTCGGTGCAAATAATTCATCTGGCCTGCGTAGCCGGATTTCAGCCAGACGGCTAAAAAATCTCTCTGCTGGCTGTCTATTGGCCATACCCCCGTTATGCCAACAAGGTCGAAGCCGAGCTCAATCGCCCTTTGTTTGATGTCTTTAGCCAGGCTCATAGTCAGTAATTATACGAAATCGAGCAGCAGGTTACTATCATCTTGAAAATCGAAATTTGAAAACTGTTGTAAAAAGGAAAGAAAACAAGTACTATTATCGACGGTTTGAGTAAGGAGTTTAAATTCAAATGAGCGAAGAGTTAGTTGGTATAATAGGTGGCTCGGGGCTGGGCGATGCGCTGGCTGAGCAGATAAATGATGTGGAATTACGCGATATCGAGACGCCATTTGGCAAGACCAGCGATGCTGTTTTAGTCGGAACGCTCGGCAAGAAGAAAATCGCATTTTTAAATCGCCACGGCGCCGGACACAGGCTTTCACCGAGTGAAGTCCCGTTTGCCGCAAATATTTTTGCCTTCAAATCGCTCGGCGTTCACACGGTTATCGGCAGCGCTGCGGTAGGTTCGCTTCGCGAGGAAATTGCTCCTGGAGATTTAATTATTGTTGACCAGTTTATTGATAAGACATTCAAACGGCAAAACACCTTCTTTACTGGTTTTGGAGCGGTGCACTGCGAGATGGCTGAGCCGGTCTGTGGACGAATGCAAAAGGCACTTTACGGCATAGCGAAAGGCATTGATATAAAGACGCATCCAAAAGGAACCTATGTATGTATAGAAGGCCCTCAATTTTCCACGCGGGCAGAATCACTTATGCACCTCCAGTGGGGCGGTGACCTGGTTGGTATGACCGCTATGCCGGAAGCTAAATTGGCGCGAGAAGCACAAATCTGCTACGCTCTTGTCGCCTTGGCCAGCGATTATGACTGCTGGCGCCCGCACGATGCTGCAAAACAAAAGCAAACTCTGCTAAAAGAGATAATCGCAAATTTGCAGACAGCAACAAGAAACTCTCTGGAACTTATAAAGGCCGTTCTGCATAGTGATAACAAACTTGTTTGTGAAGATTGTCATTGTAGAAAAAGTCTGGACTTGGCTGTTTGGACGGACCAGAGCCAAATTAATCCCGCTGATAAGGAAAAGCTGAAAGTGCTTTTCGAGTAGATTTAAGGTCTTGACAGCATAGTAGTTAAAGATATAGTAAAGAACAAGTGTCATTGGTTTTTATCAAAGACCGGATTTGAAAGGATAATAAGATGAAAAGTATCGCCTTGAAAGCGTTTGTATTAGCGGTTGGTATTGTTGCAATTATAATAATTACCGGCTGTGAGGAGCAGCAGACATCAGGCGGAAAAATGGCTCGGATTATAGCCGCTGAAAATATTCAGCTTAAGAAGCAATTACAGCAGTATAAAAGCGAGATAGAAAAACTAAAAAAACAATATGATATTGAATTGAAAACCCAAGAAGAGCTGCTCGCAAAGTGCCGGCAAGAGAAAAAGTCTTTGGAAGAGCAGTTAGCAGGAAAATATGAAGACCAGATGAACGATTTTTTAAAGACTGTAACTGAAGAAAGTGGAAGACTGGACGAGGAAAACAAGCAACTCAAAGCGCAAATAGAAAAACTTAAAGCAGAACTCGAAAAACAGAAAACTCAGGACGAACAAACAGCCGAACCTTTGTAAGTAACCGTTAGTTGTTTTGTTTACCCCGTTAGAAAGAAAACCCGGCTAAAACACGCTTCGCTGTGACCACTGGCATTTTAACGGGGTTTACACGTTTTCTGGACGGCCTTTATACAATCAGGTAGTTTTTTCATCGCCGTATCGTTTTTGCATAGCTGCGGCGACTAGGCTGACGAACATCGGCTGAGGTCGCAGCGGGCGCGAAGTCAAGCACGGATGTGCCTGAGTGCCCATAAAGAACGGATGTGAGGGTAACTCCAAAATCTGCATTATTGGTTGATTGGGGGCTTTGCCGGAGAAAACCAAACCTGCTTTTTCAAGCCGTTCGATATATCGTGGGTCAACTTCATAACGGTGTCTAAAGCGCATTCTTATCGAACCTGCTTTATCGAAAAGTCTCCAGGCCAGTGTCTGCGGTTTCAATTCGATATCTTGTCCGCCCAGGCGCATATTTCCGCCCAGGCCTTCGATTTTCTTTTGCTCGGGCAGTATATCGATTACCGGCTCAGAACAATTCGGCTTAATCTCGGTACTGTTGGCTTCTTTTATACCGCATACATTGCGAGCAAATTCTATAACCGCCATTTGAAAGCCGAAACACAATCCTAAGTAAGGAAGGTCGTTTTCTCGAGCATATTTTATACAGGCGATTTTTCCTTCAGCGCCGCGAGTGCCAAATCCGCCGGGCACAATAATGCCGTCAACGTCAGTCAGTTTATCGACCACGTTTTCATCAGCGATATCGGTTGTTTCAATCCATTTTATTTTTACATCACAGCCGAGAGCGATGCTGGCGTGTTCAAGTGCATTGATTATCGAGGCGTAGCTGTCGCGTACGGCTGTATATTTGCCCGTGATGCCGATGGTTATTTCGCGATTGATGGCGTCAATTTTATCTGTAAAATCACACCATTTGGCCCAGGCCTTGCGCTCGTGTCGTAAGTTTATTCTGTCCTCTATTTTTAAAAGCCGCAGCACCTCGAAATCCAGGCTGGCTTCTCTTAACATCGCAGGTATCATATAGATACTGGCAGAATCGGGTACGCTGATTACCCTTTTAAGAGGGACATTGCTGTAAACGCTAATCTTTTCCCGTGCCTTATCACTTACCGGATGGGTAGCTCTGCAGGCGATTATGTCCGGCTGAATACCTAATTGCATAAGCTGCTTGATTCCTAATTGTGCTGCCTTTGATTTCTGCTCACCGAGGGTTGGAGGTTCGAGAATATAGGTCAGTGCAACGAAGCAGCAGCTGTTGGGGCCTTCTTCGTATGCCAGTTCTCTCGTTGCCTCGATAAAATATGCATTTTCCAGGTCACCCGCTGTTCCGCCAATTTCAACGAAGACTATATCGGCATCGCTTTGAGCAGCTAACTGGCGAAGTTTCAGTTTGACCTCGCCGGTAACATGCGGAATCATCTGGACGTCTCTGCCGAGGTAGTC
>CAYSJK010000236.1:0-3191 GCA_964431375.1 uncultured Pirellulales bacterium
CCTTCGGGCGTGCTTTTTGCCAGCATCGGTGTTTCAATCTCCCAGAATCCCAGCGCGTCGAAATAGTCTCGTGCAATTTTAGTTACTCGATGCCGCACCTGCAGATTGTGCTGCATTTGCGGTCGGCGAAGGTCGATATAGCGATTTTTCAGCCGGAGCTCCTCGCCGGTTTTTTCGGCGCTATCGATTTCAAAGGGTGGTGTTTTAGAGATATTTAGAATTTCCAATTGCTCGACTGCCACTTCGATTTGTCCTGTGGGCAGCCTGGGATTTGCCATGCCCTCGCTTCTTGGCTGAACAAAGCCTTTGGCTGCTATTACCCATTCGCAGCGTGCTGTTCTTGCCAGCTCGTGGGGTTCGGGATTCCTTTCAGGATTAAAGACAAGCTGGGTCAAGCCGTATCTATCGCGTAAATCGATAAAAACCAGATTTCCGTGGTCGCGGTAGGAATTTACCCAGCCTGCCAAGATTACCTTTTTGCCGGCATTATCCAGCCGAAGCTGCCCGCAGGTATGTGTTCTTTTTAGCATCGCAAAATCTCTCTAAAAAATAGCGTTTTTTGCCTGAATCTGAATCACGATTCTTTATATGTATCTGCCATAGGCAAATTTATGATATTGTCCAGCGGCTGTTTCGTCAATAACAGGTTTTTAGGGGATTCGGCTTTTAACGGCTGTGTCGATTAGACCGACTGGGCAAAACCCCTGTTTTTTGCAGGGAATTGCACAAGGGCTGCGAACACAGGCAGAAATCAGATATGCGCTTCTGAACAATCCAAAAAAATTATTTGAAAAATGAATTTTTATTAATTTACTACTTGACAATATATATAGATGTTGTTACTTTAGCAAAAGAGTGAGTTCGTTAGCGAAATCATCAAAGAAGAGTAATAACCAAAGTATATTTTTTTACCTTAGACGAACAAAATTTTTTGAATGAAGTATTTCTTAATAGAGCTTTTTGACATACAATAATTTAAGCATTCAACAGGGCTGGGGATATCTCGCTTTTTCCTCTCCCTCCGCACCCAGCCCTGTTCTCCTTTTATATACTGGCCAGTCTGAGTTTCTCTCATTTTTTTTTGCATAGTTTAATCAACAATATTATCGGTCCGAGGTTTTCTTGATGCCGGGAATGTCTAAATTCGGGTTTCTTTATTTGTATATTCCAGGGGGGATTTTACTTCTAACCGGAAATAAAAGCTGGTTTGGCTGGTCTGTTAGGAGTCTCTAATACTCATTATTCAGGAATCTTATTAGCTCATCTGGAACATAATCGTTGGCAAATGCAAGGATGTCGTTTATTTCTGCAGAGGTCAGATTGCCGGTGCTTTTGAGATTGTTTATATCGACGTTTACAAGCAGGCCGAACCTGATATTAGCACCGTATTCTGTAGCTATTTTGCCGGATTGCTTTACGTGTGTTGGTTGTATTTGAAGATTGATATTTTTGTCCTGCGTGGGTATCTGAAGGCGGATAGTGAGATGTTTGAGCTTCTCTCTCCAAACATCATTTTTTAGGCTGCTGGCGAGAATCTGTGCAGAATCAATTTCGCCGGTATCGAAAACTAATTCGTTAACCACTCCCACGCGCGGGACTTTTCTGTCGGCGAATATATTTCTCAGCTTCTCAAGGGCCTTGCGGAAGATTTTGTCCTTTTCCGGTATATCTATATCCTGCACCTTGTTGATGAGCATCCGCTTCGGGAAAGTAAAGACGGGCCCTCTTGCGGTCATGATAAATGTTGGGAGCTCGATTCGTTTGTTGTCGGCCAGGGCGAAGGTTTTCTGTACCTGCAGCTGCTTTGGTCCTGATACGATAGTCTCAAAGGCCTGTGGGGACTGCTCGATTAGGCGGTTGCAATAGTCCTGCAGCTTTGCCCTGTCGTCGCTGGCCGATATCGCAGGGCGAATATCAACGCCGAACTTGACTACGTGCTGTGAAATATTGTCTATGTCAAATTGATAGTTCATACTCTTACAGCCGATGGTTTTGATTTCTCATAGTATATAAGAGATTTTATCTCAAGTCAAAGAAAACCATAGGCGTCAAATTTTATTGCAATCAGTATCTTCTGTTAGTGGTTTTGGGGTTGAGGTGATAATTGATGAGCTTTTAGTAACTAATCTTTCGGTCTTGAGCGGTTTATTATCTTCGGCGACGCAGGAACAAACCGCCCAGTCCAAGCAGCAAGAGTGTGGCTGGTTCAGGAACAGCAGCGACACGAAAACCTATGAAAGATTGTTCGCTGTCTGGTGGGTGGGAAAATGAGCGCCAATTCGCACCGATGTATTGTATGTTACCATAATAGCCGTATGAGCCACCACGCACGCCTCTGGGGAAAGTGCCGAAAGGCCAAATTAAAGTTTCATTCCATTCCCAGACATTGCCCGTCATATCGAAGGTGGCATTCTGTTCTTCCATGCCTGTTCCAACATACCAGGGTTCTTCATACAAACCGCCGGAATAATTCCAACCATTGTCAGCATCTGGAAGCGTGTCCTCACCGTTAGAATAAAGGCTATAACCGCTACCGGTATAATAAGCTGCTTTGTACCACTCATCTTCGGTCGGCAGAAAGTATGCAACTCCATAGGTCAAACCTGCCTGCTCATGGTCCATAATATTTGTTAGTGAACCTTCGGAAAACTTATAAACTCCATCCTCGGTATTTCCTGTAGTAAGATAGTTACAGAAACGAGCGGCATCATACCAGGAAATATCAGCCACCGGCAGATTGCCGCTCCAATAACCCGGGTCACCAATTCCCGCGGCAATATTGATTGTTTGCCATTGGTCAGCAGTAATCTCATATTTGCCGATACGATAATCATAATCTACAGCGCCGTAACCAGTAGTACCGTCACTCATGATTCTTGTGTCGGGTGCGTTGCTCGCATTGCCGATGGTCACGAAATCAATGTCTATGCCGCGAATGAAGTCAGCTGAAGCAATATCCACTACTACCATGACGCACACAAACACTGAAAAAATTTTTTCTTTCATCGCCCATCCTTTTTTCGAATTTTTAGCGTTTTATACGCCGTAAGTTTCCATTGTTGAAAAACAGCCGAATATAAACAAGACAATAAATAGCCACTTCATGATGTCGTCCTGTCAAAAAGTCTATGCGTCTTTTTTCTCAGCATCACCGCACCGAGACCAAGCAGTAACATCGTTGCCGGCTCAGG
>CAYSJK010000237.1:0-3167 GCA_964431375.1 uncultured Pirellulales bacterium
AAGAAAATGTCCTGATATTGATTGTATCTGCAAGGCACATTTGGTATTTTAGGGGCAGTTAATCTCGTAACGGATTAGCCACAAAGGCACGAAGTCACAAAGAAATTAAAAGTTAAAAAATTTAGCGACTTTGTGTCTTGGTGGCAAAAATGAAAGGAAATTCAAAAGTAAGGAATTAGGCTATGTCTATATATAAGATTTTTATGCTGATTGCTTTGCCGGTTCTGGCAGTTGCGTGGATAATATACGCACTCTTGGAACGTAAAATGCGTATCGAGGAGAAGAAACAGCCGAAACAGTCATCACAACGTCTGCAGAAAACCAGAAGCGAGATTTCCGACTGGGCCCAGAAAATGGCAAAGTTTGAAAAACCCCCTTACGAACCTGAACAAAACGAAAACAACAAAAGTTGAAAAGACACTCCTGTATGAGGAATAAAAAATGGCCAACCAGTTTCTAACAGAAGATTTCCTTTTGCAAACCAAAGCCGCGAGAACCCTTTACCATGAACACGCCGAGAAGATGCCCATCTACGACTACCACAGCCATTTGTCTGCTAACAAAATCGCATCCGACCATCGATTCGGTAATATTACGCAGGCCTGGCTCCACGGCGACCATTACAAATGGCGTGCGATGAGAGCCAACGGCATTTCGGAAGAATATATCACCGGCGGGAAAAGCGATTATGAGAAGTTCGAGAAATGGGCGGAAACCCTCCCTTATTGTCTGCGAAATCCGCTTTATCACTGGACACACCTGGAGCTCAAGCGTTACTTCGGTATCGGTGACAGGCTATTAGGCCCGGATACTGCGAAAGAGATTTACGAGATTTGCAGCGAGAAGCTGAGGACGCGTGAGTTTAGTGTTCGCAACTTAATGCGAAAAATGAACGTGAAGCTTGTCTGTACCACCGAGGACCCGCTTGATTCATTAGAGCATCATAAGAAGATTCGAGAAGATGGTTTTGGAGTTAAGGTTCATGCCGCCTGGCGTCCCGACAGGGCGATGGCTGTTGAAGACCTTTGCGCCCTGAATGCCTGGATTGATAAGCTCCAGGCCCTTAGTGACATCGAGGTAATCGACTTTCATTCATACATCGCAGCAATTCGCCTGCGCCATTACTATTTCCATGAAAACGGCTGTCGGCTCTCCGACCACGGACTGGAAACCATTTATGCAGAAGATTATACCGAAAGCGAAATCAACAAGATACTTGACAAGATAAGGTCGGGAAAAGAGCTGGATGGCATAGAGCGTCTCAAATTCAAATCAGCGATGTTGTTTGAGTTTGCCTTGATGGATTATGAGTCCGGCTGGGTCCAGCAGTTCCACCTCGGTGCGCTGCGAGACAACAGCACGAGGTTGCTCAAAACCATCGGGCCGGATACCGGCCTTGATTCAATCGGTGATTTTGAGATAGCAAGACCATTAGCAAAGTTTCTCGATTCGCTCGATAAAAATAACGAGTTACCAAAAACTATTTTGTACAATCTAAATCCTCGTGACAATGCGCTATTGGCCACTATGATTGGCAATTTTCAGGATGGCACGTCTGTCGGCAAGATGCAGTACGGCTCAGCCTGGTGGTTCCTCGACCAAAAAGACGGGATGGAAGAACAGCTAACCGTGCTTTCAAATATGGGATTGCTTAGCCGGTTCGTCGGCATGCTGACGGATTCGAGGAGTTTTCTGTCGTATCCACGGCACGAATATTTTCGCAGGATACTTTGCAATATGCTCGGTAAAGATGTAGAAGCGGGACTTTTGCCGGACGATTTGGAGCTTCTGGGGAAAATGGTCGAAGATATCTGCTTCAACAATGCCAGAAATTATTTCCCAATGGAATTGGCTGATTGACTCTCGAATATGAACTGATTATAATTTATTCATATAGCACTACATACGATATACACATTACGAGAGAATGGGTCGGTGCCCGAGAGGCTAAAGGGGACGGGCTGTAAACCCGTTGGCGTAAGCCTACGTTGGTTCGAATCCAACCCGGCCCATTTCACCTTACTAAATTCTTTACCCCTTATAAGACCTGAGCGTGTGATGTAACAAATTCGCAAAGTTTGTAAACAACCGAGTTATTCTTCATCTTTTGGCTTTAATATTCCTTTCAGTGTGCCTGTTGCAGTTTTTCCGATATCTTTTCCTGTTTCCAGGATTTCGCCGCCTCCTTCAAGCAAAGTGCCGGTCAGGGATTTAAGTCTCGTTAGCTCCGATACCAAAGAGCCAATCATTTCTTTCGGCAATTTATCGGCTCCCTGCCTGGCAATCCCACTTACGATAGCCAATAAAACTTTATCGGCTAAGGCAGCGGTATTTAATTTGTTATCACCGCCCAAGTCGGCCATTTTGATTGGCGCAAGCTTCAGTGTCAGGGTATCTGCCTTTCCATGAATGGGAAGAAATTTCACGTTGACCGTTGTATTGGTAATTTCGAGATTATCGATATGCAGTTTTTTCCCGGATGGCTCGGCTGTCTGCTCTTCTTTAGCTGGGATTGACTTTATAACATCCTTGATGTTATTGGAAAAACCTTTCTGCTCGAGAACTACGTTCGCACCGTCGAGTTTGATTTCTTTTATCTTAACCGTGTCACTCAAAAGCGACCAGACATCAACCTCAATTTTGGCAGATTTCAACTCAAGTAGTTTTTCGTGTTGATAGCCCGGTGGATTATCAATTACGAGATTTTGCAGGCCGAGTTTCCCACCCATAATCGAAAGGTCCACATCGCCTACGCTTACCGCAACATTTAAGGTTTTAGTCGCGGCTGTCTCAATCCCGGCCTTTACTGCCTGATTGCCAAAGATATGAATTAAAACAACGACAACGATGACCAGGACAATAACTACAAACAAAATACCATAGATGATTTTAATTGGAGTTTTCATTGTCTCTTCCTTTCCATAGTTTTGTAATAAGTTTTTTGTCAGACATTACAAAAGAGCAATTCAATGCACAGCAACACAAACAGCCGAGCCTGCCTGCTGCCTTTCAGTTTTGTTTAGGAACTATTACCACCAGCCTGTTTTCCTTTATATTTTTAGCTTTTGGAAAAGTAAAAGCGGGCTTTTGTTTCAGCAGCGTGTAGCCAAAATCGAGCATTGTATCGTTGCCAAGTTTATCCACCTCCAGCGGCTTTATAAAGAAAT
>CAYSJK010000238.1:0-3161 GCA_964431375.1 uncultured Pirellulales bacterium
TGTCAACCGATGAAAATGATATTATTCTTGATCCGTTTACAGGGACAGGAACTACAGCGATTGCGGCAAAACGTCTTGGCCGCAGGTACGTTGGATTCGATGTTGATGCGAGCTATGTTGACATAGCCTCAGCCAAACTCGCTAGGGAAACATCGAATTCAAAAATCGGCATAGTATGGGTCAGCTTTTTCTCAACCGAGGCAATTACCATCCGGCACAACGATTGGGATGCTCTGACACAATTCTACGAAATCCCATCGCCGGTAAACAAAATCGACTATATAAAAATTGGACCAAAGAAAAATAGCAGACTCGTTCGAACCTGTGTGTGTTATAACGTGAATGCACTAAAGAAAGAACCGGATGAAGTCGCGGAGCGTCTGCTTTTCTCTCCCAGATAGCTGTGGAAAAAAGACAGAAAAATTAAAGCCCTGTATAGACATAAAAGAAGCGGGGATATATTCGCAATAGAAACATTCAAGGCGATTCATCTATAATTTGCGATTGAAAACTTGCTTTGTGCTTCGATGCCTTCGTGGCAAAAATTTTTATTAAAAAGTTAGATTATTATTGAAAAACAGCCAGAATTTGGTATAATTCTAATATGTGCTCAGGCAGCACACGTTCGCGGAGACCCGCACGCATCGGAACAGCAGTTCCACGAATCAGGCCGTTTTAGCCTCTAAAAGTTCAGAATGACAAAATGATTGGAAAAACTCGATGTTAAACAAATTAGTGAAAATTCGTGTTAATTCGTGGTTATCCCTTACATGCAATCCGCGTAATCCGCGGTTGAAATATGAACTCTTTTATGCAAAACAAACCCAATTTTATGAAAAATAGGCCGAACGTAAGCTATTGTATAATAGAGGGTTATGAAAATGAACATCGATTTTTGGCCCAAAAATCCCAAAGCCAATTTCAAAAACGCCAAAATGAACATAAGTCCTTTTGAATCAATGAACTACGAACCACGAACCATGAACTATACTAATAAAAACAAACCCAATCAAACCCAATCAAACCCAATTAAACCCAACCTGTAGTGAGCTTGTCGAACCTATTTCAGACGTGATGATGGCGGGACAGGTTTTGGTCAAGAAGCTGGCATATAGAGTGTTCTAATCTTACCAAAGAAAATGGCAGCTATAATGGCGGTAGAACAGGCCTATTGAACGCATAGTAATTATTGCGACAATCTGAACGGCAAAATTTAATGCTAAATCTTTTACCGTTGCCGCCAAGCCGTCGCCAGAGTATTGAGTAGTGTGCATTTCAAGAATAGCAAATGCAGCCAACAGAACTACCACAACAATATAAGGTAAAAATGCCTTGAATATGGGGACTAAAAAATAATCCGGCCTTAACAAAGTAATGTCCTTTCCAACGGCCATAGTCAGGATTGCCATTGGAAACAGAAACAGACCGAAGATAAAAAGCACCTGCAGAAGCAAATGAAAGCCGGTATGCTCAGCCCACATATTTTCGTATGTTATGCCTTTATCCTGAAGCAGCATCAGTGCAATAATAAATGGGAACTGCACAACCATCATCGTGAAGAAGAAAGTCAGAAACGGCTTAATAATATACCACAAAAAGGTGATGCCCGTTCCGAGATAGATTTCCGGCAGCTTATCTATCTCAAAGGCACACTCGTAAATGATGTTGAGGTAAAATCCCAACAGCCAGCCCCAGACAACGACAAACGATATATAATTCATACAGCAGATGCCCCTCGCAAGAAAAAATTTAAAGCATACCGCCGCAACAACAAAGAGCAGCGAAGTCGCATTTTCCCGGTCAATGAACAGCTTCCAGCTATCAATAAATACGGCGCGATAAAAGCCGGCCAGCGGTGCGCCTTTTTCGATTTTTTGTTTGATTTTTTGCGGTGTTTCGTCGTCTTTGGAAGGAATTATAAAAAGTTGGCCGCAGGTGAAGCATCTGGCACGTTTGCCACAGTATTTATCGTCAAAGGCAATCAGCGCATTGCAGCTGGGGCAGTTGAACTTGATTGTCATAAATAATCTTCCGCCAACAAACTCTCTTAAGGGCCTCGAGGCGGTACTGCATAGGACACTAAGGGGACAGTCCTGATTTCTCTCCTCGTTAATCCTGATTCATAGCATCAACAAAGACATTGACATTGTTGACCCATTTTTTGGCCTCCAGCATATCAATTTTGCCCTGTTTTACAAGCATCGCCATATGTTTTTCTATGGTTATCATTTTTTCATCGGGCCTATTTCGTGTCTTTGTTTGCAGCTGCGAATACAATTGCTCCATTTTACCAGTGCGTATCAGATTGGCGCAGGCATAATTATTATTAAGTATTTCCATTGCTGTAATCCGGCCTTTCCCGTCTTTTTTGGGTATAAGCTTCTGACTGATGATGTAGCTAAGTCCCATTGAAAGCTGATTTCGCACTTCCTGCTGCCTGCCTGCAGGGAAATAATCCAGTATTCGCGTGACCGTACCTGCGACATCTCTTGTGTGTAGCGTTGAGAAGACCAAATGACCCGTCTCAGCAGCCATAAGTGTCATAGCAATCGTCTCCGGGTCACGCATCTCTCCAACAAATATTATGTCAGGGTCTTCCCGCAGCATTGACCTTAGCCCATAGAGAAATGATTTGACATCTCTTCCAACCTCACGCTGGGAAATAAGAGAATATTTCTGCTGGAAAAGGTACTCTATAGGGTCTTCGACAGTTATGATTCGGTAGGCGCTTTTTTCGCTGATTCGGTCGATTAGCGAGGCAATCGTTGTGGATTTACCGGCGCCTGTGACTCCTGTTAAAAGTACAAGTCCCTGCTTGAGGTTTATAATGTCTTCCCAGGCCGTATTTGGAAACCCGATTTCCTCGACTTTTGGAATTTCGAGAGATAATGCCCGGATCGCTGCGCATATACCGTCGTTTTCCTGAAATACATTTATCCGAAACTGTAGTGAGCCAAATCGATAAGAGCAGTCCACGCTATATTGAGTCTTTAGTTTTTGCAGGTTTTCATCCGTAACAAGCGGATAAATAAGCTGTTTTGCCACCTCCGGAGTTACGCTCAGACCCTTAAGCTTTACGAGGTTTCCGTCGATTCGATATGCAGGTGCAGCACCAACCTTGATATGTAAGTCAGAGACACGCATTGCCCCGTGCTCTTCGA
>CAYSJK010000239.1:0-3155 GCA_964431375.1 uncultured Pirellulales bacterium
CCATCACCACCTGTGCCTGCGTTACCTGTGCAGGCACCACAGGTGCAGGCAAAAGGATATTGTCCTCAATCAAATCTTTTACTGCTTCTACGATTTTCACAATACCCGGATGCGCACAGCCGGTTATTATTACAAGTCCCTTATTGGTACGAATAATTAAAGATTGCTCTTTTATCAACATCCCAAGCTGGCCGGTGGAATATACATTTTCACAAATCTTCAAAGATTGCTTAACATCCACCATTTTTGCTCCATGGTCTTTCACATTATCTTTGAATTTCCGTGGAAACGATTCCGGCAGATACACCGTAACATCAGAATTCTTCTGAAGAAAGCCATTTAATCCGCCGGTATGGTCATCGTGAATATGAGAAAGAACAACTATATCTATTGCTTGGGGCTCTATTGCTAATTTTTTCATATTGTCAAGCAATAATTGGCCGTCACCACCAGTATCGAAGAGAATTGTCTTTTCGGTGCCGGTTATCAGGCACGAAAACCCCCATGCGGTCTTCAGGCCTTCTTTGTATGGATTATTATCGCAAATAACGGTAATATTCATACCACACCTCACGATCTTGCGTACATTTTGTCTCGCACAAAATAATGATTATAATGGATAAAATCAATAATTAGCAACCTATAGAAGCAAAAAAAACCGTAATTCCCTTGACATTTTTCATATAATCATATAATCTATAGTATTCAAGGAAGGGTGCTGAGAAAGCTCCTGTGTTGTCCATTCCGAGCTTTCCAATATAGAAAAGCGAATTTTATTTATTTACACATATGAGGATGTGTGATGATACGTTTTGTATTGATAATAACAGCAGTTTTTTTGTTAATAACAACCACAAATGACGGATTTGGTGTGCCTAATCTCGGGCCTGAGCAGCTTGTTGAAGCTAATGGCGTCGATATTGATGTAGGTACCTACTCAGTGCCGTCACTTGCAGACTGGAATAATGATGACAAAATGGACCTGGTAATTGGTACAGGCAGTGGGTATGTACTAATATACCTTAACGTGGGAACACAATCCAATCCGCAGTTCTCAGATTACTTTTATGCCCAGTCCGAAGGAGCTGACCTCTATTGTACGCCGGCTGGATGTATGGGCTGCTTCCCACGCGTAGTTTACTGGGATGCCGATGAACGCAAAGACCTGCTCGTGGGCGAGTCGCTTGGGTTTGTCAGCATTTTCCTGAACGTCGGCAGTGATAGTGACCCTAACTTTGACGGCGGAACAAGGCTTCAGGTAGGACCTTCCGGCTCCAAGACAGATATCGATGTTGGAAGCCGAGCGACCTCTTCCGCTGTCGACTGGAACAGCGACGGCAAAAAAGACCTGGTTAGTGGTGCTTACGATGGTTTGATTCATCTCTTTATCAACGAAGGAACAGACACCTCACCGGACTTTATCACCCAGACGTACGCTCAAAATTACGGTATAAATCTCGGCGTGCCATCCAATCGCTCAAGTCCCGATATCCTTGATTTGGACGGAGATAGTAAAAAAGATTTGATTACCGGTAATACAGACGGCCAGCTATTATTCTATAGCAATGTTGGTTCTGACGAGGACCCAAACTTTTCCGGCTACTCGTTCGTCGAGTCAGACGGTGTTCCCATCGACCTTTTGAGCACACGGTCCAGACCGTATGTTTGTTACTGGACAGACGATGCTTATTTCGATGTGCTAATCGGCGCTTCTGATGGAATGGTACGCCTCTATCAGGGCATACCGGAAAAAGGCGATATGGATGCTGATGGCGATGTGGACTTTGTAGATTTTGCCTCGTTTGCACCCTATTGGCAGCAAACCGATTGTGGCCAGTGCAATGGGGCTGACTTTACCGATGATGGCAATGTGGACGCCAATGATTTACGAGAGTTTACTGAAAACTGGCTGATAGGAATTGAATAATCATTTTAGTTGGACGGGGCGTGGGTCCTGATTTAATCAGGCTCACGCCTTTTTTCGTAGCATTATCCTGATTTTTTCTTATAATCACCCCTTCGTTCTAAGGTTTACGAACTATCGTACAAGGAAATTCAAATGGCAAAGGACAAAATTACAATAGTCGGCGCCGGCAACGTCGGCGCAACAACCGCGCACATCGCAGCGACAAGACAGCTCGGCGATATCGTTCTGCTCGATATAGTCGAAGGACTTGCAGAGGGAAAGGCCCTCGATATCGCCGAAGCCACTCCTCTGCAGCTCTTCGATTGCAATATCACAGGCACAACCGACTGGCAAAAGACCGCCGACAGCAATCTTGTCATCGTAACAAGCGGCCTGCCGCGTAAGCCCGGTATGAGCCGCGATGACCTGCTCGCAAAGAATGTACAGATTGTCAAAATTGTCAGCGAAAAAATTGCCAAATACTCTCCCGACAGCATTATGATTGTCGTCTGTAATCCGCTCGATGCGATGGTTTACACCGCCGCCAAGGTAACCGGCTTTGCCAAAAACAAGGTAATGGGAATGGCCGGTGCCCTCGATTCCGCGCGTTTTAGTTACTTTCTTGCAACTGAGCTTGGTGTGAGCACCAAAGATATAAAGTGCCTCTTAATGGGCAGCCATGGAGACGATATGGTACCTCTGCCGCGCTTTACTACCGTCGCCGATAAATCAATAACTGAGCTGCTCGACGAAACCAAAATCTCCGAGCTCATTGAAAGGACCCGCAAAGGCGGTATCGAAATCGTAAATCTGCTCGGCTATAGTGCCTATTACGCTCCCGCCGCAGGGACCGTTCTAATGGCTGAATCTATTTTGAAAGACAAAAAGCAGCTTATCTGCTGCTGCGCGTATTGTGATAGTGAGTATAACGTAGGCGGCCATTTTGTCGGCGTACCCACTGTTCTCGGCAGAAATGGTGTTGAAAAGATTGTCGAGCTGGATTTGAATGATTCTGAAAAGGCCGAGTTCGAAAAATCTCTCGACCATGTGAAACAACTCACAACAAAGGTCGACGGGCTCAATAAGCTCAAACGTTAGGACTGTATATTAGGAGATTATAATGAAAATTTATAAGTTTTTTCTTATCTGTTTAATACTATCTTCATTTTTATTGGTATCAAATAATAATGAGAAGGGGTGCACTTCATGTTTGTAGGTAGATTTTTCAGGCTGCCAAGGGTTTTTTCTG
>CAYSJK010000240.1:0-3145 GCA_964431375.1 uncultured Pirellulales bacterium
AATATGAAAGATTACGATGAACTAACCGGCAAAGTTATTGGCTGTGCCATAGAAGTTCACCGCAGCCTTGGTCCCGGCCTGTTGGAATCAGCTTATGAAAAATGTCTTTCGTTTGAGTTATTAGCCAACAATATACAAAATTATGTCCAGAAAGAATTACCTGTAAAATACAAGGGTATTGACCTTGATTGCGACTATCGAATCGATTTATTGATTGAAGACAAACTAATTGTCGAATTAAAATCCGTTGAAGCGATTCTGCCTATTCGCGAAGCCCAGCTTTTGACATATATGAAACTGGCCAAAATAAGTACTGGCCTTCTGATAAATTTCAATGTTTCTCTTTTGAAGCAAGGCATAAAAAGATTCGTTTTATAACTCAGTATTTCTCTGTGTCTCTGTGGTGAAAAAAATAAAAAAAATTCTCGTTGCAACTACTAATCCTGGCAAAATCGCTGAAATTCGGGCTATGCTGGATTTTGGTGTCGAGTGGCTCGGCCTGTCGGATTTTAGTGACATAGGAGAAATTGAGGAGGACGGCGAAACCTTTGCGGAAAATGCCCGCAAAAAAGCCGTTGGCTACGCCAGGCAAACCGGCCTATGGACAATAGCCGATGACTCAGGTCTGGTAATCGATGCTCTCGATGGCGCCCCCGGAGTACATAGTGCTCGATTCAGCAGTGAACAGAGCCGCGACAGTAATGGAGCGGGTCGAAATAGAACACTCCTCGACCATAAGAATATGGCCAAGGTTCTGAAGCTGCTTGAGGGTGTACCAAAAGAGAAAAGAACAGCCAGATTTGTGTGCTGTTTGTGTCTTGCCTGTCCTGCCTGCCCTGCGAAGCCCTTTTTGGGGCGAAGCGGGGAGCCTGCCTGCACTGAGCCTTGTCGAAGTGTCGAAGGGGCAAGCCCCGAAAAAGTCTTAGCTGAAACCGAAGGGACGCTCGAAGGCATTATTGCTGATAAAGAAATCGGCAGTAATGGATTCGGCTATGACCCGATTTTCTTTGTGCCGAGCTTGAATAAAACCGTCGCTCAATTAACCCACGAAGAAAAAAATGCAATCTCTCATCGAGGAAATGCTATCCGGCAGCTAAAACATTTTCTTGGACAGCTCATAGGGGCGGAGCAATAGGGCAGCAGGTGATTTTTGTCAGCACCTTAAAAGTCGGTCAAATTTATCATATCTTCTGAATTTGCAAGGATTTATTGGAGTGAAGGTTATGAAAAAAGCACTAAATTTAAAACTTGTATTGCAACAAAGACAGGTTTTATGTATAATATGTTTTCGCATCGTTTACAGAAGGGGTTTAAACAACACAAAAAGTGAAAAATAATGGAACACAAAACAGGTTTTTGGCATCTTACATACAGTTAGATAAGCATTTTATTAAACGAAGGAGTACTACCGTGTATAAACGAGGAG
Source organism: uncultured Pirellulales bacterium (assembly GCA_964431375.1). Lineage (GTDB taxonomy): Bacteria > Planctomycetota > Phycisphaerae > Sedimentisphaerales > Anaerobacaceae > CAZBWE01. The sequence goes on from CAYSJK010000240.1 coordinate 1,427, forward strand.
GTTTCACTTTAATAGAGCTTTTAGTGGTAATTGCTATTATTGCGGTATTAATGGCAATATTAATGCCGGCTCTAAGGGCGGCGAAGGAACAAGGCAACCGTGCTGTTTGCCTGAGTAATCTGAAGCAGCTGACACTGGCATGGATTTTGTGTACAAATGACAATGACGGAAGGATACCTTACAGTGACGTATGGTGGTCCTGGCGAGCTAGTCCTGCTTACGGGCCGTGTTGGACGGAATGGTATGATACACCTATGGTACCACTCAGCGGCGATCCTGACAAGGATGACTGGTACAACGGGTTCAAAAAGGGAACACTTTGGAAATATTGTAAAAACGCGAAACTTTACAAGTGCCCGAACAGCAGGAAGGATGAGTATCTGACATACACCATAGTCGATTCGATGAACGGTTATTGTAAATGGGATACGTTTACTCCCGACCTGAAAATTACAAATATAAATCAGGTTCACAGAACATCTGAAAGGATGGTCTTTCTTGGTGAAAGCCCGGTATCCACAGGAACCTGGGGCATTAATTATTCAATAGAAGCATGGTTTGACTCACCGCCTAAGCTGCACGCCAAAGGAGTGACCTTTTCTTTCGCTGATGGACACAGTGAATTCTGGAAATGGCGCGACTCGCGTACCCCTGAAACTACCTATGATGAACACCGGGATAACACTTCATGGGGCAGTGGTAATACAGATTTGCACAAGATGCAGAGAGCTGTCTGGGGAGGCCTGGGGTATACGCCAAGTCCGTCACCTTATTAACAAAGAAAAAAGTGGTTTTATTGAGAAAGTCGTTGCAGGCAATTATTGCCTGCAGCCGCTCATATACAGTTCATTTCGCCGTAAGGTGTGGCCAAGTCCGCTAAATATTTTCGCGAAAATCGCCGATAAGGGTTTCGTAATAACTTGATTTTCAATATCCTTTTAAGCATCAAGCCCTGATATTGGGATTTTTTGTCAACCACACAGACCGTGGCGGAAATATGGCAAAATCGAGTTCACCAAAAACAAAATCGCTCGTAGTAGTCGAATCGCCTGCCAAGGCACGCACGATAAATAAATATCTCGGCTCAGGATTTGAAGTCAAGTCATCGATGGGGCATGTGCGGGATTTGCCGCCGAAGAATTTCGGCGTCGATATAGAAAATAATTTTGAGCCGACCTACGAAATAATGTCAGGCAAAAAACGCACTATAACCTCCCTCAAGGCATCGGCAAAAAATTGCGATAAACTCTACCTCGCCACGGATTTAGACCGGGAAGGGGAGGCGATTGCATGGCATCTTTCGCAGCTTCTCGGTGTGCCGCAGGAGAAGACGTACCGGGTAATATTCAATGCGATAACCAAATCGGCTATAAAAGATGCCTTCGCCGAGCCGGGCAGAATCGATATCGACAAAGTTATGGCGCAGCAGGCAAGGCGGATACTCGACAGAATCGTCGGCTACCAGATAAGCCCGCTACTGTGGAAAAAGGTCGCCCGGGGGCTGTCGGCAGGCAGGGTGCAGTCGGTGGCGGTGAAGATAATTGTCCAAAGAGAGAGGGAAATCCGCAAATTCAAAGAAAAAGAGTACTGGCTTATACCGGCTGTTTTCACCACGGACTTATCCAGCGGCGGTTCTGGGAAATCGGGAGGTGGAGCGGCGGAAGGGATTAAGGGTGGGGGTGGAGGTCTCACCGATGGGCAGGCAGATGGAGGGGCGGC
>CAYSJK010000241.1:0-3144 GCA_964431375.1 uncultured Pirellulales bacterium
AGGAGTGTCCACCTTCGAGGGTAGCTGCAATATGTCCGTCAACCAGGTCAAATTCAGCACCCCAGTCAAGCAACTGCTCTACGAGCTGCGGACCCCGGCGAACAATCAGCCCCACTATGCTTTCATCACATATCCCACAGCCGGTATTGAGCGTATCGGCTATGTGTGAATCAAAGGTATCCAATTTATCAAGTACCGAGGCAATACCGCCCTGAGCATTGTAGGTATTACTATCTTCAAGGGTTTGCTTACAAACAACAATGACATTTTGCTGCTCGGCTGCTTCGATGGCTGCACGAAGGCCTGCGACCCCTGCCCCAATAACCAGACAATCGGTAAAGAGCTGGTGCGTGGAGATAGAATCGATATTTACCAGATAGCGTCTGGGCTCTGGCTGAGTAGCCATAAAAATTGTTACCTTTATCTATTGCCTTTTTAGACTATATTAGGGCTTATTAGTGCCTTTGGTTTTTTGGCGGCTCAAGACGGCTTCCTCGGTAAATACCCTGCTGTCGCCGGCATATTTGAGGACAAACGCCTGAAGCTCTTCGGTTGAGGCCGTCAAAACAAATCTATCTTCGACTGATATATGTTCTATCGCGTTTGGGTCTTCCTCAAGCAGTTTTGTCATTTCCTCGTCGTCTGTTATTTGCATCTTTATTTGTTGCGGTTCAAATAAGTTAATCTTTATGAATGAATGAAAAGGGACGAAGAAAAACGTGTTGTAGGCCCACTTTGGCGATACCTTCACCGTTAACTCGATCTGGTCCTCGATAAAAGAATGCTGTTGCCCCTCTTCCTCGAATGGAAACTGATTCGGGATAACGTCCAGGAAAAGTTTTTTGTCCAGCTTTGTCAACCTTATATCGAAAGAGCCTTTTTGGCCATCATCATCATCGGTAAAAATAAGTTTGCACATTTTTTTCTGTTCGTTGGGGTCCTTGAATTCCCAGATGTTGTTGGAGTCATCTATCCAGCTACCGAGCAGTTTTTCTTCGAACACCAGGTCTTTTTCGGTGTAGAGCGGATGCAGTGACATAACAGGAACACAGCCGCCCAAAAGGGCTGCTAACAGATAAAATAGAAGCTTTTTAGTTTTCATTTTCAGTCTCCCAGAAACTTTTTGAAATTTATTTATTTACTACACTTGTATAGAATTTTATCGTTTATTAGTCCAAGAGCAAGGATTTAATCCCGGCAAAAATTGATTTGCAAATCCTTAACTAAAAAGCGATTATTAAGCTATGAGCGGCAGGCAAGACAAAGATATATTTGCATTGGCCAAAGAACGGATGCTCAAATGGCACTTAAAAGGCAGAGATATAGTTGACCCTCGTGTATTGGCGGTAATGATGGAGATTCCGAGGGAAGAATTTGTGCCGCAATCTCACCAGTCGCAGACTTATTCCGACGGCCCGCTGCCTATTGGGATGGACCAAACCATTTCTCAGCCGTATATCGTTGCGTTGATGACTCAGGAGCTGCAGGTCGATAGCGATTGTGAGGTTTTGGAGATTGGGACCGGCAGCGGATATCAGACCGCAGTTTTGAGTAAGCTTGCGAAAAAAGTCTATACGATAGAAAGATTCAGTGAGCTGTCGGAGCCGGCACAAGCAGTGATAAACAGGTTAGGCATCAAAAACGTTGAATTCTATGTTGGTGACGGCAGTTGCGGCTGGCCGGAACAACGATTGCCGCCTTCGGGGTGCTTTGACAGGATTATGATTACCGCAGGTGTTCCTAAAATGCCGGAGCCGCTTGTAAAACAGCTTGCCGATGGCGGCTTTATAGCCGGGCCGGTCGGCTACGAAGGGGTGCAGGGGCTGGTTGTCTGTGAGAAAAGAGCAGACAAACTGATTGAAAGACGAATCTGTGGAGTACGATTTGTTCCATTATTAGGAAAATATGGTTTTGAGGAGTAGCAGGACTTGAATTCCGAGGTTCAAAATTCCAGACTCGAAATTACGTTATCGATGCCGGTACAGTATCTTAAGGGTGTCGGTCCGGCAAGGGCCAAGTCTTTTGAGAAATTGGAAGTGCATACTGTCGGGGATTTGTTGGAGTACTTTCCTCGCGACTGGGTCTTTGCACCGAAGGCCATAAAGATAAATCGGATTCAGCCCGAGCAAACCGCTACCGTTGTCGGCCTGGTAGAGTCAACAGATTACCAAAGCTATGGTAAGCCGCCGATATTCGAGGCAATACTAAGCGACGATACGGGTGTATGCAGGATTGTATGGTTTCACGGAGGATACCTTCGCGAGCAGTTAAAGCCCGGCAATGTAATAATTGCATCCGGCAAGGTCAGCTTATACAAGCATCAGCTGCAAATGACTAATCCGAAATTTCTGGTAGTCGATGAGAAAACTACCAGGCCGGATGAGTCCCGCCCTTCAGAAGGGCTGGATGAGTATTTTAGCGGCGGAGTATATACAGCCGGTGCCGGATTGAGCAGCAGGCAAATCAAGAGGATAATCAGGCCCGTACTTGATAATGTAGATGAGCTTATAGGTGAATTTTATGACGATGGATTCCTGAAAAAAGCGAGTTTAGTCAGTAGAAAGAACGCCTTTAGCTGGATACATTTGCCGCCGGACGAGGAGAAACTGGCCCAGGCGAAGCGCAGATTAAAATATGATGAACTTTTTTTAATGCAGCTTGGATTGGCACTTCGGCGATATAGAAATCAGCATTATTCATCGGCTACGGCGATGTTTTGCAACGACGAAATCGACAGCCGTATTAGGAAGCGGTTTCCATTTTTGCTTACCGAAGACCAGGACAACGCAATAGCTGAGATTACCAAGGATATGGGTGACACCAAACCGATGAATCGGCTGTTGCAGGGTGACGTGGGGTCGGGCAAGACAGTGGTTGCGCTTTATGCGACCTTGCTGGCCGTTGCCAACAAAACACAGGTAGCGATTATGGCGCCAACAGAGATTTTAGCTGGGCAGCATTTTGTAAGCATCGAAAGATATTTGAGGAAAAGCAAAGTAACGAGAGTTCTGCTGACGCGGGGACTGACCGGCAAAAAAAGGACGCAGCTTTTGAACCAGATAAAGCAGGGAGAGATTGACATCGTCGTCGGGACGGTGGCTCTTTTGCAGAAGGACGTAGAATTTAGCAAGCTCGGCCTGGTAG
>CAYSJK010000242.1:0-3077 GCA_964431375.1 uncultured Pirellulales bacterium
ATAAATTGTTTCTCCGGGCATCACAATCGGGTCCACGGTATCAAAGTATACCGCTGCTGCCTGCAACACACTCGCCTTGAGCAAAATTACCACCGCCAGAATGGCTAAGCCATAAATTGTCCTTTTTACTTTCGTTTTCATCATTACCTCCTCAAAATTAAATTTTAATTTTTTGGGCCGCTCCTTACTTATCTTATTATAGCTAAATGCCTTATTCTGTCAAGTAAAATCTCGCCTTAACCAGCTCGCACTCCAAGCGTTCCAAGACCTAAAAGTAATACCGTTGCCGGTTCTGGAACTATAGTACCCTCGACCATCAGAATCGCAATTTTAGGTATTATTTTTCGCATTGTTTTTCTCCTTTTTGCATTAGTTTTTCTTCTTGTTTTATGGATTGCAAAGCTCTCATCACAATATTTTTGTCATAGACCGCCTCCTTTCGCTGCAATCAGCCAACGAAGTCACTCCTTTGCGGGTTTTCTCCTCCTGTCATAATCACCTTTTCTCCTCGTAATCCGTGGTTAAAACAGATTCTTCACTTACGTCTTCGTAAAACTACGCCGCGGCAGGCAGGACAGGTTACACAGGAATGACCCAGGCTTCGCCTTCGGCTTCAGGCTTCGTCCCTAAGGGACTAACGCCCAGAAAAGACGCCGAGGCAAGCGGAGGGCAGGCAGGCAACGATTAAATGGCCAGAACGGTCATCAATGGCAAAACTGAGGAAATTGCCGACCTCCAGACAAATAGTGTTGACCAGAGAGGGATTTATCAGGATAATTAAGATTCTATGCGTATTCGGGTAATACTGAGCTTGTATAGTTATAGGAATAACATCTATGTTTGGAAGTAAAACTGAGAAAAACGGCTCTGATGGGGCCGCTCATAAACGGAAGGATAGAGCAACTGAAGTTGCAAACACCTTTGAATGGCTGATAATCGCTTTTATATTAGCCTTTGTCTTCAGGGCTTTTATAATGGAGGCATTCCGTATTCCTACCGGTAGTATGGCCGATACACTTAAAGGTGCCCACTTTCGGCTGCGCTGTCCGCAATGTGGATATAAATATGACTATGGTTTTATTCCGCAACGTTTTGGGGTCCGGAATGAAGATTATATACCACCGCATGGGAATCTTGGTAAGACATATCCATCTCGCTGCCCTAATTGTGGCCACTATCAAGCGACCGGCGGCATAATGCCGGTAGCAAATGGCGATAGGATACTTGTTCTGAAGTGTATCTACCAGTTTGTCGAACCCAAGCGCTGGGATGTCATAGTGTTCAAGAATCCTGACAAACCTTACATAAATTACATCAAACGATTGGTCGGACGACCAGGAGAAGCTGTAGAAATAATTGATGGCGATGTTTATATCAATGGACAAATCAGCCGAAAGCCCCCTAAGGTTCAGGAAGAATTGTGGATGCCCGTTTATAATAATGACTATCAGGCGGTTCAACCCAGAAAACCCTTAACTCGTTTGGGTTTTAACGGCCATTTTTGGGAGCAGCCGTTCAAGAAGGTTGCAGATTCAAAATGGATAATCGATAGTGAAGATAAACCTACCCTATTCTATCTGGACAGCCCTGCCGATAAAGTCCATTCATTTTTTTATGATACGTCAGTTGGCAATGATTTCAGGGCGACCTATGCTTACGACGAGGTTCAAGAATACAAATATTTGCCATATTGCAGTGACCTGAAGGTGCGTTTCTACGCTGATTCAGAGCAGCCCCGGGGCCGAATAGGTGCAGAACTCAGCAAATATGAGACTCATTATCAGGCATGGGTCGATTTCGCAGGTGAAATGGTCATCGCAAAAATTGAGAAAGATGGGAAAAGAACAGAATTAAATCGTAAGTCAATCGAACCACTATCTATAAATAGGCCTGCTCTGGTCGAGTTTTCCAACGTTGACAATCAATTGGCTTTTCAATTTGGCGGCGAAAAATTAATGTTCGATTTAGGCCGTGACCCAAATGCCTGTGGAGAGAGAAAAACCGAAATTGAACCACAGGTGAAGATATTCGGTGCAGGCAGATTGACACTATCACGCATAGCGATTTTCAGGGATATTCATTATACTTCAAAAACCTTTTCTGACCATGGCGAACAGGGTAATGCTATTGGTAAACCTTTTAAGCTGGGAGAAGACGAGTTTTTTGTATTAGGTGACAACAGTCCGAACAGCCTGGATGGCAGATGGTGGGACAGGAAAGGAGTGGCAAATAAAGGGTTATATTATCGTGCTGGTATTGTCCCGCGTGATTATCTGGTGGGCAAGGCGCTGTTTGTTTATTGGCCACAGGGCTTCAAAATCTTTACTTTGGATCCTTTCGGAATTATCCCTAATGTTGGCCAGATGCGGTTTATCTACGGCGGCTCAATCAAAAATTAGTAAACACATAGGCGCTTTAGCTGTCTTGGATTTGTCTTTTATATGTAGTACATACCTGTAAAACCACGGCTCACGAATTTGTTTGAGTAACCTTTTTTTCTTGCCTTCTGATGCGAATTTCAATAACTTAACAATCAATACAGGATGGTAAATAATGGAGTAAACGGAGATTGGCGGATGAATCCCGTTAGACATTCCCAAGATGGGTATCTCTAACGGGAGAGATTACAAAATGGGATAAAAAATGTCTAACGGGATGAACGTACTTTTAATCGGCAGTGGTGGGCGGGAGCACTCAATCGCCTGGAAACTGGCTCAATCAAAAAACCTGAGCAAACTCTATATCGCACCTGGTAACGCAGGTACAGCTAAGTGTGGAGAGAATATCCCTATCGGCGCCACCGATATTGACAAGCTCCTGGACTTTGCAAAGCAGAAAACCATAGGGCTTGTGGTAGTCGGGCCGGAAGACCCGCTGGCAGCAGGTATTGTTGATGTTTTTGAAGCAGCGGGGATGAAAGCATTTGGGCCAAGCAAAGAGGCAGCACGACTCGAAGCGGATAAGGCATTTGCAAAGCAATTGATGCGTTCGGCTGCCATATCCACTGCTGAAGGCAGAATCTTCGATAGATTCAAAGACGCCAAGACATATATTGCCAGCAGAGACGAAGCGGTAGT
>CAYSJK010000243.1:0-3031 GCA_964431375.1 uncultured Pirellulales bacterium
CCACGCTCATCGGCCCCCGGCCCCTGCCGCCTCTTCCTTGCGCAGGCCTCTGTTGTTGTGGTTCGGTATTTGGGTCTGCCTCGACCTTCTTATCCGTCTCAATCGCCGTCAGAAAAAATATCTTGTCTTCCCATATAACCATATAACCGGCGACGACAGGCTCTCTCCCGGAACCTCGACCTTCCATTTTATATTTTCCGTCTCGCTCCACGTAACAGGAGGATTACCTTTTTTAGCTGCACCTCTCGCATCAGGCCCGCGCCACATTGGCCACCAGTCACCGCCAGATTCCCCGTACAAGTCCGCCGATACAAAAACTGTTATTAAAGCAATACTGATTACTAAAATTGTTAATCTGTTCATTCTAATCTCCTGTGTTCAGACATACTTAGCCCCACATTTTACATAGAGTTTTTTCAGCTTCACTTGCGCGGTCAACTGCCCAAACGATACTACATCACGGTGCTTGTTCAAGCCCGTACGGCTGGTCATCATTCCTCCTCAAGTAAAGCATGTCCTTTACAAAACCTCCCATTTGTCCTTCACCAACGCGAAGCGACCAGTCCATATAAAACATTGGTGGTTCCCAGTCATAACTGGCTATCCAGGCAGTGCTGCTCATTTTATGTTCTTCAACGAAGTCAATCAACGTCTGACCATAATCAGTAATCGTACCGCGAAGCTGCTTATTATTTGAGTCTTCGCTGAACCCCCATTCGCTCATAAAGACGGGATAGACAGCGGCACATTTTATAATATTTCTCTTATACCACGACCCGCTTTGCCAATGGCCGGGGTAGATATGTGAAACATAAGCTATATTATTTCCGCCCACCGGGTCGCTCACCGGATATGTAGCTGCCGGCCCAATAATTTGAGAGTAATTCGCACCAGCCACAAGTATAAGATTTTTAGGCGCATACCTGCGTACAATATCGACCCATGTTTGCATATCTTTCCTGACACTCAGCCAGCGGATTATATCTGAACCCTTTCTATTGAGCGGCTCGTTGAAAAATTCGAATATGACATGGCTGTCGTTTGCAAATCTCTGGGCCATATACTCCCAGAACTCGCTTGTCGTCGCAACGTGCTCGTATGTATTATCGATATAGTGCAAGTCTATAATTACATAAAGGTCCTTTAACACGCAATAATCAACAACCGGCCGCAGAAGTATATTATAGTAATTATCACTGCCGGGCCTGAACGTAAATGGGCTTGTAAAAGCCTTCTCGTCAGCAGGATATACCGCCAGCCGGATGACCCTTGGATACCAGCCCGGCGAATTCCCCTGAGCATCGCTCTTATCTGTTAGCCGGTCAATCATATTGATTACACCGCCGTAATACACTTCTATAGCGCCTATATCAATCGTATCTACGCCTCTCAGCACGACTACATTTCCGTCAGGGTCTTTGACTCTATTGCCATCCACATGTAACCATGGAGTAGCTGCATAAACTTCCCCGATTGAGCCAAGAATAATGAATAATAAAATTGCTCGAACAAACATAGTCTCTATAAAAGCTCTCATCATATAATTGCCCCTTTTCGAATTTTCCTTTGAATAAAACCTTTGCGTCTATCCTATCCATTTAATTACCAAATCCACCCCAAATTGTCAAGGATTTCAGTCCCCCCCACACACAGTCCTTACTTCCGTAATAAAATAAAAATATGGAAATTTCCTTTTCTCTCAATCTGTAATAGATATAATTAAAAAGAAGCTGCGGAGCTCAACAGCCGGGAGAAAGATTAATTAGCCATTAACTAACAGGCCCTTGACTGCCATCGGCGTATTTTATTTGTGAGATACTAATTGCTAACGACTTTTTCAAGAGGTCCAATTTGGCCGTAGAAGCCGACATTGAAATTCTGGAATTGGCGGTATCCAGAGAGGTCGAAGCCTATCACTTTCTTATGGCGATGGCTGAGCGAGTAGCAAGCAAAGCCATACGAAACCTCTTTGAAAAGCTGGCCGAAGAGGAGCTCCAGCATAAAAGCACTCTTGAGTTGGAAATGATGAAGCTCGGTCACACGGTCCCGATTGACCAGGAGCTGCCCGGGCCAAGGAACATCTACGTATTGTCAAATTCCACTTCGAAGCTCGATATGGACCTCAGGGACGCCCTTCTTTTAGGTATGGAAAAAGAAGAGGTCTCATTTCGGACATACGTTGATTTGATAGGACAGGTTACCAATCAGGAATCGAAGGAAATACTCTTAAATCTGGCGCAAGAGGAGGTCAGGCACAAGCTGCGTTTCAAAACTGAGCTCGAAACCCTGCAAAAGCAGGATAACATCTAATCCTAACTTCGAAAATTCAAATTTTTTTAGGATTCTCGCCTCGACGTCTTGTCTGGGCGCAGGCTTTGCCGAAGTCTGAAGCCATAGGTAAAGCCGGGTCGTACCTCCTCCCTCGCTTGCCCCGCACCAATTGAGCTTAAGCTCACGTCTAATTGGTGCGTGGGTCCGTCCTCCGCCGTCTGCCTTCTATTGTCTGCGGTCTTCTGTATTTGTATTTCTTATCCTTTTCCTGAAACCTGACCTTTCATCAGAGATATAGACTTAATACACACAGCTTTGGTAGTACGGTCACGATGTTTTAGTCCCTGCTCGTGAACTTCCAAAGCCATCTTCCGCATTCTGCCCTTCATACTCCTTAAGCCGTAGGCAGCCGCCTTTTTAGCTGTCCTCGAATACTTACCGAATAATGCCTCTTTGAGTATAGCTAACCCGTCCTCTTGCTTCCGCGCCAAGTCGAAAGCCGCCAGTCTCGCAGTTGAAATATCGCCTGAGATGAGCCCTTTCCTGAGCTTTTTGAGAAGTTCAAGAGTTGCTTCGTCCCTTTGTCGTTCAGATGATTTGGCATTATCAGTCATAAATCGTTCCTTTTTCAAAAAGAGCTTGAAACTTGAATTATATCAGCTTTCATCCAAAAAGACACTCGATTTTTTACCCGCCATCCGTGTGGGGGTGCACTTCATGTTTGTAGGTAGATTTTTCAGGCTGCCAAGGGTTTTTTCTG
>CAYSJK010000244.1:0-3004 GCA_964431375.1 uncultured Pirellulales bacterium
ATAAGCCCGCTTAGGAATTGAAATTTAGGCAGGTATTTCGTCAAAATCCACGCCAGAACAACAAATCCCAAAAAGCCCGATGCCAGCCCCACAACTCCCCACGTAAAGTCGTTCCACGCAGGTACATCCTCTGGCCAGGGCAGCTTATCCGGCGGATTTTTAACTAACATCCCGAACAAACCTACAAATATACACAATATCCCTGCAAAACCCGCGATTCCAAAACCGGGTAAAACAAAGATTTCGACCATTAACAGTAGTATCCCGATAACAAACAATGCCACTTCTACCCAGTTCGCCATGCCATGCAGATACTTGCTACTAATGATGATTGTAAAACATATTACCGCAACCAATCCCGGCAGGCCGACACCCGGCGTATTAAATTCAATATAGACGCCCAAAAGGGCGAGCATAACAAGTACCGCCATAACCGCCGGCGAATTCAGCCAGCGCACCATTTCTTCCGACCAGCTTGTCTCCAGGAGCATGGTTTCGCTGGCGAAGGTTACACCATCACGCTCAGCCAAAAACTCAAGTGCTCCCGCCAAATCCCTGACCTGAGCCCTTGCTATCCCGTATTCAACGGCATCGGTAGCGGTAAGCGTTAACAGCTCCTCGCCCGTAACTACTAATTTCTTGTTTTCCAAATCATATTCGTTTGCATCCTCCGGCAGCCGCAGACCTTCGAAAAACTCGTACTCACCCGTCTTTGCATTTTTTACACGATAGACTTCGATTCGCATTGTTACCATCGCCCTTAGCAGCGCCCGGGGATAGCCGTTTGCCTCCGCTGCCCTGTCGAAGGCGGCACGAGTGAAACTTTCCGTTTTTTCACGCTCCACGCCTTCGAGCTTGCCGCCAAGCATAATCGGAGCGCAGTCCCCTATCGTAGTATTCTCCAGCATTATGATGTCCTGGCAGGAGACGCTTATCATAGCACCTGCTGATATCGCCTCGGTCGTTATATATGCAACGGTATGGGCCCTCTTGCCGACGTCAAGAATGAAATACTTGGCTATATCATCACCGGACTTAAGAAGTCCGCCATAAGTGCCTATTTCGTAAATCAGATATTCTGCGCCTTCATCCAGTGCCATCTGGGTCCTGCGCTGGATGGATTTATAAAGACCATTGTCAATAAGACCCTTGCAGACAATCACCGCTGCTTTTACATCATTAGATTCGGGTACCTGCTGCGACAGTGCGCCAGCACGGCGAGTGGTCAAATCAGGTTCCGCTTTTGCCACAAAGGCACCAAGACTCGAAGTTTTTTCTTTATATAATTTTTCTCTTTGTGCCCCCTGCCTTCGCAGGGGCAAGCTTGTCCCCGCGAAAGCGGGGATGTCTTCGTGGCTTAATTTCCCAAATGAAAATGAAGCAAACAAAACAGAAATTGCCAGAAAAACAAGTATATACCCACTTTTTCTCATAACCGGGATTTTAGCACGGGAGAACCACTTTGACAACAACTTAATTAATAAATAAAGATGGCCGTAATTCGTGATTTTTCATTCTTCCATCGACTAACGACTAATCGTTTGGGAAATTGAGCCAGGCGAATTGGCCGTGATACTTCTTCGCTACGGCGTCGCGGGCTTTGGCTGCCTCGATTTCACTGTCGAATGAGCCAAGGTCCACCATTTTGCCCTTAAAGGTTACTCTTGAACGCCATTTCTTTCTGTCCTTGCCCCAAAAGACTCCCTTGTATTTCGATGTAGCACCGGTTGAACTCGGCCTTGTATTGCACTTGTTCTGCTGACGAGTGGCCAGCCGGAGATTTGCCCGTCTGTTATCAAGGCCGTCACAGTTTATATGGTCAACGACCATACCCTTGGGCGGATTCATTATCTCTCGATGCATACGGACAAATATATTCTTTTCAGGGTCTATATGGACAGCGTATCTATTCCTGTACTTTATATATAAATGCCAGTCATATTTGCTTAGCCATTCGTAATCGGCCTGGTCGACCTTGGTGTAGACCCCCCTGCCCAGCCGGATTAGGCGATAACTGTAGCCGTAACGCAGGAGGCGATACCTCAGAACGAGCCAAACGAACGGGCTTGCTATCAGGTCGGGAATCGTTACTGAGAAATCTACTTTAATGACCCTGCTCCTTGTTTTTGGTAACTGGTAACTGGTTACTGGTTATTGGTAACTGGTTATTGGCTTGGAACAGCTCTTCCGAAAGACGTGCGGAGCTCCGCGAACATGTACTACCGGAGTACATGTTAGTATTATACCAAACTACACCTGTTTGTTCAATGAAAATATAACAATAATAATAAAAAAATGCAAAAATGGAGCTATTGGCCTAAAAATACGGATTTATTAACAACACATTACTCGAATAACTATGGCACAAGTTTGCACTGATTGTTTTTAGACACGAAAAACACTCGTAACGGCGAAGCGAGCCGTAGCCTCGGCGAAGGCGGAAGCGACGAAAATTGGCTTGTCTTTGGTGAGAATTGGGGGGATAATACTCGCCACATATACTTCAAGACAGGCAAGGACTAACAACAGAGAATAAGGATGATTAAAGAGAAAACTGTTTTTATTTTGGGTGCTGGAGCTAGTTGTCCCTACGGCTATCCAACTGGGTGGGAATTGCGTCAACAAATTTGTTCTCAATTCGTCAATGACATCGAAGGATATTTCAATGCACAAGGGGAAAGAGACAGAAGACTATTTGCTGCTACTGAAAAATATAACGCTGAGCGATTTGTGGAAATATTCCGCAAATCCAGTATAAAGTCTATAGATTTGTTTTTAGCCCGAAATCCTGAGTTCAAATCAATTGGAAAATGGGCTATTATTCTTAGGATTTTTGCCGCTGAGCAAACCAGTTTGTTCAGAGAAAGTATGCGAAATAGTAGTCAAGACTGGTATTCATACCTATTTCAAAAATTGACAGATGACCTTGTAAACAAAGAAGATTATACGCAGTTTGGCAATAACAACATATCATTTGTTACATTTAATTACGATAGGTCACTAG
>CAYSJK010000245.1:0-2981 GCA_964431375.1 uncultured Pirellulales bacterium
ATGCTGGTCGAGATGGTTGACGAGGCCAAGTACGGCCACATCGTCGATATCGAGCTGGGCGACGGCTCAATCCGTCACGGCCAGATTCTGCAGGTCGAGAACGACAAGGTCTTGGTTCAGGTCTTCGAGGGCACTCGCGGCATTGACGTCAATAAGAGCACGGTCAGGTTCCTGGCCAGACCCTTGGAGCTGGGCGTCTCGCCGGACCTGTTAGGCCGCGTCTTTACCGGCCTCGGCGAGCCGAAGGACGATGGCCCCGCCATCATCCCGGAAAAGCGTCTGGATATTAATGGCAAACCCATAAACCCCTATGCCCGCGATTATCCCAATGAATTCATCCAGACCGGCATATCGACGATTGACGGCCTGAACCCACTCGTTCGAGGCCAGAAGCTGCCCATCTTTTCCGGCTCTGGCCTGCCCCACGACCAATTGACCGCCCAGCTCGCCCGTCAGGCAACCGTCCTCGCCAAATCCGAGCAGTTCGCCGTCGTTTTTGCCGCGATGGGCATAACCTTCGAAGCCGCCCAGTTCTTCATCGACGACCTCCACCAGACCGGCGCCATTTCCCGAGCCGTTATGTTCATCAATCTTGCCAACGACCCGGCCATCGAACGAATCGCCGCTCCCCGCTTTGCACTTACCGCGGCGGAATATCTGGCGTTCGAGATGGATATGCACGTGCTGGTAATCCTCAATGATATGACCAACTACTGCGAGGCCCTTCGCGAGATTAGCGCCGCCCGCAAAGAGGTGCCGGGGCGTAGAGGTTATCCCGGGTATTTGTATACGGACCTGGCGACCGTGTACGAAAGGGCCGGCAGAATCAAGGGCAAAAAGGGCTCGATTACAATGGTTCCCGTCCTGACAATGCCGGAAGACGATAAGACCCACCCGGTGCCGGACCTGACCGGATATATCACCGAAGGACAAATAATTCTCTCCCGCCCCCTGCATAGAAAGAGTATCGCCCCGCCGGTCGATGTTCTGCCGTCGCTGTCGCGGCTCAAAGATAAAGGTATCGGCGAAGGAAAGACCCGCGAAGACCACGCAGACCTGTATAACCAGCTTTATGCAGCCTACGCACGCGGAAAAGAGATGGAAGAATTAGCAACGATTATGGGCGAAGCGGCACTGTCGGATGAAGATAAAAAGTATATGCAGTTCGCCAAACAATTCGAGCAAAGATACGTCTCGCAGGACTACTACGAGAACCGTACCGTCGAAGAGACGCTGGACCTCGGCTGGGAGCTGCTGAGTATGTTCGAAAACGTCGAACTGAAACGAATAGATATCAAACTGATTGAGAAATATATGCCACGTTTTAGAGGGAAATCCGAAACACGAAATCCTAAATCCTAAACAATATCTAATTACCAAAATTTGAATGACCAAAACAGTTTGAAAAATTTGAAATTAGTGCTTTGAATTTGTTTAGAAATTAGATATTAGGATTTAGAAATTACAGGAGAAACTACTTGTGCTGACTACAGTTAATGCTACGCGGATGGAGCTGCTTCGGCTGAGGAAGCGAGTAGCGCTTGCCAGCAGAGGTCATCGTCTTTTGAGCGATAAGCGCGATGAGCTATCCCGCCAATTGATTATAATAGCCAAGCAGATTCGGCCTTTACGCGAAAAGGTTGAAAAAGAGCTGTTAGAGACCTGCAGAAGATTTATGCTGGCCCATGCGTCGATGGAGCCGGAAGATGTAAAGGCGGCATTGGAAGTACCTACCAAGAAATTCAGTCTGGCCGTCGATTTTGCCCGCATAATGAATGTAAAGGTCCCGAAATTATCGAAAGAGATGGAAGGAGAGATTATCTGTTACGGCTACGCAACGACCTCCGGCGAGATGGATGTTGCATTACTGGCTTTGGAGCGGGCGTTTGACGGCCTAATCGAATTAGCTGAAAAACAGAAGCAGGCCCGGCTGCTTGCTACCGAACTGCAGATGACGCGAAGGAGGGTAAATGTATTGGAGCACGTCGTTATCCCAGAACTACAGCAGACTATAAGATTTATCTACGATAAATTGGCTGAAGCAGAACGAGATAATATCAGCAGATTGATGAAAATAACTGATATCATTCGTGCGTGAGAAGATTTTAGCCACAGAGGACACAGAGAACACGGAGAGATTCAGTCATCTTGGTTTCCTTGGCAAATTCTACTCTCAAAGCCAGCTTTGTCATAGAATGTTGCCTTCGTCTACAAAGTCAGACAAGCTGACTTATCTTTAAGCTGACTGAGATAAGAGAGAAAAAATCGTGGGAGATGATTTAACAGGAAAAATTATTGGAGCATCAGTAGAAGTACATAAAGAATTAGGGCCTGGACTTTTAGAATCTATTTACGAAGAAGCATTATGCCATGAGTTTGGGCTACGAGGGATTAAATATGAGAGGCAGGTTCCCGTAGATGCTGTTTACAAGGGGCACATTATTAAGGGTCAAATAATAGATTTAATAGTAGAGAATAAAGTTGTCGTAGAACTTAAAGCTCTGCAAAATATGCCTGATATAGTAGTGTCACAGACTATTTCATACTTGAAAGCGGCTGGGCTTAAACGAGGACTTATTATTAACTTCGGTGAGAAGAGATTGGTTGATGGTGTGAAGAGGATTAGCGTATAAAGTTAGCCATTTAAACAAATTAGCTGAGGCAGAAAGGGATAATATATCAAGACTGATGAAAATCACCGACATTATAAGAGCTTAGCCACGAATTAACACGAATAGACACTAATTTCTTTTTTACCACAGAGAACACCGAGAACGCAGAGATAGAGCCAGCATAGCGTCTTCGGCCTAAACTTTTTACTGATGCAAGCATCGATATAAGTTTTGTCCTCAGCCGCCAAGCAGTTTGGCACTGCTTACTTGTGCCAAGTCTGCCGGCTCTTTTAGGACATAGACTGATACTGACTTATCAGACGCGGAATCCTTCGACACTTCGACGCTGCTCAGTGCAGGCAAGCTCCC
>CAYSJK010000246.1:0-2971 GCA_964431375.1 uncultured Pirellulales bacterium
GACAGACTACTAGTTTTGGAAATACCAATAAGACCGCCTACATAGTCCTCGCCATCAACCGTGCCTCCGATAACAGAACAGCCAAAAATGTCTGTTCTCTCAATATAACCGGCTATCGGGCCGACAAATCTCTGAGAATAATGATTTGTATAAATATTAGGAGAAATCAGCTTCAGATTTTTAATAGTACCATCATGAACATACCCGAAAAGCCCTATATACAAATCATCGCTTGAAGAATATGCAAAATAAGAGAAGTCGCTGATACTGTGATAGTTGCCATTAAAAACACCTTTAAACGGTGTGTAAGGCCGGCTCGTAGGAGAAGAGGTGCCAATTTTATTATAAGAAGAGCCGCTATAATCTGCCATTGAGATATCGGCCATTAACTTATAATGCTTGTCCCAGCGGGCTGGCAGACGTCCGATGTTGTTCATCTGTTCGCCTGTACATATCTGATAGGGATTATCAGCAGTGCCTGTGCCGCCGCAGAATGGCACGTCATGCTCTATCTCCAGATAAGGTCGAAAGCTGGGTGTTGGGTGCTCGCGGCTGCCGAAATGCGCGTAGTATTCATCGTAATCTCTGAGAAAGTAGCCCAGTTGCACACTGTACACGCCGTCCGTTGTGTAGGACTGGTCCACATTGACTGTTACATCCCAAGCGTTGTCACCGGGAGCAATTGAAACCGCAAGAGTGCTCCCGTAAGACGTGGGGGCATTGGCGCCGGTAATCTCCGTTTCCTGCCAACTATCGTCGGTTACAAACTTCGCGAGAACCGAGGGTGCATAATAGCTTACTTCGTAAGCGTGAAGATGAAGCTGGGCTGAAAAAATAGCTTGGCCGGGGGGAATCGACGAAAGGTCAAACTTTAGATAGATTGTGTACCCAGCGGAATCTTTCTCGCCGACTCTTAGCTTCGTTTCCGTTCCGTAATTTGTGTTCGGATAATCCAAGCTCACATACGCATCCGCGATAGGCTCCAGCCATGTCGTTGTTGGGGGTGCGACGTTGATAGTATAGTCTTCAACTTCACCATAGGTTGTAGTGCCGCACGAACTGAGGATTCCCGTCCACATTACACGCACGCGCATACGTGTATCACCGGTAGCCGCACCCGGAGGTGGTGTAATCATCGCTGTGTAAGGCCCATAGCCGGGACTGCCGGTCACGGTAATCGCCTCGTTAGGGTCGAAAAAATCCTCATCCGCATTCCAGTCCACCCAGATGCCGCATTGGTCGCCCGAATAGGGCTCACCGTTGGTAACCGTTATCAGGTAACTGCCACCAACTTCCATTATTGTAGACATTGATGTGTAATCACCATAGCCGCTACAGCCGGTCCCGCCATTTTCGATTGTCCCCACGTACACATCGCTGATATACTCATAGTCGCAATTGTCTGATGAAGCACTGCAATACTGCCCGTGCGCCTGCGATACCAATAAGCAAATAATAACGCAGCAGATGTTCAATAAGGTACTTTTCAAAGTTCTCATATATCTCCTCCAAAATTAAATACGAGTAAAACGATATCTCTATCTACTAACAAGAATTATACCATTTTATGATATAAAAATCAAAATATTTTCTGGACTTGGAAGTATTATATCAGGATTTGCATCGCTTTTGCTAAATCTACTTTTGCATCGATTACCGCCTGCTCGATGCATCTTTTCCAGTCATCCCCGAACTGCTCTTTGTATTTTGGCTTTTCATACGCATAGATTATCGAGCGTGATGCGTTAATCAAAGCGCCCGTGCCGTCGGGTTTGCAGAATCGCACACAGTCGGCCGCAGAAGCCCCCTGTGAGCCGTAGCCGGGCACGAGAAACCATATCTTGTCATACTTCTTTCGCAATTTAGTTGTTACTTCGGGCGACGTGCCGCCTACTACCATTCCTACATTGCTATAGCCGTTCTTGCCGATACGCTGGCTTTGGCTGGCGATTTCATTGACTGTTTCAGCGAGCTTTTCATACATCGTCTGACCACTTGCATCGGAAAAATCCTGAATAGCTCCTGCCGAAGGATTGCTGGTGCGAATCAGCACGAACACCCCCTTTCCCTCCTGTTCAGCCATATCTGCAAACGGCTCGATACAATCTGTTCCGAAGTAACCGTTGATGGTAATTGCATCGGGAGCCAGGGTATCTTCAAGGCCGGTTAATTCCGGATTTTGCAGATGTGCTGCCGCGTATAGCTCAGCCGTGTGGCCGATGTCACCGCGTTTGACATCGCCGATTGTTTCCAGCCCTAACTCGTCACCTTCCGAAATCAATGCATAATACATTTCCAGCCCCTCCCAGAGATACTTTTCGAAAAATGCCACATTTATTTTCACAGCAGGCACCATCGGCGCAATGATTCGCATTGTCTGGGTGCAAAAATCGAAGATTGCATCCACCGCCGCTGCGGCATCGGACTCGTCATTCATATCCCGATGGCTTATTATCGCCGATGGTAGCCGATTATAAACTGGGTCTAAGCCCACGATTAAAGATGTTTTCTTGGTCTTTACGGCGTTGCAAAGACGGTCGGCAAAATTACTTGCCATTAGCTAACTCCTTTCAAAAAGCCTCAACCTATACAAAACGAGCTTGAAAAAACCTTTTTATAAAACGTTCGAATCACTATAATCAAAAAAACGCTTTTTAGCAAGTATTTATAATGAGCTTGCCTGTACTGAGCATTGTCGAAGTAGTCGAAGTAACGGAAATATGAATACAGAGACAGATTCGAAAAAACACAAAAAAAGAAGATTCAAAAAACGCTACTGGCTTCTGATTGATTTGGCGGTAGTTATTACCGTCGTTGTTTTGCTCTTATACAAGCCCTCCGGTTATAAACCGAATGTTGTTACAGGTCCCGGCCGCAGGTGGGGCCAGGTCCATCCGTATTGGACGTATCTGTCATCTGAGATTTATAACGGTGCACAGCTCCAGAAGCCGTTTGCGGTGCTCGTTTTTGA
>CAYSJK010000247.1:0-2967 GCA_964431375.1 uncultured Pirellulales bacterium
CATTCCTGCAAGAGCAGCAGTTTGAAGGCAAACCTTTGCTCGAATACTTAGGTGGCTGGATGAAAAAGATGCTTCCGCTAAGGGGTACACCGATAGTTACCTATCATAAAAACTGGATTTACTTTCTTAAACTTTTTGGTTTGAAGGAAGCCGGGACCGTCGAACCTAAGCCCGGTATACCGCCTTCCCCAAAGCATGTGGCCAATCTGATTGGAATGATGCAGGATAGAAATATCGGTATTATCCTTGCGGCAAATTATTTTGATGAACAAAAGATAAAGACAGTAGCCAATAGAACAAACGCCGAAGCTGTTATCGTTCCTCTATATGTTGGCGGAATTTCAGGCATCGACGACTACTTCGAACTTGTTGATTATTGGATCGATAAGCTCTTAAAGGCAGCAGAGAAGAAAGGCTTGCTAAAAAATCACTGATTAGGAAGCAAATGCTATGAACACAGAAATAATAAGATTCTTTTCAGTTCAAATAGCTCTATTGGGTGTGGTCTTAATACTGCACACATATATAGGGCTGCACATAATCAGACGCACTTTGATATTTTCAGACCTTGTTCTCGACCAGTTAGCGGCCTTTGGTGCTCTTGCTGCAATAGGTCTGGGCATAGAATACGGCACGGCTCAATCTTATCTATTGTCGATGATAGCTGTATTATTTGGTGCACTGTTGCTGGCCTTAATAAAGTCTAAAAACAAAGCCATACCACGCGAGGCGGTTATTGGGATTATGTATGCTATGGCGTTAGTTGCCTCACTTTTGCTGGGTGATAAGCTTCGTGGCGGCGAAGCTTATCTAACTAAAACACTTGCCGGTTCTATGCTGTGGGTAAGCTGGCCGCTGGTTTGTGTAACAGCCATTGTGTATATCATCTTGCTATTGTTTCACTATAAGTTCCGCCGGAAATTCATAGGTTTGGCAGAAAATCCTTCCGGCATTAAAAATGAGAAACTCTGGGATTTTCTGCTGTTTACAACTCAGGGTATTATCACAGTTTTAATCGTTCCTATTGCAGGTGTTTTGTTGGCGTATGCATTTTTGATGATTCCAGCAGCTATTGCAGCGATGTTTACCAAAAAGTGGGCTGGAGCTGTTATAATAGGATGGACCGCCGGTTTTATAGCTTGTTTGATTGGACTGTGCTCATCCTATTTTTTCGATCTGCCGTATGGCCCCAGCCTGGTTTTGTGCCTGGGCGTTTTCTTTATTGCCGCCATATTTATTCGGTGTTTATTTTCTAACAATAAGTTGTTTGCATAAGCCGTCAGGCCACGGCGTGCACGCTTCGACGAGTCAGCGAGGCGAGCCTGCCGAGCCAGGAAGGATATGAGCTATGCCACCAATAATTCAAATTTTAGGTTTACCTTTCCTTGCTTGTATCCTGATGAGTTCTATTCTCGGTTATTTGGGAATACATGTGCTTAAAAGGGAAGTTATCTTTATCGATATCGCTCTGGCCCAGATTGCAGCGGTGGGTTCTATCGTTGCTCATCTTGCGTTTAAAGTACATGGAGATTCTCTGGTCGCGTATTTATGCTCCTTAAGTTTTGTTTTGCTTGCAGCCGTATTTTATGCTTTTGTACGAAGCAAAATTTTTCAGCTCTCGCTTGAAGCAATCATCGGTATTTCCTATGCCGTTGCTGCAGCTGCGGCCCTTTTTCTTGTTGGTATTGCGCCAGGCGGTCATATACATGTTCAGCATATACTCTCTGGCAGTCTTCTTTGGACAAGTTGGACAGATGTGATAGTGAGTTTACTTGCTTTTTCTGCGGTGGGATTTTACTTCTATCTTATCCGGAAACCATTGATTAACGTCTCGAATAGTTATCAGCAAGCTCTTAATAAGGGAGTTAAGGTAATAGTTTGGGATTTTATTTTCTATCTGTTGCTTGGTATTGTAATAACACTATCTGTTCAAATTGGTGGTGTTGTCGTGGTATTTGCATATCTCATAATACCAGCCACGATATCAGCCATTTTCTCTTCGCGTCTTGGCGTACAGTTGATTGTTATCTGGACAGCGACCATAATGGGCTCTATAAGTGGCCTGTTATTTGCGTATTACCTTGATTTTTCAGTCGGACCTGCAATTGCCTTGTTTCTCGGCATTGAATTGATATTAGCGGCAATCATCAATAAACTCGTCTTCAACTATAGACAATAAGGCATAGCGCAGTTAAAATGACCTCCGTGAAAGTGTATCCATTAAAGTTTAAACCAATATACAAGCAGCGTATATGGGGTGGCCAGAAGCTGAAAGAGTTTTTCGGCAAAGATATACCTGCAGGTGAAAAGATAGGCGAGAGCTGGGAAGTAGCCGATTTGCCGGATGATAAGTCCATAATCACAAACGGCGAGCTGGCTGGACAGACAATCGGCTCGGTGATTGGAAAATATCCTGAAGAGATAATGGGCGATAAAAACTTCTCTGGGCCTTTTCCACTACTGATTAAGTTCCTTGATGCTGAGGATATTTTAAGCGTTCAGGTTCATCCCGATGAGCAGACCTGCCGGCGTATGGGGAAAGGAGAACCCAAATCCGAGTGTTGGTATATTATATCCGCGGCGCCGGGTGCGGTGATTTATAAAGGGCTGAAAAAAGGCGTAAGCAAAGAACAATTTGCAGAAGCGATAAAGAAAGGTGGCGTTTCTGAAATGCTGGTAAAAGTGCCTGTCGAGGCTGGGCAGTGCCATTTCCTGCCAGCCGGTACGGCCCATAGTATTGGAGCAGGTCTGTTGATAGCAGAGATTCAAACGCCCTCTGATACTACATATCGGGTCTTTGACTTTAACAGAGTTGACGATACAGGTAAGCCGAGACAGCTTCATATAGAAGAAGCACTTCAAAGCATTCACTTTGATATGTCCGATGACGAACTATCGGTGACGACGGTAGGTCGGCTGGTGGATTGCGGGAAATTCAAGGTAGATAAAGGCCATCAGGCGAAAAAC
>CAYSJK010000248.1:0-2961 GCA_964431375.1 uncultured Pirellulales bacterium
CGCTGTAGTCCAGCAGTGTCATACTCGTAGCTATTCGGAAGATTTTTTCGATAAGAGGAAGCAGGCTCTGGATAAGCAGGCCCATCAGAAAGGCCGCTCCTGCATGACTGCCGGCATTGCTAAAAATTTCAGCGGTCCCGGGTTCCTTGCCTAATAAGTCTAAATAAGCCACGGCAGTCGCTGTTATAAACACCATTACCGATACCAGGGTACTGACTTTGAGCAGCTTCATCCTTGTGCGGATTTCTTTCAAACAGAAACAGCAGGTAAAAACAGCAGCGAACATTGTCAAAAGCAGGTCGATATTCGTCAGCTGATGTTCATTACTCACTACAGGCCCTATGGCCAGGCAGGCTAACAGGCAATAGAATACACTCATACCTATCGCAAAACGTTGATTATAGGCAATTGTCAAAATCACAGCTACCGCGATGGTGGTAGTGGTGGCCCAGTAGCTATGGCCGGACAATAACACACCGAGTTTGATTGTGGCCAACAATGAAATAAATAAGCCAATCAATACAAGTGCTCTGACGTGGTTTTTTACAATTCGGCCTTGATAATGGTAGATATACAAAGCTGCAGCCAGGCAAATCAGAACCACTATTACAGATGTCTGTATCAGCTTATGATAGCCCTGGAATGAAATTACAGAAATACAGAGAACAACAAAAAGCAGCCAAAGAAGGACCGAAATTACACTATCGGTGTCTGCGAGCCGGCTTATTTGCGAGAAGCGCTCGCCGGTTATACTCTTGCGTACCCGATTTCGACGTGGACTTGCTTTTCTTAAAAATCCCATTTATTTATCCTATATAAAAGCTCTCGGCAAATAATATTCGGCAAAAGGCAACCCATAACCAATGCTTAAATACCAACAAATAAATACTAATGCTCGGCAGTCTTTGACTTTTTTTTGTAGGCCTGTACTATATTCTGAACCAATCGATGTCGTACAATATCTCTCTGGCTTAACCGGACAAAACCTATTCCTTTTATGCGGCGCAGTAATTCAATTGCCTCGACCATTCCACTTTTCTGGCTGGGTTCTCTGTCAATTTGTGTTATGTCACCTGTTATTATCATTTTCGAACCATGGCCCAATCTTGTCAACACCATCAGCATCTGTAGCGGTGAGGTATTTTGGGCCTCGTCACAGATGATGGCGGCTTCGTTTAGAGTTCTGCCGCGCATAAAGGCAAGTGGGATGATTTCGATAATATCAAGCTCAATAAATTTCTTCATCTGAGCGAAATCCATCATATCTTCAAGGGCGTCGAAAAGCGGCCGAAGATATGGATTTACCTTTGCCTGTATATCTCCCGGCAAAAAACCAAGTTTTTCGCCGGCTTCCACAGCCGGTCGCGCAAGGACGAGCCTCCTTACTTGCTTTTTCTTCAGCATTGATACAGCAATTGCAACAGCCAAATATGTTTTGCCGGTCCCGGCAGGACCGATGCAGAAAGTGAGGTCGTTGGCCAACATTATTTCAACGTATTTTAGCTGTCCCTTTGTCGACGGTTCGACCACCTTTTTGTGGGAATAGACGGTAATTGTTCCGCCTGTATCAGTCGCAGCAACCGATTCACCACTGGCGATAAAGCCTCTTACATCTTCAGCAGTAAGCGAGCCGCGTTTAATTAGACGTTTTTGCATCCTGTCGATAACTTCGGTGGCTTTGCTTACGTCTTTTTCTTTGCCGCTGATTATTAAGTTATCCTGACGTGCGGTAATCCGGACACCCAGAGATTGGCGCAAAAGGCGAAGATGGCTGTCGGCCGGGCCGAACAACTGAAGCTGCTTTCCAGCCGAATCCAATTGTATGCTAACTTCCAAAGTTTTCCTCTTTACGAACTGCATATAAAGAATAAATAAGCAAATGGTGCCGCTACCAAAGGTGAATCAATGACATCCAGTATTCCACCGAAGCCGGGAACTTTGTTCGCCGAATCTTTCTGCTCGGCGTCTCGTTTTAACATCGACTCGGCCAAATCGCCGAACTGTCCGATGAAAGCAAAACAAAAGCCAAAAATTGCTGCCAACCACCAGGACAACGTAATTATATCACAACATACAGCAAAGCCAATAGCAACAACTACTGCTACTATGACAGCGCCAACCATTCCTTCCCAGGTCTTCGAAGGGCTGATTTTAGGTGAAAATTTGTGTTTTCCAAGCAGGTTCCCTATTGCGTAAGCCCCTATATCGGCAAATTTTACGACAAAAACGAACATAAGAAGCGGCCAAAGGCCAAAATCAATGCGAATGGCGAGTACGAAGCTGCTCAAAAGCCCCAGATAAACAATAGAAAAATAACTTACCCCGCAGTTAGCTAACACATCAGAAGTCCCATAGCGTACATATTGGTAGAAAAGCAAAGCCATAAGTACAAACACTGAGAGAAAAAACAGATACATACCCGGTGCGATTTTGACAAGCTGTGGCCAATACCAGGCGCCTGCGAATAAAATCGAGGCGATGATTGAAACAACAGTGAAAAACTTTAAATTCTTGGCTGCTGCAAGCCTGGATAGTTCAAGCTGAGCGGGGATTGCTAAAAGGGCAATAAGCAAAAAAAGAAATGTCCCCTGCACCGGCTTATCATCGGCTGCCGTAGCTGTCAATCCGCCGTCCAGCCAACCGTCAAAAACAACGACGGCTGTGAAAAATACCGTCATTAAAGTACCGAAAAGCAGTCTGTATTTTAGCATAATAATCTGTTGCAAATCGCTATTCGGTTATCACATATCACCGCTTAAGATTAGACATTTGTGACTGCACCGAAGCGTCGATTGCGTTTTGCATAAGCGAGTATCGCCTTTTCCAAATCCGACTTTTTGAAATCTGGCCAGAGAGTTTTTGTGACGTAGAATTCGCTATACGAAATCTGCCAGAGCAGAAAGTTGCTGACCCTCATCTCGTTTGCAGTGCGTATCAAAAGGTCCGGGTCTGCAAGGCCGG
>CAYSJK010000249.1:0-2918 GCA_964431375.1 uncultured Pirellulales bacterium
TACATTAGGGTCTTCGATGAGATTGAATTCCCATTGGTATCCTTTCAATCGGTCCTGCGTGCAGTTTTCGGTGCAGTATTGCTCCACGGCTTTTTGAATCCTGCTGCCTACACGCTTGACCATTTGGGTCTGCCGGGCATTGGTGCTTAGCTTGTGCTGTGAGAGAAATTCGCCGTAGGACTGGAAACTGAGCGAATTCATAATCGAATCGGGAACGAGGTTGAATTGTTTTCTGCCGGTGATTTCGACCTGTGAGCAGGAAGACAGTAACAGCATAAGACCACACAGAGCAAACAATCGTAATCTCTGAGCCGGTTTCATAATTTTCCCCTTTCTTTTTTATTTTTCTTCGATTTCGTTCTTTATCTGGTTCAGCAAATTGATAGCTTCGAGCGGCGTAAGATTGTCTATATCAGTCGAGCTTAGTTTTTCTAATATGCTTTTATGTTTTTGAACAAATAAAGTGTCTTTGTCCGGCTGTTTTGTTTTATGTTTCGAGAGATGTGAGCCGGTGGCTTCTTTGGCGAAGGTCGATTCCAGCTCATCGAGGATTTCCTTCGAGCGTTCGAGGATTGGTTTGGGTACGCCGGCTAATTTGGCTACGTGGATGCCGTAAGATTTGTCCGTTCCGCCGGGTAGAATCTTGTGCAAAAAGACCACCTCGTCCATCCATTCACGAACGGCGACGTTGCAATTCTTCACATTAGTAAATAGTTCCGCTAATTCGGTCAGCTCGTGATAGTGTGTGGCAAAGAGCGTTCTGCACTTTGTCTTGTTCGCGATATGCTCGGTAATCGCCCAGGCAAGAGCAAGGCCGTCGTAGGTGCTGGTGCCTCTGCCGACCTCGTCGAGAATGACAAGCGATTTATCCGTAGCGTTATTGAGGATATTGGCGGTCTCGGTCATCTCGACCATAAAAGTTGATTGGCCTCGGACTAATTCATCGGAAGCGCCGACACGAGTGAAGATTCTATCGACCAGACCTATTTCGGCATCTTTGGCGGGGATAAATGAGCCGGTCTGGGCCATCAAAACCAGAAGGGCGACCTGCCTTATATAGGTGCTCTTTCCGCTCATATTCGGCCCTGTTACAACGAGTATATCGCCGGTATTGCGGTTCGACTGTCCTGAGCTCACCGTCGAAGGATTGCCTAATTCGATATCGTTTGGCACAAACTCCGAGCCAAGCGATTCACTTAGGACAGGGTGCCTGCCTTCGTTGATAATAAGCTCTGTGCCGTTGGTCATTTTGGGGCGAATATAGTTTCGCCGCCGGGCTGTATACGCAAGGGCGGTTAAACAATCACACTGGGCGATAGTGTCGGCAAGAGACTGCAGCCGGCTTACATACCGGCTCGCTTGTTGGCGGACGTCCTCGAAAAGTTTTTGCTCTAATTCGAGCGCCTTTTCCTCGGCGCTTAGGGCCTGGGTTTCATATTCCTTCAACTGGTCGGTGATATATCGTTCAGCATTTTTGATTGTCTGCTTGCGGACGTAATCGGCGGGAACCTTATCAGCCGATGAATGGGTTACTTCGATGTAGTAGCCGAAGACCCTGTTGTAGCCGATTCTTAGATTATGTATTCCGGTACGTTCTGCCTGCTGTTTCTGGTAGTTTTGCAGCCAGCTCCGGCCATCTTTTGAAATCGAACGAAGGCGGTCAAGCTCTTCGGAAAAGCCGGCTTTGATTACGCCACCATCGCGAAGGTGCGAAGGGCAGTCGGGCCTGATTGCAGATTCGAGCAGGTCCGCCAATTCGTCCATGCTATCGCATCGGCTGGCAAGCTGAACGAGAAGGTCGGCGGAAAAGTGCTGCAGTGTTTCTTTTAGTTTTGGTATCTGCCGGAGAGTGTTTACCAGAGCGAGCAAATCCCTTGGAGTTGCTCGAAAAGTGCTGATGCGGGCTGCGATTCGTTCGGTATCGGCTATTGCGGAAAGCAGCTTGCGAATGTCGGCTAATTCTTTATCTGTCTCTTTTAATTCTGCGATTGCATCCTGGCGCAGCTCGATAGCGCCAAGGTCATAAAGCGGCATACACAGCAAGTGCCTGAGCATCCTGCCGCCCATAGCGGTTATTGTCTCGTCGAGGCAGTCCAGCAGCGAGCCGGCCTTGCTCTCGGTGCGGATGGTTCGCAGGATTTCAAGACTTCGAAGAGAGGTCGGGTCGATTTGCAGAAATTTTTGTCGGTTTATTTGTTTCAGATTTTGTATATGGCCGAGAGTGGTCTTTTGCGTTTCGTTGAGATATTCGATGATGGCTCCGGCTGACGGGATAAGGCCGTCGTCATTGTCACTGATACCGAAGCCCTCCAGTGTTGCGGTGCCAAAATGCTTTAGCAGGCGCTGCCTTGCCTGGTATGGGTCGAAATACCACCCGGGCCGTTCCGTTATGATAGCGTTTGTCAGCTGGGTGATGTCTTTTGAGAGTTTTCTCGTTTCTGCTTCAAACAGCTCACCACGTCTGTCGGGCAGAAGGCACTCAGCTGGGCTAAGCCGCAGCAGCTCATCGAGCAGCTTTTCCTCGGGCAATTTCTGGACGAAAAAATGGCCGGTTGATATATCGACCCAGCTGATAGCGGCGAAGGCCTTGTTGCCGAGATTGACCGCACAGAGGAAATTGTCTTCTTTTGCGTCGAGCAGGATATCGTCAGTGAGTGTGCCGGGGGTAACTATTCGGACGACGTCACGCTTGACGATGCCCTTAGCAGTTTTTGGGTCTTCGACCTGCTCGCAGACGGCGACTTTGTAGCCGGCCTGGAGCATTTTTTTTAAGTATCCTTCGACGGCGTGGTACGGTACGCCAGCAAGTGGGATAGGATTGTCTCCTTTACTTCTGCTTGTAAGGGCCAGGCCGCAGACTTGAGAGCAGGTTTTGGCGTCTTCGTAGAAGGTCTCGTAGAAATCGCCCATGCGAAAAA
>CAYSJK010000250.1:0-2915 GCA_964431375.1 uncultured Pirellulales bacterium
CTGAGATTTATAACGGTGCACAGCTCCAGAAGCCGTTTGCGGTGCTCGTTTTTGAGGAAAAAGTAAACGAGGCAATTGCCGGCTGGTCGGAGGCGTCCGAGGACGTAATCCTTTCGGCCCCTGCCGTGTATTTTGAATCCGGTAGTATTGCGTTGATGGGAACTGCAGATATAAGAGGCGTCGGATTTATTCTTACAATCGCTCTGGTGCCGAAAATTGACGAAAATAAGCTTTTGAATTTGCAGCTCTCGAAAGTGAAGATTGGCGCTGTGAATATAACGCCTCTTGTCAGGATGATTGCCAAAAGGATGTACGCGCAACCCCACGTCTTCCTGTCGGAAGACAGGAGTGGGGTCATCCCAATAGACACGGAGGATTGGCGGACAAAAGTGGTCGGAGCATTATTGAGTAATGAGCCGTTCGAGCCGGTCTTTACCGTGGAGGATAAAAAGATTCTGCTTGAGAAAATAACCATCGCAGAAGGAAAATTAGAATTGCATCTGGTCCCATCCCCGTAATCTTCACCTCGTCCCTCGTCAATCATCCTTCTTCCATCTTTTTCCGCCCCAGCCCCGTAATCTTCACATCGTCCGCCTGCCCCTGCATGCCTTAGGCAGGGGTCGCCCGTCCTTTGCTTGCCACGGCGTAGTCTACTCGTCACGGCGTAGCTCTTAGCGTAGCCGGATTAGACGAAGCCGGGTCTTTGTGGCTAATTATCTCTGTGTTCTCTGTGCTCTCTGTGGCTTAATTCTTTGTGCCTTCATGTCTTTGTGGCAAAATTCAAATTCGCAAAGTCCCCGAAATATTTCTTCGCCGCCTCATCATACGCCTTTGCCGCCTCGATTTCATTATTGAAATGGCCGAGATGAAGCCGTTTCCCATATACGCTGATACGGCTGCGCCAGCGCCTCGTATGCCTTGCCCAGTCAACCCCTTTATAAACTGAGTGTGCGTAGGATTTATACTTTCTTCTATTCCACAGGTTCTGAAGCTGTGTTGCTGCTCGCAGGTTGGCTTTTCGATTATCCAGGCCGTTATGATTGATATGGTCGCAGCACATACCGTCAGGAATATCGATAACAAGATGATGCATATAGACGTTTCTTCTGCTCAGGTATTTTGGCCCTGAGATGTAGCAAACTGCATAGTAGGTTCGAAGGCTTTTTCGGGCGTACCATTTATATTTTCTCAGCTTCTCGTAATCGTCAGCGTCAACGATAGCGAATTTATCCTGTGACAGCGGTATGAGACGAAAGGCATACCCGAAGCGAACCCAGCGGTACAGAAGGACCGGCATTACTGCTATTTGTTCCAGCCGGACCGGCAATTTGATTTTGATGTTGTATTCTGACATTTTCAATACCCCATTCCCCTTAATAACCATTCACTCATTCACTCATTCACGCACTTACAATGAACTATGAACTTCTTTTGGCTTGTATCTTCTGATACGAAAGACATGGCTTACTAGCCTGCCCCGTACTTACTTTTTTGTAAGTAGGTGTGGGGCTCAATTCTTGGGCGGCCTGCCCTGCGAAGCCCTACTTTTGGCGAAGCGGGGTTCTCCGCAATCGTGCACTGCATGAGTGCCTTGCTTGCCAAGGCGACGCAAAGTATTTAGCCCCGCCACCTGTGGGCGGGGTTTGCCTGCCTCGCCGTCCGCTTTTAAGCGAGACCTCACCAAAGGTGGGTAGCCTCTGGCGAAGGCTGGTTCGTATTATACCAAACTCCACCTTCTTGTTCAATAAAAATCTAACAATAATAGCAAAAAAATGTTCTTTTTTCAGGCAGAAAACGGCATTTTTTCAATAAAAAAGCTTTATTTATAAAATTTTTAGAATAGAGCTTGCCCCAGAGTAAAGTTTCTGTTATAATCTTTGTCTTAAAGAGGTTTTTGGACTCTTGGAAAGGAGACACTAATGGCAACCCGAGCGTGTGAGATGATTAATGAAAGGAAGAGAAAATGGCCAAGCCAAATGAATTATTATTTGGCAACGCTTCCAAGACTGCTGATTATTTTTGTGAATTGTTTCGGGAGCATTGTGACGTTACGGAAGACAGATACCGCTTGTTGGTGTCATTACGCACTATGGCATGGGCTGTAAAACAACTAAAAAGAAAAAAAGGGTGCGAAAAGATACGTTCCGTGTTAGCAGATGAGTGTTTAGTTAATATCTGTTATCTGTTGGATGTAATAACGAAAGAGTATGAAAAGTCAAACTAAATAATTGTTCAAGTGAGACTCAAAAAATTGATGGGTGATGAAAAGGTAACCAATGTTAAGGAAGAACAAATGTCTTGTATAGGTTCTCCAGATCTGAGCAAAACCTGCAGATCTGTTTATCCGACCATTTCCCACAACATAGTAAAGTACTTACAAGGCGAGGGTCTGACACTGAGGAAAATTGGAATTTTGATGGGGCTGAGTGAATCGTTCGTTAGTCGAGTTAGCAACGGTCAGCGAAGTTTCACGCTTGACCACCTTAGCAAACTTGAAAAAGCCCTTGAGAAACCGTTGCCTGCGATACTTATAGAATCTACACCATTGAAATCAGTACACAAGGATTTAAGACCAATCTATTCTGCTTTTCATAAGTTCCTCTCTCAATTACAAGATTAAACTTCACGATCCATCAAGTATAGACGTTTAGTCCATCCAGAACAAATTTGTTTTTACCCGAAATATTATAGAATTTACTTCACTTCCACCTTAACAATAAAAACGACCCACCGTCTTTATATGCGGGCATACGGGGTCTTGAAAATGAAAAAGCCTGCTTATTAGCTCAAAAAACATACCCACATGCTCAGGCACACTTATGCCACAAGGCGCTATAACATGGAGCAGGACTTACGGTTTGTATACCCCTACCCATTGTCAAGACAAAAACTTGGGGTTTTTAAGGTGGACTCAT
>CAYSJK010000251.1:0-2897 GCA_964431375.1 uncultured Pirellulales bacterium
CACTATCTTACATATCGGAGGGCTATTTTTACCTACAAACATGAAGTGCACCCTTTTTTACATTGTAATGCAGTCCTAAACAAAATTTCCTCTCAAAATTCTCATTTTTTAGTTTACAAATCTCCATAAATAAGAATAATCTTCATAGCTTAATAAGTTAAGGAGGACGGCAGCAGTTTCCTGTCCTTTCAGTTTTTTACGATTGTGTCCGGCCTGCTTTCAGGATGACAGATGTATTTCTGAAAATTCGATAAGCAGGAAAATTACAACTTCAAGGCGGATATATAATGAAGAGCGAAAACTTAATGAAAACCGGCAGTGTAGTTATTATCGTTCTTGCATTATCAGGATTAACGGCTTTTGCCTTTCCGTCGCTCGAAAATGGTGATTTTTCAGAACCTAACCTGGCTGGCTGGACAATAGTATCTGACCCTTTTATTGATGTATGTGGTGTTGCACTTTTTCAACAGGACCTCGACGACTATTCCAGTGCGCTGAGCCAGGCATTTATTTTCCCCGCAGGTGCCCAGACGCTTTCCTTCGATATCGAGATGACCTCAATGGGCGCTATTGGCCTTGGCTGTGTTACCTGGCCGCGCAGAAGAAGAACTCTGTAAAAGTATCCATATAGTAAAGACTTTTTTGGGCTGTGAGCAAGGAGGCTCGCGGCCTTTTTTATTAGCCGTCTCGCAGCGAATGTCACAAGCAATCAGCCGCAATCCCCCGATACCCTGTTCTCCTGATACTCTGCCCTCTGTTACCCCGATTTCCCGAATTTCCTTCGTGCCTATGTGGCCATTTGCCCGGAGTCATGGTTCAAAAGCCGCTAAAGATTTCTTGCCTTTTCACGAATATTGATATAAATTACTGTTTTTTATTAGTAAGCGTCCAAATACCAAGGATTGGAAATGGAACTAATCAAGAAAATCAAGCAGACCGAGGCCGAGGCCCAGCAGCTCATCGAGCAGGCCAAGGCCGACGCCGCCAAACTGGCTGAGCAGGCCCAAAAGCAACGCATTCAGCTCATCGAAAAGGCCGCCCAGCAAAGAAAAAAGCAAATCGAAGCCGCCGTCGCCGAGGCAAAATCACTGGCCGAGGCCGAAGTTCACAAGCTCAAGGCAGAAGCCGAAAACCAGCGTAAACAACTGCGGGATAAAACCGCTGACAAAATACCCGCAGCAACAGCAAAAGTAATGGATTACTTAAAAGGATAACGATGGCCATTGCTAAAATGGCAAAAGTTATGATTGTAAGCCATCGCTCACAGGCCTCCGACCTGCTCGAAGCACTGCAGGCCGAAGGTATCTGCCAGCTCCTAAACGCAGAGCAGGCAATGGTTGCAAAAGATATGCCCGAGCTCATTATCGAAGACCGGCGCCTCAAAGATATCGAAACCCTCTTAAACCGATTGCAAAAGAGCATCGCGTTTCTCAATAACTTCGTCGATACCAAAAAAGGCCTTGCAGGCATGCTTTCGCCCCGCACCGTCATTGATGAGAAATCTTATCAAAAGGTCACCGGTCAAAGTCAGGATTTACTGAGAATTATCAAACAGACCGAGCAGACTGAACTTGCAATAGAAAAAGCAAAATCCGAAATCGAAAATCTAAATACCATTTTGCAGATGCTCGAACCCTTCAAAAACCTCCAAACTCCTGTAGAAGAGATTGCCCCTTCGAGAAATACAAACTGTCTTGCCGGCCTGCTCCCTGTGCAGCACTTCGATAATGTCCTCAAAGGCCTGACCGAGCTTGCCGCCGCAGTCCAGCAGATAGCAACTGCCGACAACAAAAACGCCTGCCTCATAGTCTGCCTGAAAGAACAAACTGACCAGGTCCAAAAGCTCCTGCGTTCCGCTGAGTTTGAGCAGGTCACATTCGAGCAAATGACCGGCAAAGCAGCGGATTTAATAAAGCAGCATACCGAAAAATTGCACTACGCCGAAGACCAGCTGCAGACCCATAACAAACACGCAACTTTGCTCTCTAAGAATCTGCTCAAGCTGCAGATTCTTCACGACCATTATGAGAACCTCTTAAAAAGAGAGCAGGCCAAAGACACCGCACCTGCCACAGAGCATACCGTCATTCTGGAGGGCTGGGTCAAAAAGCATAACTACAAACGTCTTGAAAAAATTGTCTCTCGTTTCGATGCCACCACCATCACTAAAATCAAACCCGCCGAAGGCGAAGAAATCCCCGTTGAAATTGAGAACAAGAGCATCATTAAGCCATTCGAGGTAATAACCCGTCTTTACGGTATGCCCCAGCATTTTGAGGTTGACCCGACTGTATTTCTTGCGCCATTTTTTGCAATTTTCTTTGCCCTGTGTCTGACCGACGCCGGCTATGGCCTTGTTATTATCGCACTGATGATTTTCTTCATAAAGAAAATACAGGGCGACAAAAAGCTGATGTGGATGCTGGGAATTTGTTCAGCCGTCACAGTCGTAGTAGGAGCTCTGACCGGCGGCTGGTTCGGCGATGGCATCCAGCAGTTTGCACCTGCCTTAAAGCCTGTGCGGGAGAAGCTGATGTGGTTCGACCCATTTGAGAAACCGATGACATTCTTTGTTTTAGCACTGGCGATGGGGTATGTGCAGATTATGGCAGGACTGATGATTGCGTTTGTGCATAACCTCAGACGAAAGCAATATATAGCCGGACTGTGTGACCAATTGACCCTGTTGGTTATGCTCAATTCGATTGCAATATTTGCGGCGAGCAAGGCTGGCGTGCTCCCAATTAAAAACGGAAAATTCTTCGGAATTATGGCAATTATTCCAGCGGCTGTGATCTTATTGTTCAGCCAGCGCGAAGGCGGCTGGCCCAGCCGAATCGGAATGGGTGCATATAATCTCTTTAGCACAATATTCTATGTCGGGGATGTGCTCAGTT
>CAYSJK010000252.1:0-2831 GCA_964431375.1 uncultured Pirellulales bacterium
CACTATCTTACATATCGGAGGGCTATTTTTACCTACAAACATGAAGTGCACCCTCAGAGATGACTGCCCCTCCATGTTATTGGCAGGGGCGGTATGGTAACGATAGGCAATATTCTCAAAAAAAACGGCGCCTAAACGATAACCTGAGCTGATTTAGGCGAAAATTGAGGCGAAAATGGATTGTAAAAATACAGACGAGCGCTTATAAATAACAGATTGTAAGAGCTTTCGTCCCCGTAGCTCAATTGGATAGAGCGTTGGCCTCCGGAGCCAGAGGTTGTGCGTTCGAGTCGCACCGGGGATATTGTGCAAATAGATAAATTTTGCTTGAGTTATTGCGCTCTAATGCTTTTGGCGAACAAAGTTTTGGTGGTGATTGATGAAGCAGGTTTATATAATCGCCGGCCCAAATGGCAGCGGCAAAACTATTCTGGGCAGGGAGTTAGTCGAACAGTTTAATATTCCTTTTGTTAATGCAGATGATATTGCTTTGCAATTGGCACCGGATGGTGATGTTAAGAAGGTAAGACTTCAAGCAGGAAAATTATTTCTAAAAGAGCTGCAAGGTCAAATTAACGCAAACAGGTCATTCGTGGTTGAAACAACTTTAGCTGGAAAGTATTTTATCAGGATTATTGAAAAACTCAAAAAAAGAAAGTATAAAATCACTTTAATTTATATTTTCGTTGAAAGTTGCCAGGAGGCAATTAACAAGATAAGACTGAGGGTCAAAAAGGGCGGGCATTCTGTTCCAGAAGAGGATGTTATTAGAAGATTTTATCGAAGTAAGAAGAATTTTTGGAATATTTACAAGAATCTTGTCGATGATTGGAAAATTTACTTTAGTGTTGAAGAAAGTTTTGGGATTGTTGCTATTGGTAGCGGTAAGCTGTATAATATTATTGACGAAAGAGGATTTAAGATATTTTCAAAGGATATAAATAGTATTTAGTAAGACTATTTTGGGGTTTTTGATGAATAGAAAAATAACTAAAAAAGACTATGAGCTTTCGATGGAGATTACTCGAATCGGCAATCGTGCTCTTTGCAAAGCCCATGAGGAAAACCACAAGAAGGGACTTCACAATATAATTTCGAGAAACAATAAGATTTACTTTGAACTTGCCGATGGAACTATAACAACAGATAATCCTTTGGAGTAAAGAGAACTATCCCGGATAAAATGGTTTTTTAGGCAGTCATATCTATTTTTCTTAAACTACTTCTTTTGGAGCCAGAGGTTGTGCGTTCGAGCCGCACCGGGGATAATTTATTAAATCCGAAAACCGAATATCGAAATCCGAAACAATATCGAATTACCGAAATACAAATGACCAAAACATTTTGAATACCTGCTTTTGCAGGTACGAATTTTAGATTTTGGTAATTTGAATTTGTTCAGGATTCAGGGTATAGTGTTTCGTGCATTATGTTTCGGTCTCGGCTCGACTGAACTCGCAGAAGTCTGCGAACTCGGCGATGGATTAATACGTTATACGGATAGAAGGAAATCCAGGGATGGATTCGACAAGCTCACCACAAATGGTAATACTTGTAGGGATTGATGAAGCCGGCTTTGGTCCGATTCTTGGTCCGTTAGTCATATCGTCGAGTGCTTTTTTGCTTCCACATCAACTTCTGACTTTGGATTCGACAGGCTCACCACAAGCAGATTTGTGGCAGGTCTTAAGAAAAAGTGCAGCCAAAAGGCGAAGAAACCTTGCAGGCCGGCTGCTCATCGCCGACAGCAAAAAAGCCCACAACAAATCGCTCGGTATCAAACACCTGCAGCGGACGGTTTTGGCGTGTATGAAATGCCTCGGAGAAGAGCCGGCTACATTGACAGAACTTCTGAACCTGCTGTGTCCGGATTGTATCGGCAGATTAAGTGAGTATCCCTGGTATAAAGAAGCGACGGAGCAGACAATATTAGCCGACGCCGGCGATAAAGAGATTACTTCAAGCGTATTGAGAGACGACCTGAGCTCGAATGGAATCAAACTGCTTCAACTGAGAAGCTGCTGTCTGGATGTCGCCTACTACAACAAGATGGTCGGAAGTGTTAAAAATAAAGCCAGTGTCCTTTTTACAGCAACCTCGCAGCTTATAAAGAACGCTTTTGATAATTTTGCAGGTGATGATTTGCAGATTATGATTGACCGGCAGGGCGGCAGGGTTCGGTATCGGAAAATCCTGCAGCTGATGTTTCCGGATATGAAATTGAAGATTCTCCATGAGAGCCAGCAAAACAGCAGCTATGAATTACAAGCTAACGGTAAATCCGCCAGACGAACCCGCCAAACAGACGGCGGGCAAGCGGCGGACAAGTGTATGCGGTTGCATTTTGCTGTTGGCGCTGATGACCGTTTTTTACCTGTGTCGCTGGCATCGATGGTAAGCAAGTATGTGCGGGAACTTTTAGTTTATAATATTAACCGCTACTTTGCCGGATTCAGCGCTGATTTGAGACCTACCGCTGGATACTGGAAAGATGGACTGCGTTTTATCGAGGAGATAAAAACGAACCTTCCTCACGTCAAATATGATAATAACCAGCTAATCCGCCTTCGCTAAAGCTACGCCGGACAGGTCCGCAGCCGATGATTAGCCCGGATTTTTCAAAGCCACAGAGTGCACAGAGGCCACAGAGATATATAGCCACGAAGGCATCCGCCTTCGCTTTCTCCTTCGCCAAGGCTTCGGAGAATTCAAAGCTACGGCGGGACAGGCTCCGACACGAAGGATTTTAGCCAAAGAGAACATCCGCCGTCGCCAAGGCTTTGGCGGGACAAGCAGATAGCGCAGAGATAATAAGTCGCACCCAAGCCGAG
>CAYSJK010000253.1:0-2813 GCA_964431375.1 uncultured Pirellulales bacterium
GTTGAACCAGCTTTTGTTCATTGATAGCTTTGTGCTCGAGGTAAGCCATCTCAAGTTCAAACAACTCGGTAGCTGAGGGAAGCAGTTCACAACCCTCCCCAAACAATTCTACACAGATGTTTGGCTGTGAAAACAAAGTCCGTTTCATAATCCAACCCAATAAAAATGTATGCCAGCAACCTGTTTGACAACATTGTACACAATATCCAAAAGTTCACCACCCCATTTTACCCGTAAATTAATTTCCCGCAAACATTAAAAATCTGTGTCAACCCTTCGACTCGGCTTTGCTTTGCTCCCTTCGGCAAACTCCCCGCTTCGCTCTAAACGGCAGAGCTACGCAGGGCAAGCAGGGCAGGCAGGACAAGTCCATGGTTAATATAGTTTATTCAGTAGCCGCGAGAGCAGTTCCATAGGCAGGCCCATCACGTTTGTCAAACTACCTTCGATTCTTTCGATAAATTCGTCTCCTGTTTCTTTTATAGCATAAGCGCCCGCCTTATTCCGCCAGGAGCCGCTTTTGATATGCTCGGCAATCTGTTTATCAGTCAATTTCTTCGGATAAACAGTCGTACTGTCGCTTTCAACAATCTCAATGCCATCGCTCAGTCTGAGAATTGCTACGGCGGTTATGACTTTATGAGGTGAGCTAAAAAGCTTTCTGGTAATATCCTCTGCTTCTTTTGCATTAGCGGGCTTGCCGATAATTTGGCCATTAAAATCAACAACGGTATCAGCGCCAATGACCAGGCAATCCGGATGCTTTTCGGCGATGCTTTTTGCCTTTGCCAACGCCAGCCGTTTGGCATATTCATAGGGCTCGATTGCCTCAGCCAAAGAAGCTGACTCGTCCCCGCCCCTTTGGAAGGGGCGGGACTCGTCAATATTAGAGGAAACTGATGTGAATTTATAACCGGCCTGGGCTAATAACTGTCTTCGTCGCGGCGAAGCTGAAGCAAGAATAATAGGGCACTCGCCTCCGGCGAAGCTGGGTTTGGATTGTTCAGACATAGCTCTCGAGTCTTTAGTTCTGGTTATTGTCTCTGATGTTGCGTACAATTCTCCAGCAGAAGAGCAGATACTCTTTTTCTATTTGGTCGATGTCCTCACCGATATAACGCTCAAACAATAGCTGCCCGACAGTACGGTTCCAGCCGATGGTTCGTGGTATGTTTCTGTCTATTGCGGTCCTTTTGGTCGTATTATCGAGAGGCCAATCTCCTCTTAGGCCGTCCAGAAGCAACTGACGGTAACGGTTGAGCCGTTTGTTATAATCAGCTTCCCGCAGAAAACGCACAAGTGCATAAGATTGGCAGTAAAAGGCCTCTACCGCCTCAGATTCGTTCATTTCAAGAACTTCACTGGGATTTATTGTTATTAATTGCCTTAGAGGTATCATTTTCTTTTTTGTTAGTGTCTTTTTCAGTGCCTCTAATCGATGCGTGTTCTTACGCGGCTCAAAATAAAATTTTTCTCGTTCGTTTCTGTGTGCCTCAAACAGCATCGCAACTCCCTCATCAAGCCAGCTTGGCAGCCGAAATTTAAAGAGCCTGCTGTTAAACTGGTGCCACCCCTCGTGTCCAATAGCCGTAAAGGTTCTCTCTATGCCGATATTATATGTCACGCAGGCGCCGTTCAGGTAATATGCGCCCGATTGAATTTTGCAGAATAGCTCCGCATTTTTACCTGCAAAGGTCTTTGTAAAATCCTCCCACTGCCGGCGGTTGGCAAAAAGATAGATGATAAATTTAGTTTTTGTTTCGATGGGTTCGGTTAATTGACTGTTATAGCCACGATATGCCGACTCAACAAAACCGGGAATTGCACGAAGCATCAGGGGTTCTAATAGCGTTGTGAAAATCTCGTAGTGGCTGGTTGTAAGTTTCAGCCCCTGCCCATACTTGCTTTCCCACAGCCCAACAGATTTTAGCTCCATCAGATTCTGCTTCTGTAGATACTTGGCCATACCAGCGGGTGTATCGAGCTGCGGGACCAAATTATTGGGAGTTCCGGTTTTGTCGGCCTCGAAACAACCTGACAGACAAACAATCAATATTATCCAAATTAGAACCGAATTTTTTATCACGGTTTGGCTTCTTAATTTCTACTTGCGCTCTCTGCGTTATTCTTCCTTAATTTCTTTAAATGGAGCTCCGAAGACCTCAGCGGTAAACAGATAGACCTCCGTATCCGCATTCTTCCACTCATCAGCATCAAGGCCGGCTTTGTGTGCACAGCAGTACGAAAGAAATTCTTCTTTGCTCCAGCCGGTCTCTGTGGCAACCTGAGGCAGAAAACAACCTGAAGTACAACCTTTTTTTATGTAAATACCATCAATTCCAAGACGCAAACTTAACGGGTCGTCCGTGTGTTTTAACGGTGAAAGAACAGATATCTCAACATCCAGTTGCTCTAACTCATCGGCTGTTATTGGGTCGGCAAAGAATCGCGGGTCACTGGTAGCTGAGGCCTTGGCCATTTCAGCTATCAGCTCAATCAACGGATTTTCAGAGGTGAATTGCCCGATGCATCCGCGCAATCGGCCATGATTTTTCAAAGTAACGAAGCAGCCGCAGTGCTCGTTTAGCTCAGGGTCGTCCGATTCGGGTGTTTGGGTCGGCTCACGCTTGATAACCGCTACAACTGTGTCGCGAGCTGCTTTGAGTAAAACTTTTTTTTGCTCTTCGTTCATAATTACCGACTACTAATAATCAATGAAGCCATTTTATCACAAGGAATCCGCCAATCAAGAGTGCTACAAAGGCAAGTGTGAGCCAGTTGAAGTATTTTTCAATTACCGGCCGGATTTTTTC
>CAYSJK010000254.1:0-2788 GCA_964431375.1 uncultured Pirellulales bacterium
CAAAAACAAGACAATATCGGTTATGATGCCAATACCGGTGAGTTTGTCGATATGTTCAAAGCCGGTATCATCGACCCGGCAAAGGTTGCAAGAACGGCACTGGAAATGGCAGCATCGATAGCAGGGCTGATGCTGACTACCAACGTGTTAGTGACAGAGCTGAAGGATGAGGATAAAGACGAAGAGCCGATTCCAGGCTCTGTAAGATAAAATCCGAATATCGAAATCCGAAATACGAAACAAATACGAATATCGAAATATAAATGACCAAAACAAGATTGCTTCGTCCGCCAAGAGATGTTTATCAATGACAATGAGGCATTAAAAAGCAGCAGATAAAATCCGAATATCGAAATCCGAAATACGAAACAAATACGAATATTTAAATTCAAATGTCCAAAACAGCGTTAGCTTATAGAGTAATGGAACCCCAAAACGAATCGGAAAAGATATTTGAACAATACCTGGATTCAAATGTTTTCAAGGGCAAATGGACCCATGAGCCTTCAATGCCTGGAAAAAGCAAAAAGCCGGACTACCTGCTGGATTACAATAGCCAGAAGTGCTTTTTTGAGGTTAAGGAATTGAGAAAAAAGCCCAAAGAGCCAACTTTGCCTGCACATATCAATCCATATTTAAGCCTACGCACTGAAGTAAATGAAGCAAGGGAAAAGTTCCGAGAATACAAGGAATATATTTGTTCGCTCGTGGTTTTTAATATCGGCGACAGTTCGTTCGGGCCTGACCCACGCATTGTATTTGGTGCTATGTTGGGAAACCTGGGTATTGCAGCAGATTTTGATATCGAAAAGGGGGAGGTAATTCAAGAATCAAAGAGGAACGTTTTTGGTGATAGTGGCAAAATGATTGATTATAAGGGGAAACAGTCTCAGAACACGACTATAAGTGCTATTATCGTTTTAGAAAAATTCCTTGATAACATTGAAATAGAGAAGGCAATGAGAGATGAAGAAAAAAGGCATGGCAAGAAATTTGAAGGATCAGAATGGACTTCTATTAGAATGAAGCTTTACAAAGACCATCCTGTTAGGAATGTTCCAAGGGTTGTCGTAGTTGAAAATCCTTTCGCACGAAAACCGTTTCCTGAGGGTTTGTTTAATGGCCTATTTGATGAACGGTGGCGTTGGATAAAGGAAAGCGGGGAGATTGATAGGATTTTTGTTGGAAGCAAGTTGAAAGAATTAGAGGAGCTCAAGAATAAATCCTGAAGGAATTCAAATGGCCGATAACCAAGGTTCAAAGCAATATGACCTTGAAGAACGAACGTTACTGTTTGCCCAGAGGGTAAGAGAGTTTGTGAAGAAATTGCCAAAGACCTTGGCCAACATCGAAGATTCAAAGCAGTTAGTTAAAGCTTCTGGTTCAGTGGGGGCAAACTACATAGAAGCCAATGAGGCATTGAGTAAGAAAGATTTTGTAATGCGCATAAAGATATGTCGTAAGGAAGCCAAGGAAAGCAGATATTGGCTAAAGCTTATTGATACCGGCAATGTTTCAAAGCTTGAAAAAGAGCGGAACGAATTAGTACAGGAGGCAACGGAGCTAATGAACATCTTTGGGTCGATATTGCGAAAGAGCGAATGATGTTTTTGAGCATTTGAGATTCGGATTTTGGTATTGTTTCGGATTTCGTGCTTCGTATTTCGTATTTTTTAGGTTATTATGGCCAAACGCGATTATTATGAAGTTCTGGGTGTGGGCAAGAACGCATCCGCCGATGAAATTAAGCGTGCATATCGACGTTTGGCAATGAAGTACCACCCGGATAAGAATCCGGATAATAAA
This sequence comes from uncultured Pirellulales bacterium, assembly GCA_964431375.1. GTDB lineage: Bacteria > Planctomycetota > Phycisphaerae > Sedimentisphaerales > Anaerobacaceae > CAZBWE01. The sequence continues at coordinate 1,807 of CAYSJK010000254.1, forward strand.
GAAGCGGAAACAAAGTTCAAGGAATGCGCCGAGGCCTACGAGGTCTTGAGCGACCCCGAAAAACGCCGTCGTTACGACCAGTTCGGCCACGATGGTCTTCGCGGAATAGGTATGCGTGATTACTCGCATATGAGATGGCAGGACATCGGCAGCATATTCGAGGACATTTTCGGGATTGATGATTTATTCAGTGATATTTTCGGTGCAAGAGGCGGCAGAGCAAGACGGGCCGGACCCAGCAGGGGTTACGATTTGGAAACATCCGTTGAGCTGACGCTCGATGATATCGCCAAAGGAACCGAAAAAACCATCGAGTTCACCCGTCAGGATATATGCTCGGAATGTAACGGCAGCGGCAGCGCTAAAGGAACATCACCTGTAAAATGCTCAACTTGTCATGGTTCCGGCCAGGTTGCGAGAGGCGGCGGCTTTTTTCAAATGGTCTCAACCTGCCCACATTGCAGGGGCAGCGGACAAATGATTACGAATCCCTGTAAGGTGTGCAGAGGGACCGGTAAAACACCCAAAAAAAGAGTTGTTAATATCAAGATTCCACGGGGTGTCCACGAGGGACAGGGTATAAGGGTCGCAAGTGAAGGAGAACCCGGCAGAGGCGGCGGACCGAGAGGTGACCTCTACTGCTACGTTAGAGTAAAGCCGCACGAATTTCTGCACCGTGATGGCAATAACCTTATCGCTGTTGTGCCCATAAGTTTCACTCAGGCGGCTTTGGGGGCGACAATCGATGTACCGAGCTTAAACGGTAAAAGGCAGTTGAAGGTTCCTGCTGGTGCCCAATATGGAAGTATTTTCAGGATAAAAAACCAGGGCCTGCCGGATATCCGAACCGGCAGAACCGGCGACCAGCTTGTGCAAATAATGATAGAAACACCGGAAAAATTAAATGCTCAGCAACAAGAGCTGCTTAGAGAATTCGCTAAAACCGAAAACAAGAACGTTTCACCAAAATCCGTACGTTTTT
>CAYSJK010000255.1:0-2783 GCA_964431375.1 uncultured Pirellulales bacterium
TTTATACTGGCGGTGGTAGTATACCGCGAGGTGAAAATCAAAGATATTCCGAAGATATTGCTTCAGTGCGGTGTTACCACATCGGTCGTCTTCCTGCTCATCGGAACAAGTATGGCAATGTCGTGGATTCTGGCTTCGGAAAATGTTCCACAGGATATAAGCGCGGCATTGTTGAACACTACAGGTAATAAAGTCCTCCTTCTTTTGATGATTAATGCTATCCTGCTGGCGGTGGGGACATTTATGGATATGACACCGGCTATTCTGATATTCACTCCTATCTTTTTGCCTATCGCTGAGAAGCTTGGCCTGCACCCGTTGCATTTCGGCATCATTATCATAATGAATTTGTGCATAGGTATTTGTACGCCGCCGGTCGGGACGTGTCTGTTCCTCGGCTGCGGTATAGCCGATACCACAGTAACCAACGTAATGCGCCACATCTTTCCATTTTTTGTCGCAATGATAATTACGCTTTTAATATGTACCTTCGTGCCTGAAATATCCATGTGGCTCCCGGACAAACTCGGATTTGTTAAGTAGATACAACACATAGAAAAAAAACAGGCATAATTGACAGACCCATCGACCAGTACGAGCAATTGGCAAATCCGAAATAAAAATTTTGTCCCGTATTGGCAGCGAGTTATCCATTTGCTTAAGGTCTGATTTTTAGCCATACAAAAGCAGCAAGGCCCGGCAACAATAACACAGTTACCTCAAAACTTATGCCTTACGAGTAAAATCATCCCCAAAATCGGCTAATCGTGAGGCAAATATATCTTGACGACTCGCAGCACAGATAATACATTTATCCTTTCGTTTTATCGTTTTTTTTCAGCAGTTATGCAAATGAAAGAAGCTATTGCAAAAGCTGGTGCATTGATTGAGGCGATGGAGTATATCCGTCGCTTCCGTGGACGAATTGTGGTCGTAAAACTCGGCGGAAGCGTCATTAACGATACCTACCTGCAAAAGAAGCTCTTAACAGATATCGCCTTTATGTCCACCGTAGGTATGTTGCCCGTTATCGTTCACGGCGGCGGAAAGGCCATCACAAAGGCAATGAACCAGGCAGGACTTGAGCCGGTCTGGATACAGGGCCGCCGATATACCGATGAGAGAACCCTGACCATAGCAGAACATACGCTCGTGCATAAAATCAATACTCCCATCTGCGAGACTCTCATCGAGCAGGGCTGCAAGCCCATGGGAATGCACTCACTCAGCAGCTGCGTGCTTTTTGCAGAAACCCTGAGACTGGCTGGCGAAAACGGCAGAAAGATTGACCTCGGGCTGGTCGGCAGCGTAACCGATGTAAATGCCGATTTGCTAAAGACACTCTGTGCCGACGGGACGATACCGGTTATTGCATCGATAGCCAGAGACAAAGCTGGCGGCAAGCTCAATGTAAACGCCGATAGTGTCGCCGGTAAGGTCGCCGCTGAAGTAAATGCTGAAAAACTTGTGGTTGTAAGCGATACTCACGGCATATTGTCTGACCTCAACGACCCTGGCAGCACAATCTCAAGTCTGGGTGAAGCCCAGATTAAAGAGATGATTGACGCTGGTGTTATCACCGGCGCAATGTTCCCGAAGGTTGAGGCCTGCCTGACGGCGTTGGACGCCGGAGTCAAAAAGGCACATATTATCGACGGGCGAATCGAGCATTCACTATTGCTGGAAATCTATACCGACAAAGGCATCGGGACACAGATAGTTAAAAATTAGCAGGACGCAAGCAGAAAGGAAGAAAAAATGATAAATGAAATTTCGGCCTTTTGGGCCCCGGGAACATACGAGTTGATAGTTATTTTTGTTGTCTTTTTTATTATTTTTGTGATTCCAGCCACTGCCTTGGTTATTTTAATTGTGATATATGTAAATCAAAAAAATAAAAAGAAACAAAAGCTTCATATGGAAGTAGAAAAACTAACTGAAAAAGTTGATAAACTTAAGCAGGAAAAACAATAGCGCAATACGCAATACGAGATACGCAATACGAGATACGCAATACTCCACAGGATGCCTTATGGCGGAGATATGAATTATGACTACAGCCGAGACAATCGAATTGTTTGATAAATATGTTATTGGCAACTATAGCCGGCTGCCGCGGGTAATCGTCAAAGGCCGGGGCTGCTATCTGTATGATGCCGACGGCAACGAGATACTGGATATGTTTCCCGGCTGGGCCGTTAGTGCCATAGGTCACTGCCACCCGAAGGTGGTCGAGGCGATTCGCAAGCAGGCAGGCGAGCTTCTGCACATCGATAATACCTTTTACTCCGAGCCGCAGGGTGATCTGGCGAAGCTGTTAAGTGAACGTGCCTTTGGAGGCAAGTGCTTTTTCTGCAACAGCGGGGCAGAGGCCAATGAGGCAGCGCTGAAACTGGCGCGCCTGCATACGTCGGAAGGAAAATATAAGTTCATCACGGCTGAGGGCAGCTTCCACGGCCGGACTTTCGCTACGATGACGGCAACTGCTCAGCCGAAACATCACGAAGGCCTGTTGCCGTTGCTGCCGGGCTTTATCTATGTGCCGTTCAATGATATTGGCGCACTGGAATCGGCTTTTAGCGATGAAGTAGCGGCGGTTATGGTCGAGCCGATTCAGGGTGAAGGTGGAATCAATTTAGCCACGAAAGAATATTTGCAGGCGCTCCGCCGGCTCTGTGATGAAAATGGAGCGTTAATGATTCTTGATGAGGTCCAAACGGGAGTTGGAAGAACCGGCAAATGGTTCGCTTACCAGCATTTTGATGTCGAGCCGGATATTATGA
>CAYSJK010000256.1:0-2742 GCA_964431375.1 uncultured Pirellulales bacterium
TGTCGGCTCTTCTACAATCAAAAACGTTACAATATCATCAGAAAAAGCAACTGCCTCGGAGCCGGAAGCTAATATAGCTTTTGTATTCGATATCGACCAGAAAAATAACCTCATCACTATTGATTCGGCAAATATCAACGCAACCCTTGGCCAGCTCACTATAAATAATGCTGTACTGCCATTGAATGAAAAAGCCACAATGCCTATGAACCTGCCAATATCTGTAAATAATATCGATTTGAAGAAGCTTCAACCATTTGCGGTTCTGTTCACATCTTTCCCGAAACAAATGCAATTGGCCGGTATCGCTGATTCAGATATATCTGTCACCACTGAAAATGATACCTATATAGTAAAGACCGACTCGACAAAGATTAAAAATCTAAAGGTACATTATCCAGACCAGAAACCTTTTGAGCCAAATGAGGTCCTATTGGTTTTCAACACTGAGATTAATCCAAAGCAGAAAACCATCAATGTTAAAAAACTCAAATTGGAAAGCCCTCAAATTAAGATTAGAAAAGGCGAAATTAAACAGTCTAATGAAGACGGCAGAACTAAGTTAGAAGGGCAAGTTGATTGTGAATACGACTGGTCAGCGGTCAGCACCGTAACGGCCCCATATCTGCCGACAGGACTACGCTTGGAGGGTAAGAGAAAAGATACCTTCAGTTTCACCAGCGAATATCCGACCGGCCAGACAGACAAACTGTTGGCCAACCTCAACACAAAAGCCAAACTGGGTTTTGACAAAGCCGAGTACAAAGGTCTCACTTTCGATGCAACTGAGCTGGATATTCAAATTCTAAACGGTTTATTAAATATCGCACCGTTTTCGACAACAGTCAACAAAGGCAAATTTAACTTTGCCGCCAAAATAGACCTCAGGCAAAAACCTATGGTCTTGCAAACCACCGGCCCAATACAAATAATTGATAAGGTTGAAATCAACGAGCAGGTAGGCAAAAATCTTCTGGAGAATCTAAATCCCATTTTCAAAAACCAGACGGACATTACAGGTATTGCAAATTTCCATTGCGAAAAACTTGCTATACCACTTGGAAGAGATACAAGTATACAATCGGAAATTATTGGAACGGTCGGAATTGAAAATATGAAATTACAAACAAAAGGCCTTCTTGGAATCATCCTGTCCAAAACAAAAACAGGTAAAAATATCGATGCGACGGTACTTCCTACAAAATTTGTTTTACGAAAAGACAAACTAAGCTATGATGATAATATGCAGGTTAACCTGGATAAATACCCAACCAATTTTATCGGCTCTATTGGACCTAACAGGATACTGGATATGAAGCTTGTAACACCTTATGTCCTGACAAAGGATTTCAAACTGGAAACAGTAAAAATTGACGAACAAACAACTGCGGATAGAATTAAACTTCCATTAACTGGCACTATTGACAAGCCAAAGCTTGACTGGGACAAACTCATGGGAGAGATATTAAAACAACAATTAAGACAGAGACTCCGTGAAGAGCTTGAAGAGTTATTTAAGTAGAAAAGTCCACGTAGAAAAATATATGAGATATATAATAAATTAGAAAGGAACGAGGATGAAGTTGTTAAAGAAACTTTTATCCACACCTACTGCTCAATTCGGCAAAGCAACACGTTTCGCAGTTTTTCAAATCAAACTCTGGACACACTGTTTCATCCTGTTAATAAAGAACCAATCAAGCCGACAGGCCGCAGCACTGTCTTATCATACCATCTTTGGAATAGTTCCTCTTTTTATCGTAATGCTCTGGATATTCCAGCTATCTCCTGCTTACAGCGAAGTTGGCGAGAAAATTAAAGGTTTTATCTACGACCAGATTCACCTCTCGAATATCCAGTATCCTGACCCGCAGAACACCGAGCAGACTATCAAGCTCACCAAGAACCTCGACAGAGTCGTCGCAAATTTTTTCACAAGGGCCGGTCAGGGCACGATTACAATTATTAGCATAGTAATCGTGGTATGGGTTGCATTGTCTCTGCTATCGACAATAGAAAGGGCTTTTAATAATATATGGCATGTCGCCAAAGGCAGAACTTTTTTACATCGAGTGATTAACTACTGGGCCCTTCTGACGCTTGGGCCTTTGCTGGTCGGGGTCGGCATTTACATCGTCACACGGTACGCCGCCGTTGGAGAGATTCAAAAAACCATTCTGTCACATATTGGCCCTGCTTTTTTATCGTATATAGTAGCAACCGTTGCATTTTTCCTGCTTTACTTTGTCCTGCCGAACACAAGGGTTCAGGCAAGAGCAGCCATTTGGGGCGCATTAGTTGCAGCTTTGGTCTGGAGCATTGCCAAGTGGGGTTTCGGCCAGTACGTCACGGAATTTATCCCCTACAGCAAGCTTTATGGTATTCTGGGTCTTATCCCCTTATGTGTATTCTGGATTTTTATAACCTGGTTTATTGTGCTGTTCGGTCTGCAACTAACATTCACCACTCAACACTTAAAAAGTCTTGACGCGGCCGAGATTGCTGCTGCGAAAAAAACAGAACAATACTTTATAGCCAACGACCTTACCGCTATCAACATCGTCAGAGAAATCGCTGCCGGATTTGAAGCAAATCAGGCTCCGGTTTCGCAGCAGGTTATATGCAGTAAATTAAATATCCCTGCTGAATTCGGCGAAAAAATACTCAATCATCTCGTTAGTAGCGGGCTTATCGTGAGGACCTCCGACCCCCGTGTAGGTTTTATGCCTGCAAAGGACCCGG
>CAYSJK010000257.1:0-2708 GCA_964431375.1 uncultured Pirellulales bacterium
AGGTTTATGTTCTGACGAAGGAAGAAGGTGGTCGTCATACGCCGTTCTTTGCCGGCTATAAGCCGCAGTTTTATTTCAGAACAACCGATGTCACCGGCTCGGTTGGTGCGCTAATGAGCAGGGACGGTAAAAATGCAGAGATGTGTATGCCGGGTGATAATATTGCGATGGAGGTGGAGATTATTTCCCCAATTGCTATGGAGGAGGGTCTTCGCTTCGCTATTCGTGAAGGCGGTCGGACAGTCGGGGCTGGTGTTGTAACGAAGATCCTTGCCTGAGCATCTCTGAAAAACTGTTGAACACCAGAGTGTCAAATACACAGGTGTTCGTAGCATTAGAATGAATCCGAAAGGTCATCATCAGTCTAAGGAGATAGTTCCGGCTTGCCAAATACGTATTACCGTACACAGGATTTATGGCTAAAAAGAAAAGTAAAAGAGAATATGTCTGGCTTGAGTGTAGCCAGTGCCACAGTAGAAACTATCGCACAAGCGTCAGTGTCGCAGAAGGCACACCCAAGCTAAAACTGAAGAAATATTGTAAAAACGAACGTAAACATACAGACCATAAAATACGTCGTAAATAAAACTATCTCTACCTTGGTTTGACAATAGTAGTAGAAAAAACAGGCCAGTAGCTCAATTGGCAGAGCGTCGGTCTCCAAAACCGAAGGTTGGGGGTTCAATTCCCTCCTGGCCTGCTAGTGATATTTTACCAGGTGGTTCCGACAAACCAGACAAGGCCAGGGACGGGAGACAAGATAATGATATTTGATATTTATAAACGTGGTCAAGGCAAATACACAAGGCTGTGCAGCGCTTTTGGGGCAGCAATAATTGCGGTACTGGGCTGTTTGCAGCTTTATAAGAAATTGGAGGTTACCGACCTTGGGCTGTGGATTGAAACTATGGTGCCAACCGGCTTATTTGTTGCATTGGCAGTTTTGATTTTCTGGTTGATAAATAAATCTACAACAGCTAATTTTCTGATTGCCGCTGAAGGCGAGATGAAGAAGGTCAGCTGGTCAAGCAGGAAGGAAATAACAGTTTCGACAATTGTTGTTATTGTAGTTGTGATATTTATGGCCATTCTTCTTGGATTCACAGACTTAATATTTGCACAGTTGTTTATGTGGATTTTGAGATAAAAACGGTAAATAAGGCAAAGATATGCAGTGGTACGTTTTACGAGTTGCAGCAAATAAGGAATTGCAGGTCAAAGAAACACTTACGCAGAAAGTCCAACAGGATAACTTAACGGATATTATTGGCAGAGTAGAGGTTCCAGTAGAACGGATTAAGCGTATCCGCGGCAACAAGCAAACAATTCAAAGGCGTAAACTGTATCCCGGCTATGTTTTTATGGAGATGGAACCAACTGACGACGGCCGGGTACCGGAAAAGGCCTGGTTTATGATAAAAGGGACATCCGGAGTCGGGGATTTTATCGGCACAGAAGGGATTCCCACGCCGATGCGGGATACGGACGTTGCAAAGATGCTGTTAGAGGCAGAAAAGCCCGAGGAGGCACCGAGCATCAAAGTCGAGTTTAACAAAGGCGATATGATTAAGATTCGCGAAGGCGCTTTTGAGAACTTTGAAGGTGTGGTCGATGAGATTGACTCTGAGCGTGGTATTGTGAAGGTAATTGTTACGATATTCGGCAGAAGTACTCCTCTGGATATAGAGTATTGGCAGATTGAAAAGTTATAGTTTTGGAATCTTCTTTGAACAAAGGCACGAGATAAGAGGTTATGGCTAAAGAATTATTAGTAAAGATTAAATTGCAGGCGTCAGGCGGGCAAGCGACGCCGGCACCACCGATAGGACCGGCGTTAGGACAACATGGCGTTAATATCGGGCAGTTTGTTTCCCAGTTCAATGAGCGAACAAAAGCACTTAACGGGACGACCGTTCCGGTCGTGATAGCAGTCTATAAGGATAAAAGTTTTACCTTCGAGGTCAAAAGTCCGCCTGCGGCAGTTCTGCTGAAACAGGCGGCTGAAATAGCCAAAGGCAGCGGCGTTCCCAATAAAGAAAAAATCGGACAGGTTACAACCAAGCAATTACGTAAAATCACCGAAACTAAATTCAAAGATTTAAACGCATACGATATGAAAAACGCAGAGAAGATTATCCGAGGCACCGCACGAAGTATGGGTATAGAAATTATAGAGGAATGATTTTCGATAATAGACAGATCTATGGGATACAGAAGCAAAAGATATAAAAAAGAATCGGAACAGGTCAGCAAAGAGCCGGTTTCACTGGCTGAGGCGGTGGAAAAAGTCAAGAATTTTAAGTCCGTCAAGTTTGACCAGAGCATAGAATGTGTATTGCACCTCGGTATTGACCCGAAGCAGCCAGACCAGACGATTCGGGGCTCAATATCTTTGCCGCACGGAATTGGTAAGCAGAAAAAAGTGGTCGCCTTCTGTGAAGACTCAGACATTGAATCGGCTAAAAAAACCGGTGCCATCGAGGCTGGTTGTGACGAACTGATAAAAAAGATTTCCGATGGGTGGACAGATTTTGATGTGGCTGTCGCCTCGCCAAAGGTGATGGGCAAAGTAGGCAAACTTGGTCGAATGCTCGGGCCCCAGGGCAAGATGCCTTCGCCTAAAAACGGGACCGTAACTGCTGACGTAGTTACCGCAGTAGCCGAATTTGCCGCAGGTAAAGTTGAGTTTAAAAACGATGCAGGCAGCA
>CAYSJK010000258.1:0-2700 GCA_964431375.1 uncultured Pirellulales bacterium
AGGCATTATAATCCATACCCTATCAGGTGTCTCACCCTTTCACGGGGCCAGTATACCCTCGTCCATCATCCATCTTCCGTCGTCCGTAATCAGTCGTCTGTCGTCTGTCGTCCCCCCTCCGTCCTCTATTTCGCTATTTTTCCTTAATGCCTTCGCGACTTTGTGGCTATATATCCGCATAATTTAGTTGAAAATGCTTGATTTTCGGGTAAAGATGGTCATAATGCTATGGTATATATGCAGGATGTTATTAAGGAGGTGTGCACATAGCAGTTTCGAATGAAACTATGTTGCTGGTAATCAAATTCAGGATAGGCGGGAGCTTGAAGTATCTATCGCACGCTGATACGCTCAGGGTTTTTCAGCGGGCCTGCATTCGAGCAGGAATAGAAATCCGGCACACACAGGGCTTCAATCCGCATCCGAAGATGTCTTTACCCCTGCCCCGGCCTGTTGGAGTCGAATCTGAAGAAGAATTATTGGTTCTGCAGGTATCTCATGGACAGGATGAGGTGCAAATCAAGGCCGGTCTTTGCGAGCAGCTGCCTGAAGGTATTGAGCTGGTTTCAGTAACTATTGACGAGGCCAACAAATCTTTTCAGCCCTGTTCGGCTACCTATATATTGAAACTACAACCGCAATATCTCAATGGTACTTTAAAGCCGAAAATCGAGAGCTTATTGACCAGTAAGTCATTATTTGTGGTTCGTACCTTGCATCACGGCACACGGGGCAAAATAACCGAGTCGAAGGAAGTAAATGTCAGGCCTTTCTTGAAATCCATAGAGCTTTGTGGTAACGATATAATTGTTAAATGTAATATTAGTTCTGTTGGTTCGATACGGGTGGAGGAGATTTTGAAGTTATTGCAATTACAGACAGATATGCTCGCAGCGCCGGTCAGACGCACGAACATACAATGGCAAAAAACGTAATTCGGGACCCTCAAATCACGGGTCACGAGAGATTAAGGACGAAACAATGGCAAGAGAAATGCTTATAAATGTAGCAGAGAGCGAGGAATGCAGGGTGGCGGTAGTTGACGGCACTTCGCTTGAGGAGTTGTATGTCGAAAGGGCCAGTCTCGGCAGACACGTCGGAAATATTTATAAAGGAAAGGTTGTAAACATCGAGTCCGGCATACAGGCGGCTTTTATAGATTTTGGTATCGGCAAAAACGGATTTTTGCATATTAGCGACCTTCATCCGCGATATTTTACCGGCGTTGGCAGTAAGCATTCTGATAGTATCGGGCGGAGACAATCGTTCAAGGAGCGGCCGCTGATTCAAGACTGCCTGCGGAAAGGCCAGGAAATCGTCGTTCAGGTAACAAAAGAAGGCCTCAAGACCAAAGGACCGACCCTTAGTACCTATCTTGCGCTGGCGGGAAAGTATCTGGTAATGATGCCGTGGATGCGAAAACACGGTGTATCACACAAGATTGAAGATGAGGACGAGCGAAAACGTCTTCGACAGATTTTCGAGCAGTGCAATCCACCAAGGTCAATGGGCTTTATTATCAGAACGGCAGGGCAGGGTTGCTCTAAACGGGATATAGAAAATGATTTGCGATATCTGAGGCGATTGTGGAGGGCTATAGAAAAAAGAATAGAAACGGAAAAAGCGCCCGGCGAGCTTTATCAGGAATCCAGTTTGGTAATCAGGACACTCAGAGACGTCTTTAACAGTAAAATCAGCAAGATAATATGCGATTCGGAGGTTGTGGTCCGAAAAATCAGGGATTTTCTTTCCATAGCAACACCACGTTTGAAACGAAGGGTAGGGTATTATGACGGCAAGGTTCCGCTGTTTCACAAATACGAGATAGAGGATGAAATCACAAAAATCCAGTCGCGAGAAGTAAGGCTTAAAGGCGGCGGCTCAATTGTAATAGAACAAACCGAGGCATTAGTATCAATAGATGTCAACAGCGGAAGGTATCGCAAGCCGAGGTCCCCTGAGGAGACCGCTTACGAGAGTAATATGGAGTCGGCTGTTGAAATCGCGCGACAGCTTAGATTGAGAGACCTCGGCGGACTGATAATCTGTGACTTTATCGATATGCGCAGCCACAAACACCGCAAGGATGTGGAAAGAGTGTTTCGAACCGCAGTGAAGGTCGACCGTGCTCGTTCGAGAATACTGGGCATAAGTCGATTCGGCGTAATAGAGATGACACGTCAGAGAATGCGTCCTTCATTGCAGTCGGCAATATATCTGGCTTGTCCACATTGTGCCGGCAGCGGATTTGTCAAGAGCCACGAATCGATGGCAATAGAGATTATTCGCCTGTTGCATCTTTCGGCATCAAAGGAGCAGATAAAACGAATTGAGCTGTTTGTCTCACCGGAAGTTGCGGATTATCTGCAGAATGAAAAAAGAGCTTCGCTGACCCAAATAGAGCAGCTTAGCGAAAAACGCATTGTTATTCATTCTGCGCCGGACTATACCGGTGAAAAACACGATTTTGTATGCTACAATGCCCGAGGAAGCGTAGTAAAGTTATAATTAAACACTGGACACTGACTAACACTGACTGATTATACACGGATAAACACTGTTTTTTATTAGACGCGGATTTACACGGATTAACGCGGATTTTGCTTTGAAAATAATTGCGGGTTTTGGTTTTTGTGGAGAAATGCTGTTGAAAATTGAGCTTGTGTTTGGTGAGATTTGGGAGTAAAATTAGGTGAACAA
>CAYSJK010000259.1:0-2646 GCA_964431375.1 uncultured Pirellulales bacterium
TTGTATTTGTGGTCTTTGTCGTAAAATGCGTTTGCATTTGCTTTAGTATCGAACAAGCTCTGGTGAACGTGCATTCCTGAGCCGGGCTTACCCATTTCCGGTTTGGCCATAAAGGTAGCGTGCAAATTGTGCATTTGAGCAATTTTCTTTGCACAGTATTTCAAGGTTAATACCTTGTCAGCAATGTCAAGGCACCGGCCATAACGGAAGTCTATTTCGTATTGTCCCAGGCCGACTTCGTGATGAGAGGCCTCGACGTTTATCCCGAAATTCTCAAGAGAAGCCACTATCTTTTTTATGACTTTGTATCCCTCGTGAGAAGAGAGGTCAAAATAGCTGCCGTAATCCAGGGGAATGGTCCTGCTTTGGCCATCAGCTCTGAACAGATAGAATTCCGGCTCCGGGCCGACATTATATTCGAAGCCCAGTTTCGCTGCTTCAGCAGCAGCTTGTCTGAGAATAAACCTTGGGTCACCTTCGAATGGTTTTCCATCCGCACGGTAGATATCACAGATAAATCTTGCGGTTATTCCGTCCTGGGTCAGCCAGGGAACGACTGCGTAAGTTGCGGTGTCGGGCTTTAAGAACAGGTCGCTTTCCTGTATGCGGGCGAAGCCCTCGATTGAAGAGCCGTCAAACCAGACCCCGTCGGTCAACGCATCCTGTAACTCCTCGACCGGCATGATGACCTCTTTTATGACCCCAAGTAAATCGGTAAACTGCAGGGTAATAAATTTAATATTGTCTTTTCCTACCTGTTCGAGGGCTTTCTGAGTATCCATTTGGTTTCCCTTCTCTTTAGTTATCCTGAGCCCTCATTCTTGCTTTCGCAAGAAAGCATGGGGGCAAAGGACCCAGCTTTAGAATAGTTGAGATTCTTCGGCTTCCACCCTCCGCAGTAGCCAAGCTACTGCTACGGAGGACGGGTCGCCTCAGAATGACACTTCTATAATGCTAATTATTCTGACTTTTGTGAGGAAAACTGCAAGACAAATCCGCCGGAGGCGGATAAATTTCAAAAAATCAATTCCAATAGGCGGTTGTCCATCGTCATTTTCTTAACAGTGAGCACGCTGGATAATGGTTAGCAAGAAATCTGTTGTTTTCAAGTTTTTTTGTCTGAATCACATATTTCCGTGTGCGATTTTATATTATTAGAGTTAAAAGGACAAATAAGCCGAAAACCATGATTACTATACCTGAGACCCTGTTCAGCCAAGCTGGTTTGCTGTAAAGCAGTTTCTCCAGCAATGTGGCGGTAATGCAGCTCAGTATCAACCACCAAAGTCCTGAGCCGACAAATACACCGGCAACCAATAACAGAGCGGTGATTTGATGCTCAACCGTTCTTACTAATCCCAAGCCCGCAAATATCGCCGCGAAAGCAAGAAATGTAACGGGATTTGTGAGTGTAAGAAAGAACGCCGATACGTAATCCCCGACATAACTGGTGTTATCCCCCGGGACTGTTTGTTGTTCCGATTTGGACAGGAAAACCCTCGCTCCCATATAGCAAATAAAGATGCCACCAACCAGACGCAGCCACAATTGTTCTTTGACTAAAAAGTTTGAAATAAATGTCAGTCCGAACGCTGCAATAAAGCCGTAGACAACATCCGCGGTAGCCGCTCCCAGCCCCGAAACTATGCCGTGAAGCCTGCCTCTGTTCAAGGTTCGCTGTATGCACAGCACTGCTATCGGCCCTACGGGGGTCGAAATCAAAAAGCCGACAAACAAACCCTTAAAAAATAGACCCATATTCATAGATGTTTCCGAATAGGCATTAAAAGCAGCTTATATTCAGCTTATTTTGAAGCTACGGTTCAACTGGCCCAAAATTCTACAAAAACTTTTCTGCTATTGCAAACCCCTGTTTGAATTAATGCAAGTGTTTCGGTTACTGGGGGCAAAATGGCCGGTTTTGTATTTTTTTCGAAAAGGTAGATTGAAATTACACTTTTTCAAAGGTAAATTTGTGGCTTGTGGCGTCGATTTTTATGGTGTCGCCTTCGGCGAATTTACCGGCTAAAAGCTCGGAGGCAAGGGAATTTTCCAAACGCTGCTGAATAGTTCGCTTCAACGGTCTTGCTCCAAAGACAGGGTCATAACCTTCGTCCATAATCTGCTGTCGGGCACTATCTGTAAATTCAAGCTCTATCTTCTGCTGTTTCAACCGGTCGGCTAAAAGCCGGAGCTGGATATCGACAATCTTTGTCAAATCGTCTTTTGTGAGCATATGGAAGACGATTATCTCGTCGATGCGGTTCAAGAACTCGGGCTTGAAGACTTTTTTGAGCGCATCTTTTACGTGAGCCTCGATTTCCCAGTCGGCGCCGGACTCTTCTGTTAGCTGCTGAATCTGCTGGCTTGCGATATTGCTGGTCATAATAATAACAGTATTTTTGAAGTCCACAGTTCGGCCTTTTCCATCGGTCAACCGGCCATCATCGAAGACCTGCAGCAGCACATTAAAAACATCAACGTGAGCTTTTTCAACCTCATCGAGCAGAATTACCGAGTATGGTTTTCGGCGAACGGCCTCGGTCAGTCGGCCTCCTTCTTCGTAACCGACATATCCGGGCGGTGCGCCGATGAGCCGAGCAACAGAATGCTGCTCCATAAATTCGCTCATATCAACGCGGACCA
>CAYSJK010000260.1:0-2634 GCA_964431375.1 uncultured Pirellulales bacterium
ACCTTTTATAAGCCCTGTTTCGGCATTCTCCTCGTTCTCTAATTCTGCGTTAAATCTACCCAAGACATCCTGCAAGCGGCCGTATTCCATCTGTTCTGTAGCTACAGTTCTATTTGTTATATGAGAGTAAGGCAGTCCCATAGCCCTAAAGAGATACACAGCTTCAGGAGGAATCGCATTTGCGTGCTCAAAACCTTCTTTGAATTCGGGGCCGCCGTAGTATCTTGGCAGTAATATCTGCGGCTTTTGAAATATAATTACACCTTTTCTTACGACGGTTCTATCTCTGAACTGGCTGTGTTCAGCGGCAAATACATAAGGCAGCTCCATATCCCCGAATGTGTAAAGCATTCGCTGATAATCCCTGATTATCTCGGTTCTTCTCCAGTATTCTTTGAATTTTTCTCTGTTAAATTCAGACATAGTTCACCGTCAATAACACATCACTGCTTTTGAGATAATAGTCAATTCTCCCTCCTTTATCAAGTTTAATCTTATCTTTCTCTTGCTACGCAGTGAAGCTATTTAGCAGAGTGGTATTAACCAGGTTTGGTCATAGAATAACTATGCGCATAAAAAAAGGGAGATAAGGGCGCTTCATATGATTAAAATTTAGCGTCACCCCGCCTCCCTGTTGCGATATGCCATCACTATATTACATTAGAATTGGCGAAACCGCCTGTCTGCACTCGCAACATATATATGATAACAAAAAACCATAATGATTGTCAAGTAAATAACACCATTATCTACCCTTTTTGAAAGGGAAAAAATGATATAAAAGCTTTAACCTCTCAGTATGAACATAAATACCAAGTTGAACATTAAGGGCATAAGTAGAGAATGATATTAGGACTTTAGATGTCACCGTTGGTGTCGTCTGTTGAATAGTAAAGATATTCGTGCCATGGTGCAAGTCACGCAATGGCACTGAATCCTGCTGTAGAACTACTTGTACAGGTGCGTAGCCTCGGTTTCTTCGACCGGACGAGAAAGCTGGTCGGTAATCATAGTAGCCTTGAATCGTGTATCTGCCGGCCTTACTGCTTCGATGTTGACACGCCAAGTCGCCCTGGACTTAGGGCTAAGAGTGTTTAACGGAGCAAACTTCAGCATGTTACCTTCTATTACGCCGGTCGTTGCACCGCTTGACGAAACGCATCGAATATTGTCCTCCAAAGTACAAGTAATACGGATGCCCGTGGCTGGAGCCGAACCCTGATTCGTCACCTTGATTTCATACATTGTGGTGCTGCCTACTTCCACCGGGTCTTCGACATCAATGACTTCCAGCAGCACTCCTGAAATTCCAGCAATAGTTGTTTCTGCTGATGCAGTTACTTTATCTGCGCAATAAGCCGTTGCGATTGTCTTATCCTGTAACACGCCTACTCTGGTTGGAATGTAAGATACATATACCTTTTTGGTAGCCCTAGGTTCAAGTGTACCCAATTGCCAGATTATCTTTCTCGAGCGATAAACTTTTGCACCTTTGGTTGCTTTTAATGAGGTTACTCCGGCGGGGATGGTATCTTCTATAATAGTATTTCTCGCAATTGCATTTGACTTGTTGATAACGGTTATTTCATAGGTTACCGAGCGCCCGACGTACTGTTTTTTCGGTCCGGTCTTTTTAATCACCAACACCGGCTGGCCAACATTTATTGTGGTTTTCTGAGACACATCATCGAGGTCGGCGGCTGTGGCCACGGCGGTGCAAACATATTTGCCGGCCTTTTCGGGGCGAAGTTTAGCCGAGTATCGCCGGGATTGTCCCGCCGCCAGGGTTCCTACATCAACCACAAGCTCGTTCCTGTCTTCAGAAGTCTGTAGTCCTTCAGAAAAAGTAGCTTTTATCTTGATGTTTCGTGCGGAGCCGGTTCCTGTGTTGGTCACGTCGAATTCTATCGGTATCTGGCCACATATCACCGCCTGAGCCGGTGCAGTCTGTGTAAACTCCAATTTTGGCTGGACTACTTTTACACTGGTTTCGGCTGGAACAAAGTGTGTAACAACACTTGTGGAAAGTTTAAGCGGCTTGTCGTCGGTAGCCATGCCGGAAACCAAAATCTGCTCACTGCTTCTTGGCCCAAGTGAATGTATCCTCCAAACAAGATTGGTAGCATTTTCCTTGGCCGTTGGCTCGGAATCTGTATATTTGAAATTGCCAGAAAGCTCTTCGGTTATCATAACATTTGTTAGCGTCGTGTCCGTTAGATTTGTTACCCTGATTGTGTAATCGAAGGGCTTTTTAAGCCCAACTTCCTTTGGTATGGACTTGTCCATCTTAATTATGGCAAACTCCGGGGCCGGATAGATTCTTGAGACTTTAAGCCTTTCGGACTCACCTGTAGCTACGGAACTTGACTCAGCAGGATTCGCCACCGAAGCTGCAATCATAGGCCTGTGAGCTTCAGCCGACGAAAACCTGCCGGCGTAGTCCACGTCTACCAAATCAGTCCTGCGGCAACTGCGCCAGTCCTTGCAACTTAACGAACCTGAAAAAATAAGCGCCAAAACAAGCAGCGTGATAGTCAATAAATTTTTCATTGTAATTTGCCTTTCCAATGAGACTTATCGTTTTTCGGACGCTGATTGCTCTTTCTTAGGCCAAATAACAAAAAGAACATCGTC
>CAYSJK010000261.1:0-2627 GCA_964431375.1 uncultured Pirellulales bacterium
TTTTGCTCCATTTGCCTGACCCGCTGGTTATGGTAGAGCTGGTTGGTGAACGGTGCACGCTTTATATAGTCATTGAGAACCTTATAAGCAATCTTGAAACTGTCCCAATCTGTATATGCTAAATATCGCGAGCATTCTGTCTCGGTGGACAATGGTCGTTCGTCCGTCCTGTAACGTTTTATCCGTTCCGGAAGTATCTCTTCGGCCTGCCTGAAAATTGTATCGGCCAGAAGATAATTACCCTTAAAATTCATGTGGACGTGCTCATAAAAAAGTTCCTCACCTGCAGTTTTATGAGGACTATTCCTTTCAAAAAGCTTGACCGCATCCACCAGGTAAACACCATCGGCAGCCTTGTCGCCGGCTGTGTCCCGAATAATCTCGTTTATCCGCGTGTCAGCGCGGAACCTAAGCGTATCTAATTCGCGTGCCCGGATATATCTGTCCCGGGCCTTTTCATATTCGCCGGCTGCCCAATAGCATCGGCCCAGGCGAAACTGCAGGTCCGCGTAGCGGTCATCAATTTCGGCAGCTTCCAGGTACTGTTCCACTGCCTCGGTATGATTGCTATCTGTCTCATATGTGAGGCCTCGCTGATAGAGTTCATCCCAGTTTTCCTTCTCGGTGTCTGTTGAATTCAGCCGACCAAGAGATGCGAAAGGCGGGTTGTCTTTTAAGTTGCTGGGCACCGTGCAAAAAATTATTTTTGTTCCGCTCTTACAGGCAAGACGGCGAATATCCTGCAGATTCCTTTGGAAGTGCCGGTAAACGACTTCCAGGGGGATATCGTCCGCTTTCACCTGCTTTTCGAGAAACATCTTTAAACCTCCCCAAACATCAGGTGCATCACCGGCGCCTGCCGATTGCAGCAGGTTCGTTACAAGTTGACCCAGCTTAGTGGCTTTAAGCGATATCCCAAAGCGGATGAGAGACAGATTGGAGCTAAGCGGCGTAAAGACGGTTCCCACCCCGTATGGCCCGACTACTTCGTTGTTGCCGAGATATACGACAAAAAGGTCGGGCTGATGACGGCCACAGTCTTTTGCTATCTCCAAAACCACGTGGGAATTTATGGCTGGCATCGCAACAGTAATGACCTCGAAATTTGTTTGTGGATACTGTTGCTGTAGCATCACCTGTAGAATCCGTCCGAAACAAAATGCCCCTTCCGGCGTACCTTGCGCGGCAGAAGCACCTAACACAAAGACACGATAAGTTTCGTCCGGCTTATTCGCAGAGAAAACAAACGGTTCAAATACTCGTGCAATGTTTCGCGGGAAAAATCGCCAGCCAAATTTGATGTTGTCACAACAGGCATCTTCTCCCTGCAATTTACATTTAATGATAGTGTCCGGCGGATAACCATAACCGACTATACGCAAACCTGCCTCCAGCAGCAAAAAAAACAGGGCAGGGATGATTATAAGCGCAACAATACGAAACAGCCACAGACGCCTGCGAGTAATTGGCTCACACGGCACACCTTTTATATCCTTTTGTTTTGCTTTACCGTTGGATACTGTGGAAAGAGATTTTTTTTCTGTTCGTGAGTGATTTTTGGTTCTACGCTGTTTGATATCTCTTTTTGTATGCGATGTTGTTCTTTTATTTCTTCGGCGTTTTGCACGCATCTATCTGCCTTTTTATCAGTAAGAGATTATCCTTTAATGGCACGCTTTATATTTATCGGTTGTTGCGTATCAGCCAATTAGCGGGAGGTGGCTTTTTTCAGATATTCTATTTCGGATTTTGTAAGTGCTCTGAATTTTCCAACGCTGATTCCCCGGTCGGTAAGTTTGCCGATTTGTGTTCGCTTGAGCGATTTTACCGGCAGGGCGACCTTTGCGAGCATTCTTCGAATCTGACGATTGAGGCCCTGACGGATAGTGATTCCAATAAAAGATTGCTTATAACTGCGTTTTAATATCTTTACTGATGCTCTTGCCGTCCTGCCACCGGCCAGCCAGGTACCTCTTTTTAATTTTTCTATCTGTTCAGGTGAAATTTGTCCTCTGACAGCGGCAACATAGGTCTTGGAGATTCCGTATCTCGGATGCGTTAGCTTGTTTGCCAATTCACTGTCGTTTGTAAGAATGATTATTCCGGTTGTATCGGCGTCGAGTCTGCCAACACAAAAGATGCGCTCACGGACAAAGATGAAGTCCACTGCTTTTTTTCGGCCATAGGGGTCACGGCTTGTGCAAATCACACCCTTGGGCTTATTTAAAAGGAAATATACCTTCTGCTCAGCGTGAATTTTTTTGCCGTTGACGATTATCACGTCTTTTTCCGCATCGACAAAGACCGGCAGCGTATCTACGACCCTGCGATTTACCTGCACGACGCCGGAGAGTATCAGCTCTTCGCATTTCCTGCGTGAATCGATACCCGCCGCAGCCAAAACTTTCTGTAATCTTTGCTCAGCCATAAGAAAATTGATTATTGATTATTCTTTATTGGTTATTGTATACTGCAGTCCTTATGATAACAACTATTGCTTTTGATTTAGACGACACTCTTTACGACGAAATCGAGTATTGCAGGAGCGGTTTCGCATCGGTTGCCGACTTTCTTGCCCCGTTAGAAATAAGACGCCAATTTCTAACGGGGCGAGCCGGTTTGCCCGG
>CAYSJK010000262.1:0-2583 GCA_964431375.1 uncultured Pirellulales bacterium
GGGGTGGACGTAGGCAGCATTCTATGACAGAGCTTGCTTTGGGAGTGGAATTTTGCCGAGAACACCAAGCTGACAAAATCCGTGTCAACTTGTGCCCCTGTGCCTTAGGTAATAGGTATCTGTGTTTGATAAAAATCTGTGTAATCTGTGTAATCCGCGGTTAAATAATTTCTTCCTGCCGGAGCCTGTCTCGCCGTCTTGTCCGGCGTAGTCGCAGACGAAGCCGGATTTATCTCGGCGTAGTTTTACGAAGCCGGAAGCCATAGGCGAAGCCGGGTCGTGCTTAGCATTTAGAGTTTATACGAGATACGCTTCACGCCTGTCTTGAGCTTGTCGAAAGGCTTCACGAGACTTGTCCTCGAGCGAAGCGAAGGATACGAAATCAGTCGCTTTCTTTTTTCTTTCCGTATTGAGCAACAATTTGTTGCTGGATATTAGGCGGGACGATTTCGTAATGGCTGAATGACATTGCGTAGCTGCCGCGTCCGCCGGTAACGCTTTTTAGCTGGCTGTTATACTGGGTAACTTCTGACAGCGGCACTTCTGCTTTTATAACGATGAAGTTTCCGGGCAGCATATCCTGGCCCTGCACTCTTCCGCGTTTTGATGCCAGGTCACCCGTGATATCGCCGACGTTCTCTGCCGGTATTGTTACCTCGATATTGACTATTGGTTCGAGCAGGACCGGTTTTGCCTTTTCAAGGGCATCGACGAACGCGCCCTTGCCTGCCGCTCGAAATGCGACTTCTTTTGAATCGACAGGGTGGTGTTTGCCGTCGTAGATGGAGGCTTTTACATCCTGTAATGGAAATCCGGCCACGATACCGTTTTGCATAACCTCGTTGATACCTTTGTGGACTGCTGGCTCGTATTGGCCGGGTATGGAGCCGCCGAAGATGTCCCAGCTAAATTCCAGCGGCGGGTCGGAGTTTCGTTCTGCCGGTTCCACGCGGAGATAGACCTCGCCGAACTGGCCGGCTCCGCCGGTCTGTTTTTTATGGCGGTAGTGGCCTTCGGCCTTGGTGGTGATTGTTTCGCGGTATGGGATTTTCGGCTCTTTTGTTGTTACTGAGAGTTTCGAGCGGTTCTGCATCTTCTCGAGCGTTATCCGCAGGTGCAAATCTCCCAGCCCGCTGGCCACTAGCTCTTTCGTCTGCACATCCCGCTTAATCTTGAAGCATGGGTCCTCCTCGCACAGCCTCTCCAAAGCCGCCCCTATTTTTTGCTCATCTCCTCTTGAGGCAGGTTCGAGGGCCAGGGAGAACATCGGTTCGGGTACGGGGGGCTGGTCGAAAGCGCCGGCGACTTTGCCATCGTGGATTAAATCGCCGGTCTGCAGCTCATCGATTTTGGAAAGAGTAATAATATCACCGGCGATGCCGGCATCGGTTTCCTTCGTTTCGCCGCCCTGAGATTTCAAGATGTGGCCGGGACGAATGCCTTTTTTCTCGTCGTTACGCAGCAGATTAGTGTCTGAAGTGATTTTGCCGCTGAAGATGCGGATTGTAGAGTACTTCATATTCGAGCGCGGGTCAAAAGCGACGCGAAAAACCAGGCCAGCCAGAGGGCCTGAAGGGTCGGCGGTGAGTTCCGTTATCTTGTCGCCATCTTTTAGCTGAACGGCCTTTGCCTGGACGGGTGATAATGTGTATTTTGCAATTATGTAGAGAAACTCAGTTATGCCGACCTCCCTGCGGGCGTTGGTGAAAACTATCGGGATTAAAGTGCCGGAAGTCAAGGCCTCGACGAATACCGAAGCGATTTTGTCAGAGGAGATTTGCTCGCCGCCGAGATAACTCTCCATAAGCGAATCTTCTGCCTCTATTACGCTCTCTATGAGTTCGGTGTGGGCGGCGGCGACGTCCATTAAGGGTGAGTCGCCGGAGTCGTTTTCGATGCAGTCGATTACAGAGGCCCTGTCGGTAGAAGGCAGATTGGCACATCGACACTGCGAGCCGAAGGTCTCCTGAACGGCTTTGATGAGGGAAGGAAGGTCGGTGTTTTCGGCGTCAATTTTGTTGATTACAATCAGCGGCGATAAGTTGGCGTTTTTGGCCAGCTCGAAGAGCTTTCGAGTGTTTGTCTCAATACCGGCGGCGGCACTGATAACAATCACGGCAGTCTCCGCGGCGGGGATGGCCTTGATGGCAGGGCCGACAAAGTCGGGTGAGCCCGGGGCGTCAATGATGTTAATTGTCTTTCCGGCATGCTCGACGTGAACGACAGCAGACTGGATTGAATGCTGGTGCTCCTTCTCCTCGTCAAAATAGTCGCAAATGCTGGATTTGTCGTCGACACTGCCAAGACGGTTTGTTGCTCCGGTTTTGTGCAGGATTGCCTCAGCGAGCGAGGTTTTTCCGCTACCGGCGTGCCCTAAAAGAACAATATTACGAATATCAGCGGTATTAGCCACTTTTCGGCCTCCCTAAGATTAAAAAAGGTTCAATTTGTCAGGTTCAAAAACAATATTTATACAATATAAGAGATATATTGGGCAAGGGAAATTTTAAGGTACGAGATTCATTTAACCGCGGATTACGCGGATTACACGGATTTATTGCCACTAAGACGCTAAGGCACAAA
>CAYSJK010000263.1:0-2576 GCA_964431375.1 uncultured Pirellulales bacterium
CTTCGACGGCTTCAACTGGCAGCTTCTCAAAGAAGAAACTGAAAAGATTCTGCTCCTTACAAAAAAACTCGGCCTTTGGGTTGTCCTGGGAAGCACACATCCGTTAAGAAAGACGGGCAAGCCACACAATAGCTTATACCTGATAAATCCAAGGGGTAAAATTGTCGGCAGATACGACAAGAGATTTTGCCTTAAAGGTGAATTGAGGCGCTATACGCCGGGTAATAAATTTGTTTACTTTACGGTCAAGGGCGTGAAATGCTCGCTGCTTATATGTTTCGATGCGCGGTTTCCGGAGATTTATCGAGAACTGTATAAGCAGGGCGTCAAATGTATTTTTCAATCTTTTTACAATGCCCGTCAGAAAGGCCCAAGCGTTCATACTTATATTATGAGACAGACGATGCAGTGCCGGGCGGCGACGAACCATTTCTGGGTCAGCATGGCCAATTCAAGCGGCTACTATGCGCCCTATCCATCGTGTTTTATACAGCCGGACGGTAAGATTGTAAAGCAGCTAAAAGCAAATCGGCCTGGTATGATGGTCAACACTGTCGATATGAAAAGAAAATTCTACGACCCAATGGCTGGCATTAGAGATATGGCAATCGCCGGAGCGCTCAACAACCGCCCTTATTAAAAAAATAGGAATCTTTAGTAATTGATGTTATAGTTGACGCCGAATTGAAATGACAAAGAAAAGGACTAAGTTAAAGGATCTCGACGAAGAGTTGCGTAAATCAGAGGGGCGACCTTATAAGGAAATACTGGTTCTTTATAGTACTTTATTTGCAGAGGCCGTTTCACTCGGAATCTTCAATAATGATAATATTCTCGATGGTATCAAGGTTGATATTAAAATAGCTAAAGCGATAAACAGTCTAAAAGGATGATATAGTGGCAAGTATTCAAAAAGAATTTCAATTACGATTAGAAGAAGTGGGAACGCAAAAAGGCTTTCAATGCAAAAAATATATAAGTGTAAAACGTGATACCAATAGCATAGTCGAATTATCTGGGCGCATTAATTGTTTGCTTTATTTCAAAATTAGATCAACAGAACCATATCGCTGGGGCATTACAAAAACAAGAATTGAAGAATTAGAAGATTTACATAAGAAATGGTTTGTAGTTCTATTGTATGAATCCCCGGAGAGCGGTTACCTATTAACGAATAAAGACGTAAAGCGTTACATAAATGAGAATCTTTGGCCCTTAGGAGGGGATAAAAATAAGAATGAATATAAAATAGGACCAGAAAATACACTGAAATATAATAAACCGTTTCAGACATTCAAAGAATTTTTAAAGTCCTTAGATTAGGAAGTTAATGATAGTTGCAAAAAAATTCTTTAGATGAGGTTTTAACAAATGGCAAATAATACTATTACATCGCCTAAAGGATTTTTAGTTGCGGGACTGAGTTGCGGGATAAAAAAATCCGGCAAGCCGGATTTGGGGATGATTGTTTGTCCTACAGGCGCAAAAGCGGCAGCGGTCTTCACAACTAACAAAATTACTTCTGCAGCAGTACAGATTAGCAAAAAGCACATAAAAAGTACAAATGTTTCGGCTGTGGTTGTTAATTCCGGCAATGCAAACGCCTGCACCGGCCAGCAGGGAATCAAAAACGCAATCAAGATGTGCAGCGAGACAGCCAAGCAGATTGAGGAAGACCCGCACAGTGTTCTTGTTGCTTCTACCGGTATTATCGGCGAGCAGTTACCAGTTAAAAAAATTACCTCAGGAATTTTAAAAGCAGCAGCAAAGCTTTCTGCAAATGCGGCAGCGGGCCTGAATTTTGCAAAGGCGATAATGACGACCGATACAAAACCAAAGCAGGCAGTTCGCCGAATCGAAATATCCGGCAAAAAAGTTACTATAGCCGGTACAGTCAAGGGGGCTGGTATGATAGCACCGAATATGGCGACGATGCTGTGTTTCATCACGACCGACGTTGCAATCACAAAACCGTTACTGTCGAAGGCGTTGAAGGCGGCAATTGGCAATTCACTAAACAAGCTGACCGTTGACGGCCATCAAAGCACCAATGATACTGCGATAATCCTTGCCTCCGGCTTAGCAGGCAATCGCCCGGTAGTAAATCAATGCCCTCGGTATAAAAAGTTCGTAAAAGCTCTATCGGAATTATGCGATGATTTGGCCAAGCAAATGGCACTTGATGCCGAAGGCGCAACGCGGATGTTTAAGGTAGTAGTCAAAGGTGCTGCTACGAAGGCTGGCGCCGCAAAGGCGGCGCGTGCGATAGCTGATTATGATTTAGTAAAGTGCGCAATCCACGGCTCAGACCCCAACTGGGGCAGAATTATCTGCGCTGTCGGCTCAGCAGGGGTAAAGTTAAATCCTGCTAAGCTCTCCTGCAAAATCGGCGATATAACCGTTTTCAAAAATGGCGCACCGAGAAAATTTGACGCAAAAAGAGCAAGTAAGGTTATATATAAAACTGAGCATACAATAACAGTGGATTTGGGTGCTGGAAAGCAAAGCGATTTTTGCTATGGCTGCGATTTAAGCGCTGAATACGTAAAAATCAACGCACATTATCACACATAATA
>CAYSJK010000264.1:0-2567 GCA_964431375.1 uncultured Pirellulales bacterium
CCACGACCTCTTGCATGCCATGCAAGCGCTCTCCCAACTGAGCTATGGCCCCGAGTTTATATAATGTTAGTATAGACAAAATATATTAGCAAGTTAAATATTAATGCCTAATTTGCTGGTTAAATATGCGTTTGAGCAAAGCAACAGTGAATTGTCTTTAGCGGGCTGCTGAATTATAATGTCCCATAAGAACCGCTGAAGTGGACAAGCGTATTGAAGAGCATCAGAAGGATAGAAATAGAGGTTTTTATTAAAAGACAAAGAATATTTATAACGGGAAGAGTTCAGGGGGTTGGCTTTAGGCCGGCTGTGTACAGAATAGCGCAGGTGCTTGGGCTTACGGGCTTTGTCTATAACGACACAAAGGGCATAACCGTAGAACTACAGGGCAGTGATGAAAAAATAGCTGAATTCTTAAATCGACTAAAATCGGCTGATAAGCCACCACTGGCAGAGATAAAATCCTGCGAGCCAGTCGATATAACCGTTGTTGAAAACGAAGATAATTTCATCATCGAAGCGAGCGATGCGCAAGGAACGGCTCTGTCTCAGGTGACAGCCGATATTGCTACCTGCCAGAACTGCCTTGCGGAGATGACCGACAAAAACGACTTTCGCTATCAGTATCCCTTTATAAACTGTACCAACTGCGGGCCAAGATATTCAATAGTCAAAACCATCCCTTATGACAGACCTAATACAACGATGTCGGTCTTTGCGATGTGCGATAAGTGCGCTGCTCAATACGCAGATGTAACCGACAGGCGGTTTCATGCCCAGCCGGTTGCCTGTTCTGCCTGCGGGCCGAAAATCTGGCTAACAGACAGCAATGGAAAGACAATAAAAACAGAACAAGTGATTGCTGAAACCGCGCGACTACTTAGAGCAGGAAAGATTGTTGCAATAAAAGGCCTTGGTGGATTTCATTTAGCTGTAGAAGCACTAAACGACCAGGCGGTCAAAAGACTGCGAGAGCGTAAAAAGCGAGACCATAAGCCGTTTGCTATGATGGCTGATTCTATTGAAAAGATAAAAAGATACGCAATCGTAAGTGAATCGGCGGAAAAAGTCTTAACAAGTCCTCAAAGCCCGATTGTTTTACTGCCAAAAAGAGAAAATTGCCCGATAGCTCCATCCGTTGCGGAGGGCGTCAATACCTTCGGCTTTATGCTCTGTTATGCTCCGCTGCATTATCTTTTGTTTGCAGAAGGTATAGAAGTACTGGTGATGACCAGCGGCAATATCTCAGACGAGCCGTTGATTTGCAAGAACCAAATCGCACTTCGAAGACTTGGCGGCGTAGCAGATGCCTTTTTAATGCACGACAGAGAGATTTACCGGCAGGTTGATGACTCGATTATTCATTTTATAGATGGTCAGCCGGTTCCCTTAAGAAGGGCCAGAGGGTACGTGCCGACTCCTATCTTTACCGAGGAAAGCTGCCGGCAGGATATATTCGCAGCCGGCTCGGATTTGAAAAATACCTTCTGTTTTGTAAAGCAAAATCAGCTTATTTGCAGCGAGCATATTGGCGACCTTGAGGACGCGGAGGTCTATCATCACTATATTGATTCAATCGAGCATCTGCGTCAACTGTTCGAAGTCGAACCGAAGGTCGTGGTATGTGACCTTCACCCCGGATATTTTTCCACTCAATATGCCTTATCAATGGCGGATGTTCACCCCGTTAGAAACAAGACGCCAGAGACAGCCAACTCGCGTTCGACTGGGATTTCTAACGGGGTAAAAGTAATTCAGGTTCAACATCACTGGGCTCATATTGCATCGGTACTGGTTGAGCACGGCCTTGAAGGGCCGGTCATCGGCCTTGAATGTGACGGCACCGGCTACGGAACGGATGGGGCGATATGGGGATGTGAGTGTATGATTGCATCTTTGGAGAAATTTGAGCGGTTCGGCCATCTGGCCTACTATCAATTGGCCGGTGCAGATAAGGCAAGCAAAGAGGCCATAAGACCTGTTCTTGCCTTGCTGAAGAAAGCTTACAAGAATGATTTTGACCTGCACAGGTTCAAATGGCTGTTTGAGCGAATTGAAGCCGACACAAAGAAACAACAAATCATATTGGAGCAAATCGAGAAAGGTATTAACACCGTTGAGACCTCAAGCTTAGGCAGGATTTTTGATGCGGTAGCAGCTATGCTTGGGCTGGGCAGCTACAATCATTTCGATGCGCAACTGCCGATGGCCTTCGAAGCAATTATAGAAAACAGCGTTGAAGAACGTTATGACTTTGAACTTATCAAAAGACCCGAGAAACCAATATTACTCGATTTGGATAAGATGATGGAACAGCTAATTACTGATATTCAAGCGGAAAAAGCCCCGGGCAAAATTTCGGCAAAGTTCCATAATACTCTTGCAGCAGGTCTGCTTGATATGGCCAAAGCAGCCAGAGATAGCTCTAAGTTAAACATTGTTGCTTTAAGTGGCGGGGTGTTTTGTAATCGGTATTTGGCAAACCGTCTGATTAAACTCTTGAAGGAAAGCGATTTTAACGTATTATTTAATCGAGAGGTGCCGTCCAACGATGGCGGAATAGCTCT
>CAYSJK010000265.1:0-2567 GCA_964431375.1 uncultured Pirellulales bacterium
TCGTTTCATCCGTACCAGAGTAATTTGCTAAATAAATTTTATATTGCGATTGAAAAAGCTGCTGCGAAACGAACGGATTTTTTTATCAGCGTCGCGGATGCAATGACCGAAAAGGCACTGGAAGCCGGCATTGGAAATCCTGAGCAGTTTGTTACCGCATATTCGGCTATCGAGGAAGATGAGTTCTTAGGGCCGGTTAGTGAGCAGCGAAAGAAAGAATTTCGACAAAAATACCGAATCAGCGAAGATGCAGTTGTGCTTATCACCATTGCCCGGTTGTTCGAGCTAAAAGGCCACGATTATATTATCGAATCGGCAAAAGAGCTTTCCGAACGATTTGAAAACGCCGTCTGGCTGTTTGTCGGTGACGGCAACTTATCGCAGCATTACAAAGAGCAGGTTAAGCAATTGGGATTGGCTGAAAAGGTGAAATTCACCGGCCTTTTACCACCGAGCCAGATTCCGCTTGCGATTGCCTCATCGGATATACTTGTGCACTGCTCGTTAAGAGAAGGCCTTGCGCGGGCACTACCACAGGCGTTGTTGTGTGGAAAGCCGGCAATATCCTTTGATATAGATGGTGCAAGAGAGGTTGTAAACGAAAATACCGGCTTTCTTGTTGAGCCAAAGAACATCGAGCAATTGACAAAGGCCTGCGCAGAATTGATAGCCAATGAGCAATTGAGAAAAAAACTCGGCGACTATGGCAGAGAATCCGTAAAGGAAAAATTCGCACCTGAAACGATGGTTGATACTATTGAAGTCATCTATCGGAAACTGCTGGAGCAAAAATAGGAAAAAAGGATGAATGAAAAAATTGCATATTGTGGCTTGACTTGTCATAGCTGCGCTATCTATTTGGCAACAAGGGAACAGAACCAAAAGAAAAAACTTGAAATGAGGGCTGAGATTGCAAGACTAATCAACGATGTATACAAAGGGGAAATGAATGCGGAGGATGTCACTGACTGTGATGGATGCAAAACAGAAACCGAAAGACTATTTTCAGAATGCAGGAAGTGTCAGATAAGAAAATGCGCAAAAGAAAGGAGTGTTGAGAACTGTGCCTATTGCGATGAATATGCCTGTGAAAAACTTGAGAAATTCTTTAATACAGAACCGGATGCCAAGGAAAGATTAGACCGGATAAAAAGCACGTCCTAACAACATGCTGCGAATGGCGAATAAGCCCCAGAGAACTCCGAGAGTTGATGGCCCTTGGCTAGGCTCAGGATGAGTTTATTTATGAGGCGGCTGGATTTTTATAAAAGTGAAGCTGGCCTTTCAAAAGATTCCGTGGACTTTTGACAATAATGTGCAGCGATCTATTGGCAGCTAAAATGGGGATTGCTGTGAAGCACTTTCCTTATCAATAGGAGATACAAAGTATCTTCTTACGTACAGCAAATACCCCATGAAGACAAGTAGCCAGAATCCGGATAACAAAACCATATTAGAACGCTGGAGCATACCACAGTCTTTTATGAGCTCCAACTGCTGCTCGGGAAAGTCCATCTTTTCATAGAAATCCAGCATGCTCACTCGTGAAAATGTAATAACCGTTGACAGACTCCAGGCAATAGTTAATAAGACCGAGTACCACCAGGCTTTCATATTCAATCTGTATGTGCCCCAAGCCATATAAAGATACAGCAACATAGCTATAAGCACTACCAAAGCACCAGCTATGCCGCTGAGGACAAATCCAAAGAAAGGAATCGTCCATCCGTACAGGCCTGTAAGCAGCATCCAAGACGCCCAAGTTGTAAATAAAAAGCTGACAGCCAGAACAGGTAAAGGACATTTATCCGTCCAGCGAACCTGAGGGTCTCTGAACTGGCATGTTGCCTTTACATTCTTTCTGCCGTAGAAGAGAACAAACGCCGCGGGTATAATGATGTAAAAGACAGTCATAAATCCAATCATCACGAATTTCATAATGAGAACGGCCGCTTGGGGCATCTGTGTGTTCTCGCCCATCCGGTCGTACATATTAGGCATAAACAAGAGCACAAAAATAAATCCGCCTATTCCACCGATAAGCCAAAGCCAGGAAGAAATCAATATCAGCGCTCTTGCCCAGCGTCTTGCCTTAATGGAGCCGATTCCCATCCAGATGAACCAGACAGCCAATATTGCATAGAATATGACGGCTGGTATCATCATGCGAACGTTCATGGATTCAGCCGAACTTCTATCAAGAACGGTTGATGCGATGATGCCGAATACCATGAAAGGCACCATGAGCGCACAAAATCCGCCGAAAATAATCTGTATGATTCCAAATACGACAAGCCCGGTTTTTGTGTCTTTAAACTCTGAATTCTGCACTGTTTCTTCGCGATTTGTCATACTTCATTTCTCCCATTCCTATAGATTATTTTTTTATGTCCCATCGCATCAATTAAAGCAACCGTAGCTTAATTAAACACTAAAAGTCAAGTGTTTTATTTTATTCCTTGTCTGCGCTTGGGATGATATAAAAAGGCGAGATACAAGCTTAGAAGTTTCGTTCGACGAAGCCGGTGTCGATTTTACTCTCGGCAAAAAAGTTTAGGCATTTAGAA
>CAYSJK010000266.1:0-2555 GCA_964431375.1 uncultured Pirellulales bacterium
ATAGATTAAATCTGAGGGCTAAATACAAAACTAAATCTTTCTGCGGGGTCTTTTAAGAACGGCTAAGCATGTAGCGAACACTAAGAGTACCGCCGTTGCCGGTTCCGGGGTATTAAAGATAAGCTCGACGTGGTCTAATGTTCCGGTGTCAGTAGGCCACAAATCGTAAATCTGCAATCGCCACGTACCATAAGCATCCGAGCCGTCAAAAATCTCCAGTAGATAGCCGGGTTCGGGTTTGAACCAGCCGGTAAAAGGCGCAGCGGCATCTTCGATTGAGACCTCGGCCTCATCGTCAAATATGGTATCTGTGTAATTCTCGCCGTCAAAAAATTCCTTGTATTCGTACTTATTCAGACACAACCAGTCGCCTTCGGGGCTTTGCAAAATGAGCTGTAAATCGAATACATGCGTATGAGTAATATCGATTTGAATATTAAGGTCTGAGATAATAAAATGATCGGCCACTTCCATAATTGCCTCAGTTATAGCGGGGATGGAGCCGTTGGGGTCGAGCAGGTGCAGTTCGAAATCATAGCTGTAAACGATGGGTGCCGGGTCTGCAAAAGCGGGAAAACAAAAGCCCGCCCCGATGGCAGGAATTATTACAATCCATTGTACTATTCTGTGAGCGTCCATACTCTGCTAACCATCAAATTTTATGTGCAGATAGCTATCAGCAGAAGATTCCTCCTTGTGCATCAAAAATTATAATCTTATCGGACGCTTTTGCAAGGAAAAAATATTTAAAAATTAAGCACAGCCGGCGCAAAAGAGATGTAAGATATTGAATGGACAGTAATTATACTATATCAGGCTTTTATTTTACGTCGAGGATGGAGTTACATTCACCGAATGGATTGAGTTCGGTTATCTCATTATATGGGTCCTGCTGCCATTGGCCGTCAACAACCAGCCGGTAGCGATATTTTCCATAGGGCAGCTTTATCTTTGTCTGCCAGACACCGCTTTCACCGACTTTTTGCAGGGGGGTATTTGCAGGCTGCCAATTATTAAAGTCACCGGCAATCTGTACGCTATTGGCACGCGGATACAGCGTTACAAAAACAACAGCATCGTCTATCTGGCTGACACCGTAATAATCGGAGAGCTTGGCGCTGGTAACGGCTGACCGCTCCTGGCTCGATTCCCGATTTAGCACGGGCGTTGCTTCTTGGATTTCCACTGCTCGCTCTTCTTCAATACGGATTTGCTTTACCCTTGGAGCCTGCACAACTTTGATATCCGGCTTTGCCACCTTTAACAGCTCGTCAGCAGAGGCGCTAATTGATTCGAGCTGGTCTGCCAGGGTGTTGACCATCTGGCGGCGCTGCTGTTTGGCCTCGGAGCCGATAACTTCTTCGGCCAGCCCCTGAAAGTCCTTATGTCCTTTGCTGGCAGGGTCGTACTCATTTATAGGCTGACCAAAACTGGATGCTTCCTTGATTTTAGTATTGAAATTAATAATAGTTTTGAACAATTTATCGCCAAAGTGAGCCCGCAGCTCCGCCAAAATCTCTCTGGCCATTTTCGTTCTTACATCATACATACTTGCCAGGACCTTAACATCGACATTCTGTGAGCATCGCTCGCAGAGAATTCTGAGGGTTTCAAGCTGCTTGCTGAGGCCGTGCAGCGCAAAGTATCCCGTTTCGACAGGAACAATAACATCTGTTGCCGCGGTCAGGGCGTTGAAGGTTAACAGGCCGACGGCCGGTGGGCAATCTACAATTGTGTAGTCATACTCGCCTCTCACTTCCTTCAAGGCGTCTCTCAAGCAGCATTCTCGCTCGTTAATTCCGGCCATCTGCTGCTCGAATGCCGACAGGTCTATGCTGGCTGGTGCCAACTCAAGCCTGTCGCTAATCTGCCACAGCATTTCTGACAGGCGTATCGGCTCGTTTCTGCTTCTGCTAATCAGGACATCATAGATACTCTGCTCGACCTGCTCCTCCGGCACAGCCAGACCAACCGCGCAATGCGACTGTGAGTCTATATCAACCAACAGAATCTTCTTGCCCAGCTCAGCAAGAGCACTTGCGAGGTTTATCGATATTGTGGTCTTGCCACAACCGCCTTTTTGATTAACAACCGCAATAGTTCTCATTGTTCTTCTCCTGCTTCGGAACCGCTCCACGTAATGACCAGCCAGAAGTGGTATGCCCCCTTTTCACTATAGAAATTGCCTTTTTGTACACTATGTAAAACCTTCATTTTCAATGCTAAGAAGCAACTAAACGCCCGTTATTAATATTCGGCAAAGAAATCCGAAAAACTTTATCTTTTTATAGGACGGGCCGATAAAAAACCAAAATTACAATACCAATACAAGGCCATTTCACATCGGCTGAGGTGATAAACAGGATGTATCAAGGCACGAAAAAGCACGAAAAAACAAGCCACAGAGCTCACAGAGAACACAGAGAATTTAGACACGAAAAGGCACGAAAAAGTAACCGCAGATTTACACTGATTTTTAGGCACGAAAAGGCATCCGCCTTCGCTAATTCAGCCTTCGTAGCCATAGGCTACTATGGCGAAGTAGGCAGCTTCCG
>CAYSJK010000267.1:0-2555 GCA_964431375.1 uncultured Pirellulales bacterium
GTGTAAAATTGAAAAAACTTTACCCAGTAATTTAGATGTGACAGACTACTAGATGCTGGATGCTGGTAGAAGGAGAAAATAAGTGGCATATCAAAGTTATAAGGATTTAGATATTTATAAAAAGGCTCATAAATTAGCTGTAGAGATTCATGAAATGAGCTTGCAGTTGCACAAGTATGAAATGTATGAGGAAGGAAGCCAAATAAGAAAATCAAGTAAGTCGGTTAAAGATACTATAGTTGAAGGTTTTGGAAGACGTAGATATAAGCAAGAGTTCATAAAATTTTTGACTTACTCCTTATCCTCTTGTGATGAGACCGTAAGCCACCTGCATACTTTATACGAAACAAAATCGCTCAAAGCCACAGAGAATTACCAATATTTCTGTGAAGAGTACGATTGCCTTGGCAAGATGTTAAATAGTTTTATTAAATCGGTGGAGAGTGGCCATAAAACAAGAATTTATAATCCAGTATCTATAATCCAGAGTTGAAGATAGAAAATATGAAGGTATTTTTGGGACAGTTTGTTTTTTTATCGAAAAACGAGGATTTCGAAGGCTGGATGCAGATTCTGGTCGTTGTAATTATGGCAGTGGTCTATGGGCTTGGGAGTATTCTTAAAGCCGCAAAATCCAGGAAGCTCGAGGGCAAAGAAGGACAGGAGCAGGATGAGGAACCCTTCGACCATGCTCAGGACAGGCAACCTCGCCCCGCCGGCCCTGCAGCTCGCTGGCAGTATCAAGAAGTTAACCAACTACAACGTCCTGAAACTGCATGGGCTAAACCAGTTGTACAAAAGCCGATGCAGACCAAACAATCTGTTCTGACTGTTCCAGAAGAACCGCAGTTAAAACCGCTGCAAGCCAGAATTCAAGAGCTTCCAGATACTAAGCCCGAAATCGAGAAACTGCCTGAATTTATCAGCGAAACGGTCAAAGGGCTTGAATATAAGCGTTCTGGTGTTACTGTTCCGGCGGAAGCAGCCGAGACAACTTATCATGGTAAGCCTTTGTTTGATGTAAGTGATCCTGAAGCAATAAGAAGGGCGATTCTTCATTACGAAATTTTTGGCAAGCCCTTGTCTTTGCGTGATTATCGTTAGCATTCATACATTAACACAAAACTTTTTCTCCTTTCTCAGTGCTGATTCGGTATGTTGCGTCATAAATAGACACACTGAATCAATCTTATTTCGCAGTCAAAATTGAAACAAGGGGTGTATCGGGATTGCTGTTTTCATCCACAACCGGGAAGTCACCTTTATAGCACCAGTGGCAATAGGCAATGTTGTTTCGGTTGAAGATCTCACAAACGTCTTTGTACCAATTAAACCGGACTTGGTTATCAACACGTGGATAAACGCCGTATTCACCACAGTACAGCGGCAGGTTCTTCTTCTTTGCCGTTTTAATGGCTGGAGCCATAATTTTTTCGAGCGAGTCTTTGTTAAAATATCCGTTGGCCCATTTAAGCATCTCAATCGCCTTGTTCGAAAGACCCTTCATATCATTCGGTTTGATGGCTTGTCCGGGATATTGGACCGGACCGGAATACTCCGCAATATCTGTCCATGGCGCTTTATGGTGCGTGACCGGCAATGGCGTATAAAAATGAAAACTGAGAATAATATGACGGTCGTTTTCCGGAATCTTCAAAACCGGGAATGTATCAGCAATTTGCCATCTGTTGGACCCCACGACAATTGTACGGGCAGGTTCTTTTATGCGGATGGCAGCGGTGACCTTTGCAATTAATTTGTTCCAATCTTCCGGATCGTCAGCCACTGCTTCATTCAAAATTTCATATGCAAGCTTATTATTGGGGTATGGGCTCAACACCTCGGAAAGTTGCATCCACAAATTGACCAGCTTGTCCTGCTCTGCCGGATCTGTCCATAAAGGATTGGAGTCCGCGATAAAGTGGTGCGACCGGATGATGTGCAAATCCACGATAACCCGCAACTTTGCCTGAAACGCCCACTTAATGGCATTGTGCAGCAGTTCAAATGCTTCGCTCTCTTTTGTACCCTGTGCATCCCACAGTTGCTCTTCATCCACCGGAATGCGTACATGATCAAATTCCATGGCAGCGATGGCATTGAAATCAGGTTGCGTAATATAGTTACGCCGGGCATCGCCCCGTTTTTCACTTTGCGATAACCAATGGCTAACATTAACACCTTTACGGATGGTAAAATCATCACTTGTCCTAGTGAGTTGCGAGCATGAAGTAGACATAAATCCAACCATTAGAATTAGAACAATCGTCATACTTTTGTTAGTCATAGTTATCTCCTTTTTTGTGTTCCAGGTTTTAGTACGGTATTATACCACCAGGGGGTATCCTGATGCAAGGGAGAAATGAGCAGCACGGTAAGACAGAGACATTCTAATGAATTCATGTGTTTGTGTTTAATCTGATATTTCCCATACTTTAATATGGTAAATCCGGGCTCAGATAACTATCAGATAATTTTTTGAGATCTAAAAAAGAGGTTCTTGAAGATTAACCAACACATAACGTCCCATAATATATGTTATGTTTCATTTGGTT
>CAYSJK010000268.1:0-2441 GCA_964431375.1 uncultured Pirellulales bacterium
TCAACACCACCGGTCAGGATTCTGCCCGAATGCGGCATCTCACTATTATAGGCGCGGGCAAGACGGGTTATCGAGTCCAGCAGAATTACCACGTCTTGGCCGTACTCAACCATTCGCTTGGCCTTCTCGATTACCACTTCCGCCACCTGGCAGTGTCGCGCAGCCGGCTCATCGAAGGTGGAACTTATAACCTCAACGTCTTCGGCGGTTTTACGCTCCATTTCCGTAACTTCTTCGGGCCGTTCGTCTATCAGCAGCACTATTAGTTTTACATCGGGATGGTTTGTACTGATGGCATTTGCCATTTTTTGCAGCAGAATTGTCTTGCCTGTTCGCGGCGCAGCAACTATCAGCCCACGCTGACCTTTGCCAACCGGAGTTACCAAATCGAATATTCGCATATTTAGTTCTTCGGAGGTAGTCTCAAGTATCAAACGTTCCTCCGGATGCAATGGCGTCAAATCGCTGAATACCACTTTTTCCGCAAGGTTATCAGGATTTTCAAAATTTATCGCCTCGACGCGAAGAAGAGCAAAATACTTCTCGGAATCTTTAGGCGGTCTGATTTGCCCTGATACGGTGTTTCCAGTCCGCAGGCCGAAACGCCTGATTTGAGATGGCGAAACGTAGATATCGTCGGAGGACGACAGGTAGTTATAATCCGGATTTCGCAGAAATCCGTAACCGTCAGGCAGCACTTCCAGCACACCTTCGCCAAACATCAGACCGTTTTGGCGGATACGCTCCTTGAGAATCCGGAAAATCAAATCCTGCTTCTTAAGGGCGCTGTACTCGATGATACCTTCTTTCTTGGCAAGGTCGTGCAGCTCCGACACCGTCAGTTTCTGCAAATCCGTCAGATAAAGTTCACCTTTTTTTATACGCTCGTATTTGGCGTGGGTGGACTCTTCTTCAGCCCTTTTCCGGGCTTCCTCTGTGGTCTCTACACTTGAGGCCTTCTCAGCAGTTGCAGTTGCTACAGTCGAGTTGTTCTGCTCTGTTTGTTCGGCAGCTATTTCTTCTACGTTAGTCCTTTTCTTTGCAGTTTTGCGTTTTTTAGGCCTGCTTCTTCCAGTTTTTGCAGATTTAGCCATTATTACTCCTTTTTTGCTTACAGGAATTTACGATTCCATAAAATAACTTTCCCACAGGAACCAAATAGGATTTGAATTTTGAATAGTAGAAATAAAAATATATTTATCAAAAAACGGCTAACTATAATACAAGCGCTCTGCGATAAACCCCACTTACTCACTATATACTATATATGAGAAGATATAAGCGACTTGCTTAGCTAACGCCGAGAAGCCAGAATTGTTATCGAGTACATTATCGGTAAGGTCGGCCTTTCTGTCAAGAGAAATTTGGAAATTTTCTCTAATTTTTAGCTGATTTTCGTTGAAAAAACCCGTTTTTTTCGCTCTTTCGACCCTTATTTGCCAATTACAATCTACAAAAATTAATTTATCGCATCTTTTTTCCCAGCCGACCTCGACCAATAGCGGCATATCCAGAACGATTGCCTTAACTTCACTTTGGCGGTTATATTGCTTGATAAGCTCCTCAGCTCGTTGCAGTACAGGAGGGTGGATTATCATGTTAAGCGACGATAGCTTGTCGGCATCGGCAAAAACGATATCAGCCAATTTCTTGTGGTCGATTTTTCCTGCCGAATCCAAAATGCCCCAGCCGAAAGCAGCCACGACCTTTTCTGCCATCTCTTTTTTCTCAAGCAGTTCGTGGGCAATCTTGTCGGCGTCAACTACCCCGCAACCCAATTTTGAAAACTCCG
The DNA here is from genome assembly GCA_964431375.1 of uncultured Pirellulales bacterium. Lineage (GTDB taxonomy): Bacteria > Planctomycetota > Phycisphaerae > Sedimentisphaerales > Anaerobacaceae > CAZBWE01. The sequence goes on from CAYSJK010000268.1 coordinate 1,793, forward strand.
CTGCCACGGTGCTCTTGCCCGAGCATACACCGCCCAAAATGCCTATTACTGGTTTTTTCTTAGAATGAACCACGACTGAATATTCTAATCGCTCCTGAATAAACTTTCAAGAGCTGCTTTCTTTTTAGGTAAAATTCACGAACTGTAAAAGATAAATGGTGCTTGAAATTTCTTTAATTTCTGGTACAATATAAGAGATATTGAGGAGGCACAAGCCAATATGCGATAAGGCAGGAGCGGTTCGAGAAATCAAGCTTAATTTGAGGAGGTAATGATGAAAACGAAAGTATTTATAATTCTGGCTATGTTTTTGTGGGGGGTGGTTTTATGGCCATTACCGGCCGAAGCGGTATTAATAACCATTGAGATAGAGGCTGTAGTGGATTCCGTTACGGATGATGGCAATTATCTGGAAGGCCAAATTAGTCCAGGTGATACTATAACAGGTTGGTATATTTATGACACCTCAACACTGGATACAAATCCATCGCCTAATGGAGGACATTATGAGCATTATACCCTCCCATCTGGTATATTTCTCAGCGTCGGAGGTTTTGATTTCGAGACAGACCCTGCGAATGTTAATTTTCTGGTTGAAATTGAGAATGATCATCCACCAGAAGACAATTATTTTTTATTAAGTCCTAAC
>CAYSJK010000269.1:0-2415 GCA_964431375.1 uncultured Pirellulales bacterium
TTTCAATCGCAATATAAAATTTATTTAGCAAATTACTCTGGTACGGATGAAACGACCAGCCGTGGATTGTATGCACTATCGCCGGAGTTTTGAGTCTGTAGTCTTGGCTCTGGTGTCTTAAACTGTATGCTGCAAACCGTCCTAATATTCCCGCCTTTGCTGAATGAGTATGAACAATATCCGGCCGTATTTCTCGAAGGAGCTTTTTGATTTGCTTATAGCTTATAGAGTCATACAAAGGGCAAATAGCTCGGATCATCTTGTTGACTGTTTCGACTTTATATTTTTGCCCTTTGGTTTGTTCGAAAAGCTCTCCTTCAGGCCCTGTGGCCGGGCCGGTTACGAGCGTAACATCATGTCCACGTTCAGCTAACAGCTTGCAGGTAATAAGCGTATTCTCCTGCGCTCCACCCAGTATCAGCCGTGTTATAATATGAACAATCTTCAATTGTGATACTCAGATAGCTTGTGTTGCCACACTTGAGACCTTTAAATTCTCAATGATTCTATACCGAAATAGCATTTCGGTTTGCGCTGCGGTTAATTCATTAACGCGAAATCCATTTGTAAAGTGGACATTACCATCTTGGTCTATGTCGAATGAAGATACTTTCTTAGCAACAACTTCAAGTTGACCATCATTCGACAACTTAACTAATTCCCAGTTTCTGGGTACTAATGAGGCATTATCAATTGATTTATTTGATTTTTGAAGTTTCGCAAGGTTGATTGTACGTCCTAACACATTAATGTATTTGTTTTCAAACTTTGGCCTGACATCTGGTCCGGCAGGTTGAATGGGTTTTTCATTAAAAAGCTTAGTAAAAGCATTCAGGAAATTGACTATTGCTATTATAAAACGAATTGGAAAAGTCAGAATGCTTAACAAAATCTTCCAGGGTGATACATAATAAGGTTGCTGATATGGCCTACGTATACAATATAAATTCCCATTCTTATCGTCTTTAGGTAACAAATAATCACATTTATCATCCGAAAGCAATTCTGTTATCTCCCCTGTATCTATTCTTACTTTATGAATTGCTTCCGGCCCATAGGCCATGACAAATCCATCTTCACCGCGGGCTATACCGGCGGTTTGGTATAGAACATCCTGGTCATTAAATTTACTGAACGAAGGATTACAATCCCTTGAATCACCTTCAGTTAGTGTTTTTTTATAGCTTGATTCTGAATCGAGCAACTCTATATTAATATGGCCGCTTTCCAGAACAACAGCTGCAACAAATTCACTTTTATCTGGTGAAAAATCCATGCCTAATTCAGCAAATTCTCTCCTATGAAACAACCGCACTTCTTCATCGTCCTCTATTGAATACTGAAAAAGACCTGTTATAAAATCATTAGTTAGTAGATAATACAAGGTATTTGAATCCTTTGTCATCACTGACTTAAACCTAAATCTCCGAAAAGGCCTGGCCCAAGCTTGCTTTCCCCATATTGTCTCGCTAGTAAAATAAGTGCCTTCTTGGCCACCCTCTGTTTTCCAAGAGTGCAACTCTTTTCGTCTCTCTGCCTCTGCAGCTTTCTCTTCAGCAAATTTACTTACAATTTCTCTTATTCCACCATCATCGTGAATAAATAGCCTGCCATCGGATATGAAAATATGATACTTTTCCATATAACTCTCCCTATCTTTCTGTTGTTAATTTTAATATGTGGTTAATTGAGAATACATTGGAATTACTTCTATTAGCTTATAATAATAAAATTTTCAGTAAACAATCCTTATTAAGCATAAACCTTCAGCTGGGGCTAATGGTCCTGCTGCTTGTCGGTCCTTCGCTTCGAGGATTTCCGTTATTTTTTCGGCTTTCCATCTGCCGAGGCCGACCTCGACCAAGGTGCCGACGATGTTCCTGACCATATTATATAAAAAGCCGTCCCCTTTGACATCCACGTATATCCACTTGTCCTCGCTTGTAACGTTGCAGCTAAAAATAGTCCGTACAGTATGTTCCCGCCTGTCTTTTGCGGTTGCGAAGGATTTGAAGTCTTTTGTTCCGACGAGCATCTGCGCTGCCTGGTTCATTGCCTCAACATCAAGCTTTTTCGGAATATGCCAGCACTGATTTAATTTGAGGACCGGCCGGTGCCTGCCGGTGTAAATCGTATAGCGGTAGAGCTTGCTCTTCACGTCGCCTAAAAGGTCGAACTTCGGCGGTGCTTCTTCGGCGGCTATAACGACAATTTCCGGCGGAAGGCGGTCAGTTATTGCCTCCGGGAAGTTTTCTGTAGGAATAGGTGAATCAATCTCGAACAATGCTACCTGGCCCAGCGCGCTTACGCCGGCATCAGTCCTGCTGGCGCCATGGACGAAAGTTCGAACTCCGGTGAGATTTGACACGGCCTCGACAAGCGCGCCCTGGATGGTTCTCTTTCCCGGCTGAATCT
>CAYSJK010000270.1:0-2403 GCA_964431375.1 uncultured Pirellulales bacterium
CCTTCCAATTTTTGGCACCATGAAGGGGCGCTATTTGGGTCAATAAAATCTGATTTTTTCATAGAAACAGCTATTCCATCAGATAGCTTTACACAGGTTCTTAAAACCCCATTTTTGACTAATTGATATTTTCCATGAGCGAGAATATACATATATTTGATAGGGTTAGTTATTGCATACCAGGCGATATTATCATAGTTGGCAGATCTGCCTCCTAACTTTTTGTATTTAATTCCCCTGTCCTTAAAGGCATCTTGAACCGCCCATACTGGCATGAAATTTCTCCATCTTAAGTCAAAAGCAGGAAGGATAATCAAAGCTTTGGTATCAAATGAAAGGTCAGGCTCTGCCGGGTCTGATATTTTTGTAATAGACCATCCGTTGCTCTTACTGCTCAGACTAAAACTGATGTAATCAATTTCATGCTGGCTGGTAATCTCAGCAGGAATGGAACCTAAGATGTTATTTCCATCGTAGATTTGTGACCACACCAAATTTCCGCAGTCTGCGTACACTTCAACAGAAACGTCTTCTTCGCCGCTGTTTAACGCCGAAAAATACAACGGTTGATTCGGTTCGTAACTGCTGGGAATGAGGCAATAACTTAAAGGACAGGAAAAGGCAATATTCTTGATATTCGAGCATATAACTTGGTCGCTACTGCCGATGCTTAACGCCTTAAGTTGTCGCTCCTGGCCACCGGATTCTGATATATCCATTATGAGAGTATAGCCGTCTGCAAACCCAAATATTTCTCCAACATATTTTCCATCAGCAAGTAGAAAAACACGCTGAGTATCTGATGTAAAACCACTTATGCCGATATCGACATAGCCTTCGTTGGAATCTCCGTAAATGTGGATTTCTATGTTAGGGTCTGCAACTTGTAACCACTGGTTTGTGAAAATCGACAAATCGTTATAATCAACAAAACCGCTTCCGTCCAAATCGGCATCGCTACTCGTTGATTGCTGCCAATAATTAGCAAAAGTCGCAAAATCTCTAAAATCAACTTTCATGCTGTCATCAAAATCAGCCGATAACGAATCACCACTACCGGGATTTGAAAAATTCCAGTTCTGGTAATGGAAACCAATATCTACGTAATTATAATCGGGTATGCCATTGACATCCGTGGTTTGACCGATAAGCGGGGTTTGCTCAATGAGGAAAGATCCGGTGTTGATGAAATTGCAATCCTGTCTCAAATAACAAATCGGCAACGTGCCGGTTCCCATTTCGTATGGCAGAACCGTCTCAAATGCCGGGTTATCTTCGTCAAATGCCCAGTTTTTGTTATTGGCATTATCAAAGTAGCCTGTGTTCATTACCGTTGCATACATATAGTAGTCAACCAAAGACAGTCCATACTGGTAAGAACCTGAAACAATATTATTGGCCAGCACAACCATTCCTGCTTCGTTCACATCTTCAACGCCGTGAACGGTTATGCCATTGTCCTGATAATAATCGCAGGTGTTGTCTTCGACAAGGATTGAACTGTTAGCCGAGCCTTCGCCGGTTGAATCGCCCAGGAAAACTTCTATACCGCTATAGTAAGAAGCCACAAGCAGGTTGTTACGGATATTGGTGTGCTTCTTGCCAAATTCTACAATTCCGTAAACATTGCTGTAGAAATAGTTGTTTTGAATATCGGCTTCAAGCTCATTGTTAAGGACCATTACTCCGATATATGCATACTCAACGTAACTATACATTATCTTGGTATTAGCTGAGGCAGTTTCCTCAATGTACACGGGACAATAATAATCAGCATAACCGGGTGTTCCTGAGTCTGATGTGTAGATAATAGGATTGTCAGGAGTTCCCACGGACATCAGGGTTCCACCGTTATTGACCGACATTGATTTATCAGGGGCAAATGTAACGACCGTGCCCGGTTCAACAACAAGCAGTGCCTGAACATTAACATCGGCAATAACATGATAAGTATTATAAGATGTCCAAACAGTATTTAATGTAATATCTGAATTTACATCAATAATACTATCCACCCCCATCATCATACTACTATATACTCTACCGGGCGGAATCTCTCTACTTTTACTTTCTTTGGCACTTAGTTCCCCTGTCGAAGGAATTAGGTCTTAACCGCTGGGACAGAACTTTAAGCTTTCTTCTTTCTCTTGTTCTTTTCTCTGTGCATAAGGCACAATATTGCTTTCATAAGGAAATTGAAGAGCAATCTGTTCAGCCCCTGATTTTGGCTCTGGTGTCGGTTCAGGCTCAGGTATTTCAATTGCATTTGAATCTATGCCAAAAACAATTGTCTTATTTTCTTCCGGCACAGAAAGTAAAACAAGTTGATAAATAAGTTCGCTACCAACAGTAAGCCTAATGGTATCCGACCCCTTTTTATCGGTAAAGTTGAAAAGATATTTG
>CAYSJK010000271.1:0-2360 GCA_964431375.1 uncultured Pirellulales bacterium
GCCTCTTGCGGTTATACTTAACACCACAAGGGCTGTGCACTTTACCCCGTTGGATAAAGCTGCCGGAAAACGGCAGGCTGAATATTTAGCCCCCGGTTCTACTGGGCGTTTTGGCTCCTAAGGAGTTTTTTGGGAAAGGATGCGCAAATGGCGGAAAAAGATACCGATTTGCAGAAAATAAAAGAGCTTATTGAAATAATGAAGGATAACAACTTAGTCGAGATTGAGATAAAGCACGATGACGACAAAATCTTTCTAAAACGCGCCGGGGGCCAACAGCCCATTATAACCGCTGTACCGATGGCCGGACCTCAATCTGGTGGGCCTCCATCAGGGCAAAACCAACAGGCACCCGATACAGAGGCCTTGAGCCAACCTGCAGCAATGCAACCGCAGGAGGAATTAGTGGATATGAAATCGCCTATAGTTGGGACTTTCTATGCGACACCAAGCCCGGATTCGGCATCTTATGTTGAAATCGGCTCACAAGTTAATCCGCAGACAGTCGTTTGTATAATCGAGGCAATGAAGGTAATGAACGAGGTAAAAGCCGAGACCAGCGGGACGATTGCCGAAGTGCTGGTAACCAACGGCCAGGCGGTTGAATACGGCCAGGTCCTTTTTAGAGTCAGGCCGGACTGATTTGTGTTGCATGATGCGTCGTGCGTAATACGCAATACGATATACTCAATACGAGATACGAAAATATGTTTTCAAGGATTTTGGTAGCAAACCGGGGCGAAATAGCGCTGCGTATAATCCGTGCCTGTCGCGAGCTTGATATTGAGTCGGTGGCGGTTTATTCCGAGGCCGATAAAGACGCTCCATACTTACAGCTTGCTGATGAAGCCGTTTGCATAGGCCCTGCCGAGGCGGCAGAAAGTTATCTGAACATCCCGCGTATCATAAGTGCAGCGGAAATCGCCGATGTGGAGGCAATCCATCCGGGTTATGGCTTTTTGGCTGAGAATATAAAATTCGCCCAGATATGCCGGGATTGTGGGATAACCTTTATTGGCCCACCTGTGGAGGCAATGAAGCTGCTTGGTGATAAGGTCGAGGCCCGCAAACTGGCACGCAAGGCCAAAGTAAAGGTGGTGCCCGGCTCCGATGGGACTATCGAGAACGAGTCTGAAGCGCTAAAACTGGCAAACAAGATTGGTTATCCTGTAATGATAAAAGCCGCCGCCGGCGGTGGTGGGCGCGGTATGAGAGTTGCGCATAACGATATCAGCTTTCGTTCCGCATTCGGGGCAGCACGGGCCGAAGCGGAGGCCGCTTTTGGAGACGGCAGTATCTATCTGGAAAAGTGTTTACCTGAGCCAAGGCACATAGAAGTCCAGGTGCTGGCAGATAATGACGGCAACGCAGTACATTTTTATGAGAGGGACTGCACTATTCAGCGAAGGCATCAAAAGATGATTGAGGAATCGCCATGTCCTGTTCTGGATGACCGTGACAGGGAAGAGCTTTGCAATGCCGCTTTGCGGATTGTAAAAGAGGCAAAATATGTCAACGCTGCAACGATTGAGTTCCTTTTAGACAAGGACAAAAAGTTCTACTTCATTGAGGCCAATACGCGAATCCAGGTCGAGCACCCCGTTACCGAGATGGTTACGGGACATGATTTGATTAAATGGCAGATAAAAGTTGCCGCGGGTCATAAAATCAGACTCAAACAAAGAAATATTAAGCATACAGGTGCTGCAATTGAGTGCCGGATTAACGCCGAGGACCCAAAAAATAATTTTGCCCCTTCGCCGGGTGAGATTACAAGATTAATTCTGCCTGGCGGTCCCGGCGTTAGAGTTGATACACATATTCACCAGGGCTGGACGGTCTCGACAAGTTACGATTCGATGATTGCCAAGCTTATTGTCCATCAGAAGACGCGAACCGAGGCAATCGAAACGATGAAAAGGGCTTTGGCTGAATTTATAATCGAGCCGGTCAAGACCACTATCCCTGCCTGCCTCGATATCATTTCACATAACCTTTTTGCCAAAAGTAAAATCGACACCGGCTTCGTAGAAAGAAACTTCTAAATAATGTAGATAGACTCATCCAAATTACTATAATGGTAATAGCGTGAAAGAATGGTAAAAAAGGACCAAAGTTAATGGTATCTAAAAGTCAATTCGATAAAGAAATACATAATATCGTGAATCAGCTTATACGATTGTATAAGCCCGAAAAGGTTATTCTTTTTGGGTCTTTAGCTCAAGGACAAATACATCAAGGAACAGATATCGACCTTTTTATTATTAAAAGCGATGTGCCGGAACTTGGTGTGGATAGAATACGTCAGCTTGATGAGCTTATAAAGTATAAATTGGCCACTGATTTTATTGTGTATAGAC
>CAYSJK010000272.1:0-2339 GCA_964431375.1 uncultured Pirellulales bacterium
GGGTTCGGCTTCCGGTTTTTGCTCGACTTTTTCTTCGATTGCTTCAGGTTTCGCTATTTCTTTTGCTGGCTCAGTAGATGGTTCTGTTTTTTCTTTTGCTTCCGTCTTGGCTTTTTCCTCTTCCTTGGCCTTTTCTTCAGCTGCCTCGGCTTGTTTTTGGACGGCGATTTTTTCAGCTTTTGTAAAGAGCTTGCCTTTGGCGCGAGCTATGGCTCTGGCTTTAGCTCGGCGGGCTGCTTGCTGCTCTGCGTATTTGTGCTTGATACCATGGCGCAAAAGGATTTGCGAGACGGCGTCAGAGGGTATTGCACCTTTATCAAGCCAATATTCGATACGTTCGCGGTTTAGGATGATTTGTTTTTCAGGAACTTTTTCAATTGGGTCGTAATGGCCGAGCTTTTCAATAATTTTTCCATCCCGCGGGTTGCGTGATTCGACCGCGTTGATTCTAAAGAACGGCCGATGCCGTCTGCCTATCCTCATCATTCTTAATTTAACTGCCATAATCTTTTCCTTTTCTTAATAGTTTATAATCAATTTTCACAGCACCGATTCAACCGGTATTGCGAAACACGTTTGTAAAGTTAATTATTCACCATCTGACTTAAACAGCCAGATAGAAAAAGTACTTAATACATAAGTTTGTGGAATTTGTCAACCATCTAATTGGGGTCTTTTCGAGGATTTAGCTTATTTGGTCCAGGATTACCTCCCACGAGACTGAGGCTTTTTGCAATGTAATATGTAGCCATTGATGAAAATCGCAAGATTTGCCGGGTCGATTTTGGCATCGGCTGCGATTTTTTGTATCTGCTCATCGCTTAAATTGTCGGCGTTTTGCTTTTCAGCAGGTGTCATAATCGCCAGGGCCGTTTTTAGCTGCTCCAATTCCTCGTTACTGGGGGCGGCGAGCATCGCCAGCTCGCTGCTGCCATTGATATCCTTGAACTGTTCTCTTATCATCCTGCCGTAGTCGTTGTTGGAAAAACGAGCGACTTTTTCCAGATATTGCTCAATCGTTATCATCTTCATTATCACCGTTTTATTTTACCCTTGCGTTTTATGACTCTTTTTCGCTTCGAGCGCTGTTTGATTTTTCTGCCCGATGACATAGCCGCGCTTAATGTATTCATATTAAGTCCACCTGAAAAGAGTGATTTCAATCCGCCTAAGCCACCGCCACTGAGGGATTTCATCATATCGCGGCTTCGCATAAAGGTTTTGACTAAGCCGGAGATGTCGTTCGGCTGGACACCGGCGCCGGCGGCGATTCGTCTTCTTCTGGAAGAATTTATAATATCCGGCTCGCGACGTTCGACGGGAGTCATTGAATAGACCATTGCCTCCATTCGCGTTAGATCTGAGCCGTCAAGGTCCAGGTCGTCGAGCTGCTGACCCATTCCGGGCATCATCTTGAGCATATCTTTGAGTCCGCCCATTTTCTTGACTGCCTGCATTTGCTTTAAGAAATCATCGAAACCGAAGGTGCCCTTGGCCAATTTCTTTTGCAGCTTTTCTGCTTCGGCGGCTTCGAATTGCTCCTGTGCTTTCTCAACGAGCGTTACGACATCACCCATACCAAGGATTCTGCTGGCCATACGGTCGGGGTGGAATTCTTCAAGCTTATCGAGTTTTTCGCCGACACCGATGAACTTGATGGGTTTTCCGGTCACGGCCTTTACGCTCAAAGCGGCCCCGCCACGTGCGTCGCCGTCAAGTTTTGTAAGGATGACGCCGTCAAGCTCAAGACGCTCGTTAAACTCTTTGGCGGAGTTAACAGCGTCCTGGCCGGTCATCGCATCGCAGACGAGATAAATTTGGTGGGGGGTAACGGCCTTTGCGACATTGGCTATATCGGCCATCATTTCTTTATCAATATGCAATCGGCCGGCGGTGTCGAGAACGACGACATCGTGGCCGTTTTCTTTGGCGTGTTTGATTGCGTTTTTGGCGACCTTTACTGCGTTTTTGCTGTCTTCTTTATAAACATCGATACCTGTTTGCTCGCCAAGGACGACAAGCTGCTCAATTGCAGCAGGTCTTTGCAGGTCGTCGGCGACGAGAAGAGGCCTTTTACCGTTTGCAACCAGATATTTGCCGAGCTTGGCAGCGGTGGTGGTTTTACCGCCTCCCTGCAGGCCGGCCAACATAATTACCGTAGGACCGGGAGAGACAAAATAGATGCGGGTATCGACAGGACCCATGAGTTTTGTCAGCTCATCATTGACGAGCTTTACCATTACCTGGCTGGGGTGGAGACTTTTTATTACATCAGCACCGATAGCGGCCTGGGTAACATCCTTGCAGAATTGTTTTACGACATTGTAGTTGACATCTGC
>CAYSJK010000273.1:0-2272 GCA_964431375.1 uncultured Pirellulales bacterium
AACAGAGGCCCTGGATACGTTTAGAGATTTGGCAATATCCTTGCTGCGGGCTACATTCGACTCGCCAGCAAGGTTAAATATCGCCTCGAGATAATCCTCTAAGGAGGCACTTAAATTGTCTTTTTTCGCTACTGACACAGTTTTTTCTCTATTATGTATGTTATTCCTAATATAGTTAGGCGCGCCTAACTTTGTCAAGAGGTTTCTCAAAAATTTTTTTCTGTTCAAAAACATCTGTTTCTATCTGCTTTTGTATATTACAATATCGTTGATACGGGGCGTGGCGCAGTTTGGCTAGCGCGCTTGACTGGGGGTCAAGAGGTCGCAGGTTCAAGTCCTGTCGCCCCGATTATATAAATCAAGCCGCTTGAAATAGCAAATCACGGTGTAACCACCTCGTTTTTCCTTGAATTTAAGCTCAAAATGTATATGATTATGCCGTTTTTTGTAATATTGCATGCAAAAAGAGGTTAATGGCTTTCATTATGAATAAAAGAGGAGTGTTTACCAGACGATTTTTAGCGGGTTTTACATTAGTAGAGCTTTTGGTTGTAATTGCTTGTATAGCACTGCTTATGGCGATATTAATGCCGGCACTGGCATACGCAAGGCAGCAGGCAAGAACAATTGTCTGTCAATCTATTCTGGGCCAATGGGGCAAAATCTTTGCGATGTATACAATGGATAACAATGGGTTCTTTGCCAGCGGTAGCTCAGGAAAAATGTGGACACAGACATTGGCCCCATATACTAAAGAGCCGGAACTGCGATTATGTCCGATGGCAACAAAACCGGTCTCGGATGTAACGGACATCAACAACTTGCCCGGAAGCAAGTTCCTTGCCTGGGGGAAGTTTGACAGTACCTATGCCAGCCTTGGACTTGAAGGTGTTTACGGCAGCTACGGTATGAATGGAAATGTATCGAATGACCCACCTGATATGATAGGCTTGTATGGACAAAGTTTAAAAAACAACTGGAGACGTTCTGATGTCCGTGGGGCAAACAATATACCTTTGTTTCTTGATTGTGCTTATCTTGGGGCAATTCCGGACAATAATGACGAGCCTCCTCAGTTTGATGGTGATTTTGTATCAGGGTTAAGCTATCCTAATATGAAGGCCTTTTGCATCGACCGGCACAGAGGTTATATAAATGGACTTTTTGTAGATTTTTCCGTACGAAAGATAGGACTAAAGCAGTTATGGAAGTTGAAATGGCATCGAGAGTTCAATGTCAATACTGACCCGCCGGTCTGGCCTGAGTGGATGAAAAACTTCAAGGACTATTGAATTGCCATTCCTAATTAAAAATGAGAGTGTTGGGATTCGAACCCAAGACCTACGGCTTAAAAGGCCGTTGCTCTACCGACTGAGCTACACTCCCGAGTATTTTTGAGCACTTACAATAACAGTTTGTAACACAGATTGTCAATCGTTTTGCCACCAAAAAACTGCACGAACAGTGAAAAAATGTCATTTTGACATTAGTCGGCACTATCCTTTGCCAAAATAGGTTAGCAAACTATTTACAGGTACCCTCTATCTGTAGTTGACATTAATGATTAGATGATTTAGAATTTTTGGGTAATGATGGTTTCATAAGGAGATGCTTATGGATTTAAGAGGTCTTGTCCTTGCTGGGGGTACGGGGTCGCGGCTTATGCCGCTGACCAAGGTTACAAACAAGCATTTGCTTCCTATCGGGCAGAAACCTATGATATATTACCCCATCGAGAAGCTGACATCAATTGGTATTGACCAGATATTGATTGTGACCGGCGTTGAACATATGGGCGATGTTGTCGGGCTTTTGGGCTCAGGCAGAAACTTTGGCTGTCAGTTTACATACCGTGTGCAGGACGAAGCCGGCGGAATAGCCGAGGCCCTGGGATTAGCTGAGAATTTTGCTCAAGGAGGACCTCTGGTTGTTATACTTGGTGATAATATCTTTGAAGAAGACCTCAAAAAATATGCAGACAAATTTATCTCTCAAAAAACCGGCGCACGACTTTTGCTTAAAGAGGTTGAGCATCCTCAACGGTTTGGAGTTGCTGAAATTTCCGGCGACAGGGTAATTAGCATCGAGGAAAAACCGAAAGAGCCCAGGTCAAATTATGCCGTTACCGGTATATACTTTTATGATGTAACAGTTTTTGACATCATACATACTCTCAAACCTTCAGCTCGGGGTGAGCTTGAAATCACCGATGTTAATAATGCCTATATTGCAAAAGGCCGGTTGGCTTATGATATACTCGAAGGCTGGTGGA
>CAYSJK010000274.1:0-2261 GCA_964431375.1 uncultured Pirellulales bacterium
GGGAACTCCCAGCCTAACATGAAAATCCTCATACTGCACCCTGTTGCTTTAGTCTTATAATCATTTGTCAAAGTAAGAAATTACAGCAGCGTTTCTCCTCAAAATTTACATCTAAAACTTACCGTTTTAGCTTGTAATACTGAGCCGCGAGACGAAATCTCTGCCCTGAGCAACAAAAAAACAACCTATTATCGGTGCAAAATTCTTTACCGCTATTCGTTGTGCCCAGAAGTTATTTCGTCATCTAATCGAGTTGCGTATCGCTGGTAACCACCTTATCGGCAAGAAATTACACAATCTTAACTTCGTGCAGCCAAAAAAAACTGCTTTTACCTTAATTACCTGTTATATAAATCGGGATTTTCAAACAGATAAGTTCAACAAATTTCCGAAAATATATGAGTTTTGATACTAATAACCAGTATTTTATTGGCCAATATCAAAAATGAGCTAAATAATGATTTCTTTGCGAATATAGGTGTACAAATCATAAGTGTACAGACCGTAAGCGTTTTGCATTGCTGACCTGAAAAATCGCGAATATTCAATGAAAAAGCTGTTCCCTACCCACCAGCAATAAGCCCAAGCTTAATGGGTAGAGGACAGCCCCAATTAAAAACTGCCGCAAACGTAACTTGCGTGAACAAAAGACGTTAGCGTTCAGCAACCCCCTTTACTAAGTAAATACTACAACCTCTAACGGCCTACAGGTCCTGAGGCTTGACTGTGCTGCGACGATTGGCCTTAGTCCGTGCAATGGCACTATCCAGCATACTATACATCTTATCACTGAGTGCTGCAATCGCATCGGAAGAGGTCATCATCTTTTTGCTTTTGATGTAGGCCTTGACTTTACTGGCTACAACCAAAGACTCCTTTTGTTTTGCCATTGGTATTAACCTCCATGTTAAAAAGTTAAAAATTTAAGTAGTCCGTCACAAAATCCTTGAGTCCGGAACATTGTCAAAAACCGTTATTACATATAAGCAAAATGTTTTGCAACAAAAAAATATAATGAAACGTTAAATTTCTGCTCACAGAGAGCCGATAGGCAAAAAAGCGGTTATTAAAAAACCGATAAATTATGCTTTTTTACGAGCCTGTATCGGTTCTTTTTAACAAAATATATGAAGACGAGGTTCGGAACCGACCCTTGTTAGCCAGGATTGGATTGATTATATCCGAAGAGAAGATAGGTTTGTCGCGGAGAAATAAAATGGCAAAACGTTCCAAAAAAAACCAAAAAGCTCAAACCAATACGCAAGGGCTTGTTGTTGTTGCTCTTACAAAGGATTCGGAGCAAGCCAGAGAGTATGAAACCCTCCTAAAAGTCAATGATATTCCTGTTGTCGTTAATGAGCCGGATGAAAATGCCATAGGTTCTAAGGACATAACTGTCATGGTACCCGAAGATTACATTGACGAAGCACACATCGTAATCGAGTCGCAAGATGCGTATGATGATTTCTATGATTTTGCATTAGAAGAGCAGGAAGAAGGTGATTTCAACGGCCAGCTTTTCGAGGATGAGTTTTGACCCCCCTTTCCTGCTCTCTGCCTGTGCAGGCAAGAAAGCACCGGGGCTCATCTGAAGGCAACCGGCCCGGACGAGTTCCGCCGGGCTGATAACTTAATATCGGTTCGGATTTTGTGATATCGCAAAATCCGAACCTCTTTAATACTCAAAAGCCGATAAACTAAATATGCAGGTATAATAAAAATGGATAAAGACATTCCCATAGAAAGACGCGGTGATAAAGACCGCAGGCAAAGTGTTGTTGACCGGCGTTTGGGGCTGGACCGCCGGCGAGGCCCGGGCATAAGACTAACCGATGAGCGAAAAGCCGCCGAAGAAGGACGAATGTCCGATGAGCAATTCGAGTTTCTTATGGCCGTTGACGAGTACAAAAAGAAAAATCAAAGACCCTTTCCAACCTGGACCGAAGTCCTTGAGGTGGTAAAGGCCCTGGGCTATCGCAAAGTGGCTGATCCGGAATCGCTTACGCAAGATTCAAACGACCCTGAGGAAGACCAAAAAGTGCCTCTCGGACTCTGGCAGGACTAAAAACGCGAGCAACAGACTTTTGCCGGCAATATTATCAAGCTCAACTTAATAATCGAGCAGTTCCTGCTTAAACGATTCTATGAATTTCAGCCAGGCATCCTCATCTATGGCCTTGCGTATTTCAGGGTCGAGCCAGAGCTTATCGAGCCACTTTAGTATCATTTCAATCTCAAGCTCGGTCAATTCTTCCGGCTGT
>CAYSJK010000275.1:0-2236 GCA_964431375.1 uncultured Pirellulales bacterium
CAGATAAATCCTTTCCAAGAAACTTTCATACCGTAAAAAGCAATCAGGCCGATAACCAGCAGTGAATAGAAAGATAAAGCCAGACTCAAATTGCCGTAATTCTGAATGTCATAGAGCCGGCCGTAAAAAAAACCTTTCAAAAACCAGACAGGAACAAACAAAAGTCCGATGAATCCGGCCGTAATCTTCGCACTGTGACGGTTTTTCTTCAATGCCATGGCCGCATATCCGATGACCATCACCGCCAGTAACAACAAAAGAACCCAGATAAAAGCAGCATTTAATTTCTGAGTTGATGCGGAGATTTGAGAATAGTTTTCCAGTTTCTTTAACGAATCTTGCGCCGGAAGAAAACCGGAACGTTTATAATATAAAAATCCCGGAATGACCAAACAGAGAACGGTTCCGATGATGCGTATCATGATTTCATGAAATTTATATATCTCATCCGAACCGTATTTATGCCGGACGGCTAGAATTCCGGCAACCGCCATCAGTGCCAGGCCCATCAGAAAGCCGGGTAAAAAACCGGCCATAAATATCGCTGCAATCGAGACAATACCGCCTGTCGCCAGTGAATAGACAATCATAATGTTGCTGGGCGGAATCAAAAGACCTGTCGTCGCCGCTGTTATGGTCACGGATGCATTGAAATCTCTGTGGTAGCCCATCTTATTCATAATCGGGACCATAAATCCTCCGACTCCCGAGACCGCCGCAGTGGCTGAGCCGGATATCGCGCCAAAAAGCATGCAGGTCAGTACGTTTACGAAAGCCAGTCCTCCGCGGAAGCGGCCGACCAGAACGTTGGCAAAATCAATCAGTCTGCGAGCGATGCCACCGTGGCCCATCAATATGCCTGACAAGACGAAAAATGGTATCGCCAACAAGGCAAAGCTGTCAATTCCCGTAGCTATCTTGTGTGCCACAGCCACGAACGCCGGTAAATCTCCCATAGCCAGAAATGCCAGCACCGTTGAGATACCTATACTGAACGCCACGGGCACATTTAAAAGAAGCAGTATTACAAAGCTCACAACCAACACTATTATAGGCAGGTCCACTTTAATATCCTTTCATAATCCTTGAACCTAATAAGCTCGTGATTACAGTCCCGGTGGTTCTCAATCGACACCTTCCTCTCCATGCGAAGTTTGTGATTGTGAAACCAAACTGCCTTTGACTAATGCGGCCAATCTCTCGACCAGGCCGATAACCGAATACAGGACAAGAAAGAATCCGCTGATAGGTATCGCCAGGTAAACATAACCAACCCGAACACCAAGGGCCGGTGACAGCTGCTCCAGTCTTAACGTGCTTGTTACCAGCTCGATTCCTCCGAGAATCATCACGGTGAAACTAAACAATACTATGCAGAGAAAAGCAAAAATCTCCGTGTACAGCCTTTTCTGCGGCGACAACTTGCCCACGAAATAGTCGATTCCCAGATGTGCACCTCGGTTTAAGGCAACCGCAGCACCGAGAAGTGAGACCCAGATGAGCATAAATATCGCCAGTTCTTCCGACCAGGTGCTGGGGTCCTTCAGGATAAAGCGAGTAAAGACCTGCCACAGAACATCCACCACAAGTACGACTACGACCACCATAACAAGCAATTCGAGCGAGCGGTCCAGCACCCTTTTTATTGTTCTAAACACAGCTATTTTACCTCCTGAATTTGCTTTATTAATTCACCAATTTCAGTGCCATTGAACTCTTCCCATATACTCTTGACCGATTCTTGGAAGGGTCTTTTGTCCGGGTAGCTGACCTGAACGCCGGCTGCTTTAACTATTTCCATATCGTTTTCTTCGGCTTCGGCCCAGATTTTACGCTGGTATTCGACTGATTCATCCACGGCCTGCTGTAAAACTTTTTGAAACTCGGGTGTCAAAGCTTCCCAGACCCTTGTGCTGATTATCAGTATGTCGGGCAGTCGTGTGTGTTCGTCGAGAATATAGTAGTTACACACCTCGTAATGCCGAGAAGTACGAAACGACGGCGGATTATTTTCCGCTGCGTCAACAACACCCTGGTCAAGCGAAGTATAAAGCTCGCCCCATGCAATTGGCGTTGGGGAACCGCCCATAGCTTCGACCATCTTCATAGACATCACGCTTTTCATAACGCGGATTTTCAAACCTTTCAAATCCTCAGGGCTTTTGATTTTTTTCTTTGCATAAAAACTTCTCGCCCCCGCGTCATAGAAGCACAAACCACGCAGACCCTTGCTTTG
>CAYSJK010000276.1:0-2220 GCA_964431375.1 uncultured Pirellulales bacterium
TAATCATTTTTATCGATGTTTTTCTCTTTTGCGAGGGGTTCGAGGATTTTGCTGGATATGACGGGATTTTATTTATCAAGGCAATCAGTAAGACCTTTAAGATTTCTTTCGGAAGCTTGGTGATATATTTCAGAAGAAATTACATGTTTGAGGCCCAATAAACTTGAGATCGTTTCAATGGGAACTCCTTTATTGTTTAATTGACAGGCAAAAAAGTGCCTTAAGTTTCTGGGTGAGAAATTTTCAATATGTGCTATTCTAGCAGATCGATAGCACAGGCGTAGCAACCACTTGTTATAGGCCTGTGTGCTTTTTATGAAGTTAATAATATTTTCTGTGTGGTTAATGTATCGATTGAGAATAGATTTTGTAGTTTTGTTCAGTGGTATGCGTCGTCCTATTGATCCTTTATCCTTACGTATATACAGGTAATCACCTTCATAATCAGTGGCCTTTAGGTTGAGGAACTCAGAACTTCGAAGGCCAGTATTAGCTAATAATTGTACGACATCTTTATTAATACCAGAATTAAAAATTAGAACTATCTCATATTCGGTTTTTGTTAAGACTCTTCTTTCAATTGATTCACCTATGAGATAAGTAATCTTGTTTGGTATATCTTCAAATTCATAAGTATCGTAAAACCACCGATAAAAGCTGTTGATTGCAGCAAGATAGGTGTTTACGGTTTG
Source organism: uncultured Pirellulales bacterium (assembly GCA_964431375.1). Taxonomy (GTDB): domain Bacteria; phylum Planctomycetota; class Phycisphaerae; order Sedimentisphaerales; family Anaerobacaceae; genus CAZBWE01. Next base: position 693 of record CAYSJK010000276.1, read on the forward strand.
GTTCTTTTTGCCGGATTTAAGAAGAGAGGATTTGTATTGATTAATATGTTTATTTGTTATGTCTTGAACATATTCTGGTGCACCATGTTTTAGAAAATGAATGAGCTTTGGCCTATAGACTTTCTGAGTAGATTCGGAATAGCATTTAATGTAGTCAAAGTAATCGGAAAGTATCTCAGCAAAAAGCATCCTTTTTTCTTCCGATTTCATGTTGTCGATTATCTCCATAAACAAAAAGATATCAAAGGATTTATCAAGATTGCTCTAGATACTTTTCTTCTGCGAGGGGTTTGAGGATTTTGTTTGCGGTTTCCGGCCGGTTATCGATAAATCTTGAGATTTGGTAATGCCTTTTTCAATTCGTCCACCTGCTCTTTAGACGCTTTTGTGTATAAAAGGAAAGGACTCTTCAAATCCATTAGATTCTTTAGCGGTTCGACGTTGCCCAGACAATTTTTCTGAGCCAGTTTCTAAGCTCGATTATTTGCGGGAAGTTAAGATATGCGAATTCGCCGAAAAACTCAGCGGCCTTATCGTCATAGGCCAACGCCGCCTTTATCTCATCGAAGAAGTAACCAAGATTTCTCCGCTTGCGGTCGAAAAAAATTCGGGAGCGCCATTTTTTATACCTCTTAGACCAGTACACACCTTTGTATCGTGATGAACAATCCCTCCGTGCCTGGCGATTACGAGCATTTTGCCTTGCCGTACAAAGCCGAAGATTGCTTTTTCGGTTATCAAGCCCATTGTGATTTTTATGGTCGCATATCAGGCCTTTCGGCGCGTGCATAATCTCACGATGCATAGATAACATTGTACCATTGCTATATCGTTGCGTGTAATAAGTCCGCCTGCTTTTCACGGCAAACCAATCATACCGGCTGAGCTGGATGTAATCTTCTGCATCAACAATTGCGAACCTGCCTTGCGTCAGCGGGATATGCCTGAAAGCTTCAATATAACTCGATGGCGTTTTTTGCTGGTGTGAGCATGGTTTTTCAAGCTGAAAATTTCGGCAGCTGCCTTTTAGCTCAACGACGTAGAGCTTTCCTTCACAGCCAAATTTGTTGCTGCAAATGCGAACAGGCCGGCTCAAGCCGAATGCCTGCATAGCAGAGCGACAATTCTTACATTGCTTTATTAGAGCTTCCCGCTTTAGATTGTGTATTTCCAAAAATCCCATTTTTTCTCAGAGCATATATAGCTCTCTACTATTGGACGGAACTGCACAAATGAGTCGAAAATCAGGTGATTTTTTGATGAGTGAAATTGCGTAAGTGCTTGTGGGAAAGGGAATAAAAATTTTTTTCAAATTCCAGATTTTAGCGCGCAACTATCTGCGTATTTGATTGACGAATTTCTGTATGTCTATATATTGCAGATACTTACAGCAAATATTTTTACATTCCCTTGTTAGTTAAAGACTTAGAGTAAAAAAACTAAGAGCTCAGAACTACTTTTGCCTGTGGGTTGAAGGGATTTGTCCTGACGGCAAGAGAGAACAGGTATGGATAATTGCCCTTTAGAT
>CAYSJK010000277.1:0-2203 GCA_964431375.1 uncultured Pirellulales bacterium
GCTTCGGTCAACTGCAGACGGGAGAGCTTGGCAACTTTCTTTACTTGTGCCTGGTCAATTTTTTTCGCCATACTTCTTTTCTTGTATATTCACTATCTTTTAACTTCGACCTCTTCCAAATCAATCATCCAGAGGTCCCCGGAGTAATATCTTGGATATCCAGACCATTTTATGAAGACCATTTTCAAACCTGTTGGCTCAAACTTTGGTAGGCCATAGTAACGTGGAGGTGAAACATCTTCACAAATCATAATACTCTTTTCTTCGTCTGCAAGCTTCCTCACGAATAACTTATTTCTATAACGTTCATTGCCTTTCATATGCTCTACATAAGCTACCCATTGTCCATCCTGTGAAATTTCACAATTATAAGGTATTTTCTGCTTTTGACTTAGCTCCTGATAAGACGTTTCGACCACTCCAACCGAGGAAGTCTTCAATCGTTCAAATCTCTTGCCCATTTCATCCATACTTATACCCAAATCCTCATGATTATCATCCGTAGGAGCCCATTCGACTTGTTCAGGGTCAAGCACAACAACATCTTTATTACGGGCCACGGCTAAATGACTGTTATCAAGCCAGCCAATAATATCCAAGTTAGTGCCAAAAGGAGCTACGAGGAGAATACGTGCTGATGACTTTGTATTTACATTCAATGTGGGCTCAAAAACGATTAATCTGATTTCTTCGAATCCACCTGCAGCCATGCAACAAGAATAGAGAAAAGCAATCATATTACCATTCGGACTCACCACCGGTGATGAGCTGGGGTCAATAAAGAAATCCTTTTGGCAAAGACGTAATCTGGCTTCTCCACATGGGCCGGCAGACCATAATTCACATCTATCGCCATCATAACCAGCATCGAGAAAGTATATAAAACGTTTTCCTCCTTCGACCCATTGTGGACAGCGTCCAGGTATGAGTTTCTTTATTTGTCCGCCATTGGCACCAACAGAATATATCCAATCCCTGGAACTAAAAATTATCTCTTGACCACTTGGATGCCAGCAAAATCCATCGATTGGTAAACCGCCGGTTAATTGTCTGATGTTGGTTTTCATGCCTTCTTCGGCAAATAATCTTTTGTTAGGAGCCAAGGCTAATAGGACGGCTGCCAATAAACAAGCTAGACAATTTCTAATCATCATTTTATTTTCCTTGAACAGGCTAACTTCCTAAACAAAAAGCGAGGCAGGACCCGCCTCGCCGTAAACAACTAATACTCAAGAAAATTTTAGCCGGTGGCTTTTCAGACTTCGGCAAGGCCTACGCCTTGACGGGCTCGGCAGGTTTGTAATCGCGCTTTTGCGGCTTCTGGACAAGTCCCATACGGATGGCTTTTGCAGAGACCTTAATCCTGCAGACCTTGCCGTCAACAACGGCTCGTACTTTCTGAATATTGGGCTTGAACTTTCTCTTAGTAACGCCGGTAACTTTCCTGCCGACACCGCCGAGGTATTTTGCCTTACCCCGCCGGGAAATGCTTCTGCCTGCCACTGTTCGCTTGCCTGTAAAGAAACAAACTCTTGACATCAAATATACTCCTATTTTCGTATATCGTGAAGCGTATTTCGTATATCGCTTCAAGAATCACATAAGATAATAATTTCGAATAATAATTGCAAGAACAAAGCGGGATTTTACCGTAAAAAACCCTTAAATCCAAAAAATTCTTGGAACTATATCCAAAATCTGGTATCTTGACGATATCGGAGTTAAAAGGAGCGTTTTTCGGTATATTCCTTTATTTGGCCTGCCGTTTTACGGCAGGTTTTGACTAAACTTATAATTAACAAGATTTTAGTTCATATGGTGTACTCCGCACAACATAATCAACTTGACGTTATACGGAAACCATATAAACAATAGTTAGACATGATGAATACTAATTCAACAGCGTAGTCAAAGGAAACGCCAATGAGTGATGACCTCCAAAGAACGTTCAAGATCACTACCGACGTTAAGCAAACAGCGATTATTCTAAAGGAAATTCTAACTATTATTAAGGCCATAGCATTTACTATGGCTATAGTTATTTTCCTGACCAATGGGAAAAGTACTCCGAATACCTTTGCAGAATATAGGTTGGAGTCCTTATACGCGTTCATATGTGTTATAACAGCAATCGTGCGCTTCTTCCACGGCAATATTAGCTACATCACACGAACATATGACGTTCCGGATTATGAAGCTCTAG
>CAYSJK010000278.1:0-2180 GCA_964431375.1 uncultured Pirellulales bacterium
CGGCCTGGGTAACATCCTTGCAGAATTGTTTTACGACATTGTAGTTGACATCTGCTTCCAAAAGGGCCTTGCGGACGTCCCGCATGGCATCGGAGATGTTGGCTTCGGTGATTCTGCCTTTGCCGGACAGCGACCGGAAAACCGAATTGAATTTTTCCGTTAGCGACTCAAACATTTCTCGATTCCTGATACAAGATACTCATCATGCTGAATCCTTCGCTTCCACCCTCGGCAGCAGCGACGCTACTGCTACGGAGGACAGGTCGCTCAGGATGACTCTATTATGAAGGATTGTAAGGCCAAAAAGGTGATTTTGCAAGGGTAAAATCACCTTCGCAGGTTCGGCAGCTATGGCCGAATATTCCAAAAGCGCATAGGTCAGATACGGAAGTTTTTGGAGCTTTTGATGAATTTGCTTTGCAGGAGTATGCCGGCTATTGTGGGCAGCATCAGCACAAGGGGCAAAAACCATCTTTCAGTTAGTACGAGTTCTTCCACTTTCTCGGCTACACCGAGATACTGATATATTATCGCCAGAATACCTACTGTCATCAGGCCGCTGCCGCCTAAGCTTGTAAAGAGAATGACCGCGATTTTGAAGACAATAAATGAAATCATACCGCCAGCGACAACGCCAATAAGCGCCCCTGCCCAGATGTATTCCTGCGGCATATTGAGAGCAAACCAGAACCCGCCTGTGATTACTCCGCCCGCTGCTGCGCCTAAAAGACATACTCCCCACCTCATCATCGGTATTGAGAAAGCTGCGAAAAGTACCATACATATAATGCCCAGCCAGATTTCATTTCCTCCGATAAGTACCTGGTTCGTATAAACTCCGACAAATAGTCCGATTAGGGCAAAGCTTATGGCTACCAATATTCTGAAAACTCGCCAGCCATAGAACAGACATACTACGCCGAAAGATATGAAGGTAAATGCTTCGACCTTGTTGAGCGAGGTTATTTGCTGCCATATCATGTCTATTGGGATAACCGCTTGTTCTGTTGCCTCTGGTGTTGAAGTCGCAGTTTCAGCTGCCTGTGCAAGGATAAAAGTATAATCCATTATTTATCTCCTATAAATTCTGTTTTTAATAAACTATGTAGTTCGCCAGGTTTTTGCTGTCTTATCGGGTTCCTGCTGGTCTTTATTTGTTTGATTTTTTCTTGTTGGTTTTCTCTTTTGTGATTTGCAGAGTAACAACTGCTCAAACGTACCAAAGACTATCATCGCAGTGAAAACTACCAGATAAAATGATGAACCTTTATGAATGCGGGTGATAGGGGTACTGCCTTTATATAATAACAGCAGAATCATCCCGGCAAAAAGAAGAATTGTACCCAAAGCTGCGCAGCAAAAAGCCGGAGCTAAACGGTCGATATAAAGTCCAGCCAGTATCGGGATTACTGCCAATACTACTATTATAGGCCAGTTATGCACCGGCATATTTAAGCTGGCTTGCTTTATCTTGCCGACACAATCTACTGCGTACATTTTTACTGTTTTTAGACTTTCGCCGAAACTTATAGTCGAGCTCTGCTCTGATACTTTGTCTTGATTCAACGATATTGCTACACCGGAGTTTTCGATATGTGGACCGGCTAAAATGACCAAGCCGGAAACTGCTGCTAATGCAGCCGCCAGGATTAGGATAAATACCTTTTCAAAGATTACAGCAATAACTGCTGTGATTGCTGCTAAAGCCACTGCTATAATATTGTGTCCAATGATAAACAAGCCGCAAATTCCACCGCTAACCATGCCTAAAATTGCGGCCAAAATTTTTCTGAAACCCAGTCCTCCAATCCAGAGAAATAGTCCGGCCAATACAGCCGCTAATCCCAGGCCGATTAAAAACTTGGGGTCGAATCGCTTCGCTATTTGTTCGAAATTTAGCAAGATTTCGAGCATAACGTTTGTACTGCCAATAACTTTGAAAAAGCCATATAGATTGCTGCTTATCCTTATCAGGGCCGAAGGCAAAATTAGCAGCAATCACACACCAACCACTATATATTATCGGCCTGTTTAGATGAATTCCGTTAAATAGTTGAGTGGTTTGCGAATATGAAGGTAAAAAAGGTTGTTTTGGCTGACAGGGAGCTACTGCGGATGAGAGGAGTCGAACCTCCACGTCCCTAAGGGACACAGGCACCTGAAGCCTGCGCGTCTGCCAA
>CAYSJK010000279.1:0-2177 GCA_964431375.1 uncultured Pirellulales bacterium
GCTGCAGAATCTCACGGGGCAGTCGAGAGCTGTCAAGTTTGCGTGTAATTGCCGCAGCGGAGCGCTCGGCTCGGCTGTAAATACCCAGCACCGCAACCAGAATCATCGCCCCTATTGTCAGTGCTGCAAGCACCTCAGCCAGCGAAAACCCCTTTTGTCTCACTCGTCGGGGCGGAGCCCGCCGCAACCCGATAAATTTGTCAGTAGCTTTTTTCATATTATGTTGCTCGTTTGCCTTAATCGAAATTAAAACCCTAATGGATAACGCTCCATTAGTAATTGCCAAATTTCCCAGGGATCCATTTGTTCCAGTTCTCCATATGTTAAACCTGTAACAGGGTCTATTTCGTTTAGCCAATCATCTTCGGTGGGGGTTTCCGGCTCGGTAGGTTTAGTCTCGTCGGTGGGCTTAGTCTCAGCGGTCTTTTGGCGGGCCTGCTCGGTTAGCTCCTGAATAGATTCTACTTGTTGGCTTTTGGCCTCTGGGGTGGGATTGCCATTACTTTCTTTGAAGACATCAATATTATTCTTGACAAAAGAGCCGTCCTCGGTCGTAAGCATACCATTGTCAACCCACTGCTCAACAGTTTGCACCTCGACGCCGGCGTACTCAGCAGCTTCTTCGATTGTATTTATGACCATATCAGCAACCATAGCAGCTAACTGCTCTTGTTCTTTTTGCTGCTGCCTTAAAAGCTCAAGTAACTGCTTTTTTGTTACGTCGGTTAGCCAGTGCGTTAGTTCGATGGTTTGTGTTTCACCGGTAGAGTCAGTATATTCGGCAGAGCAGACACCTCTGACCCATATGCGCTGCGTTATCGGTTCGTAGAAGGTCTCAACCACGGTTTGCCACTGGATTTCCGGATATTTGTCACTGGTGCCGAACTCGGCGGTCTGCTTTACTGAATTAGCGGTGAGGAGTTTTTCCATATTCTCACGTGCAACCTCAAAGGCCTGCATACGCAGGGCTGAATCAGCAGCCGAGGCCATACAGCGGTTTATAACTACTAATACGCTCGTACTGATAAATGCCAGTATCATCAAAGCGGTTACGGCTTCTACAAGACTGAAACCTCTGGATTTGGTTTTTCGTAACGACCAATTAATCACGTACGACACCTCATTATTCTTAGCTCGACAGAGTTCGCCGAAGTCAAAACGGCACTTCCTCTTTGGCTTTTGGTTCTAAAAGTTCAATGTCCCCTTTTTTTAACGAAACAGTTCTGTTTAATCGGTTAATTACTATCGAATACGGCTGTTCTTTTTTATCGAGCAGGACAATTTTTCCGCCGTATTGCCAGCCCGAATGTCCTACTCGAAATTTTGCCCAGCCATCGTTGATGGATTCACCATCATCGAACTCAATATAAACGACTCGGCAATTATCGCTGAGGTCATTTTCAACAATAATCTCTTCTTGTAGCACTTGCGACAAATCAGGCGAAGTAATCTCTCGAAGGATATAGTTCTGCTCGATTGGGTCGACAATAAGTTCGTATCTTCTATTGCTCTCGGCGGCAGCGCTTGCAGCCATTTGCATTGTGGAGAGAAGGTCCTGCACCTGTGCTTTAAAGGTATTTTTCCTGAGTAATCCGAAAAGATTTACCTGAACTAAAAACACGAACAGTGAAACCATCACAATCACCACTACTATCTCGGTCATCGTAAAGCCATGGATGTGTGAATACACGGATGGCCGGATGCCGGGATAACTCGATGCGGCAGCATCTTTATGCGATTTCACCTTATAGCGCATACACATAAACACGTCAGGATGCATCGGTACTGTACAGGTCGGCATCATAGCCCTCACCGCCTTCTTCACCATCAGCCCCATAGCTGATGATTACGAATGGCTTACCGCTCTCAGGATAAAGCTGATAGAAGAAATCCCGCTTCCAGCCGTCTTTTTGTAGTTCCGTAGTTTCCAGATACCCGCCCGGCTCATAGCTTTCAACGTCGCTGGGCTGTTCGATAAGAGCCATAAGCCCTTCTTCTTCGGTTGGGAATCTGCCAGTGTCCATTTTGAACTGGTTAACCGCATTATGAAGGGCCTTTAGATTGGCCTTTGTGGTTATAACTTTTGCTTGATCTATTTTGCTCGCTACTTTTGTTGCCACCAGTGTGGCAAGCAAGCCAATGATAATCAGCACGGCCATAATTTCAAGCATCGTAAA
>CAYSJK010000280.1:0-2170 GCA_964431375.1 uncultured Pirellulales bacterium
GTCCGATACCACGTGCTACCTGCTGACAGATATAATCGTAATGGGAAGTTTGACCACGTATGACCGCACCGAGGCAAAGCACCGCAATGTATTGGCCGCTTAGCGCGAGTTTTTTAGCTGCTTGTGTAATCTCACAGGCACCCGGCACCCAGACTACGGTTATCTGCTCGTCGGAAGCACCATGACGCTGAAGACAATCTATAGCACCGCCAAGCAGTTTTGAGGTTATAAATTCGTTGAACCGGCTGACTACGATAGCGTAATTGCCCTTGCCGGCTGTTACCTGGCCTTTTATTTCTTTAATCATAGTTTCACTTCTCCAAACAACATTCTGTACCGAGGCAGTACTAACGAAATCAGATTAGTTCACAAGTCCTCTGGTAACTGCACATTATAAGACTATTGGCAGCGGTTTTCCAGAAAAACAGCTGCTTACGCTCGATTCTTCAATCGCCTTACTTGCCCTCATTAAGCTAACTTTTTCAATTATAAGAGCTTATAACCTGTATTTCCAGCAAAATTTTACTCCAGGCAAAAAGGGCAGAAGCCGGTAAAAACCTCTAACTTAGGCCTGTTTTATGGGCGATAAAGTCGTTTGGAAGGGACTACTTTTTAAACGAAGAATTTTCTTTATGGCCTTGGAAGATATGACATTTGGCTCCTATGATAAAGCTGAGCGAAAGGCACATAAGGCCTTTGAGCTTTACGAAGACGGCAAAATGTCACAAGCCCTTGATGAGCTGGAGGTAGCCCTCGAGATAAATCCCTCAAACAGCTCGCTGCATTTCAACAAGGCCCTGACCCTGGACGCCGTCAATCAATTTGATGACGCAATAAGTGAATATGAAACTGCCCTGCAGCTGAATCCCGACGATTTGGAGATATTAAATTCACTGGCGGTCGACTATACCCGCACGGGTCAATATGACCTGGCTATCGATACTTTCGAGCGCATCCAGGAATTAAATTCGGATTTTGAGCCGTGCTACTGCAACCGGATTATTACTTACACGGAGATGGGCCAGCATGATTTAGCTGAGCAGATGTTTTATCTTGCCCAGCAGATAAATCCTGATTGCCCACTGTGCTATTACAACATCGGCAATAGTCTCTTTGCCCGCGGCCAGTACAAAAAAGCCGTTCGCTGCTGGTTAAAAACTGCCGAGCTTGAGCCAAGTCACCCACAGATTAACTATCGAATCGCCCAGGCCTACTGGTCCGAAGGCGACAGCGAGCGCACACGTGAGCATTTTCTTGCCGAGCTTCGCGCTAATCCCGGCGATATCGATGTTATCCTCGATTTTGGCTTGTTTTTGCTCGAAGCAGGCGATATTGAATCAGCAAAGGAAAAATTCAACAGGCTCCTCGAATTACAAAGTGACTTTGCACCGGCATTATTCCATCTGGGAGAGATTGCCTTTAACAACGCGGATTTCCAGCAGGCGTTAGAGCTGTTCAATCAGGCATTGCAAATAGATAACTCGCTCACAGGGCCAAACTACAGATTTGCTCAATACGCCTTAATCAGAGGCAAAACACAACAGACAAGAGCATATTTGATTGCAGAGCTGCAAACCTGCCCCGAAGATGCTGACACGCTGGTTTCTATGAGCTCGATGTTTTTGACAATCGGCGAATTCGATTATGCATCACACTGCCTATTGAGAGCAATTGATATCGATTGCGCCAACGCCGATGCCTACTACTATCTTGGTCTTGTCGGGGCCGCAAAGGGCGCAATCGAGGAAGCCGCGGAGTTCTTTGCCCATACGCTTGATATCAACAGCGAGCACATCCCGGCCTTGAGAGACTCTGCTTTTGTTTATCTGGCAATGGGAAAACTCGCCGACGCTAAAAAGAGGGTCAAATATGCGCTGGATTTATCCCGCCCTTCAGAAGGGCTGGATTTAGCTCGTCGCGATGCGCCGATGCAGGCCGATGACCCGCAATTAAAAGCCCTTAACCGCAGAATCCTTCTGGCTCAAATAATAGAGCGATTTAGGGATTTTCTTTGCCGCTTACGGCCCTGAAAAGATTAAAGAACAATATGAAAAACTCAGCAAATTAGTAGTTCTTAATTTTTATATCTTCTCTCCCTCACCGCTAAAATCAATCCAAAGCCTGCAATCAACAAGGTGGGCTCCGGCCATCAGGATTTCTGCTAACTACA
>CAYSJK010000281.1:0-2157 GCA_964431375.1 uncultured Pirellulales bacterium
ACTTGCAGAAAATTGGCGGGAAGATTAAACAGATTGTTTATGAGGTTGTTACTATCTGCGATTAAGAATCAATCATCTCTCTTGCGGTCTTTGCAATTTTATCGGCAGTTATACCAACTCGTGTAAGCTGAGCCTTTCGGGAATCCTGTCCGATTAGACTCCTCGGCGCACCAAGCACACGGATTGTCGGTAGTTGTTTTCCACGTTCCATTTTTTCTGCAGCCGCTTCAAGCACGGCTGAGCCGAATCCACAGCTAAGACTGTGGTCCTCTATCGTGATTATATTTTTGCCGTCGTCCAGTAAAGAAAGAATCTTGTTATCAATCGGAGCTGCAAAGCGGGCATTAATCACATCAACTGCAATCCCTTCTTTAGCCAATATGTCCTCTGCTCCAAGCGCTTCAGCTAATACGCTGCCATAACTGACGATTGCAACAGATGAATCTTTTGACTTTTTTACAATCACGCTTTTGCCGAGCTTAAACGGCCTGGTACAAGCGGCAGGGACAAGCTTCTTAGCCGGGACAAGGTCTTTCGGATACCTTATAACGACCGGCGAATCCAGCCCCTCCGAGGGGCTGGGCGAATCGGCGCCCAATGCGAATTCCAATGCCAGTTTCATCTCCACATCATTGGCAGGGGCCGTCAGCACCATATTCGGCATCATTCGAAGATAGCCAATATCCATCAGACCGTGATGTGTCGGGCCGTCCGAGCCGACAACGCCGGAGCGGTCGAGACAGAAAACAACCGGCAGATTCTGCAATGCAACCTCCTGAAATATCTGGTCAAAGCTCCGCTGCAGAAACGTTGAGTAGATACATACCACCGGCTTTAAGCCGCTGCGTGCCAGGCCTGCTGCAATATCCACCGCTGCACTTTCTGCAATGCCCACATCGTAGAACCTGTCGCTGAATCTTTTGCGAAAATCCATTAGGCCTGTGCCATCGCACATCGCCGAGGTTATCGCCACAATCTTATCGTCTTTCTCAGCCAGCTTTGTCAGATGCTCACCGAAAATACTGGTAAAGCTTGGCCTTATAGTATCAGCCTGCGTTTCTACCTCATCACCGTTCATCTTAAACGGTCCTGTAGAATGAAATTTGCTGGGCCTGGAATCAGCCGGCCTAAAACCCTTGCCCTTGCTTGTATAAACGTGCAAAATCGCCGGATGCTCCAATTCACCCAGCGCCTCGAATAACTGCACAAGAGACTCTACGTCGTGGCCGTCAACCGGCCCGAAGTACGGGACATTCAAGCTCTCGAACATCTGACTTGCAGGAAAAACCATTCTGATACTCTTTTTAATCCTCTCAATCGCCTCTTCAACGCTCTTGCCGATGACCGGCGTGTGCTCCAAAATATTTCTGGTGGTTTTGCGCAAATCCTCGTATGTCTGGCTCAGCCGGACGCGAGAAAAATATTTTGCCACCGCGCCAACCGTTGCATCTATCGCCATCGAGTTGTCATTGAGCACTATAAGCAGCTGCCTTTTTACCAGGCCAAGATTATTAAGCGCCTCGAAACTGGCTCCGTTTACGATGCTGGCATCTCCGATTAAGGCGATGATTTTATCCTTCTTTTTTTGTTTGAGCTGACCTATCGCCATTCCAATTGCTGTTGCTATCGAGGTCCCTGCATGTCCGACAGCGAACTGGTCGTACTCACTTTCATCCGGGTTGGGAAATCCGCTTATCCCGTCTGCCTGGCGAAGCCGGGTGAACTTATCCTTCCTGCCGGTTATGATTTTATGCGTATAGCATTGATGGCCGACGTCCCATAGCAGCTTATCGGCCTTGAAATCGAAGACATAGTGCATTGCCAGCGTCAGCTCAACAGCACCGAGATTGCTGGCCAGATGCCCGCCCGTCCTGCTGACCGAATCAAGAATATACTGACGTATCTCTTCCGCCAGCTCAACGAGCTGCTCAACCGCCAGATTCTTCAAATCATCCGGACTATTTATCTGCTCTAATAATTGACCCATTAGCGAACCTGACTTTATAAGGATTGGCTCGTAAAAAAGGGGTTTTGAAATAATTTTAGTTCTTCACCCCCCCTACTTGTTTTCAACAAGGAAACAGGGGGGGGTTCCCACAACAGCTTACTACAAAAAAGGGCGTTTGTAAAGGTTTTTTCAGCACGGCACACAGGGTA
>CAYSJK010000282.1:0-2155 GCA_964431375.1 uncultured Pirellulales bacterium
TGCCGGCGGACTTCATTGACCATAGCCCCCGCAGCTCTGCCGACGGCCTTCATTGTCATCGCACAAAACACAAAGGTCATCATAGCACCAATAAACAAACCACAAATCAACTTCGGGTTCATTATCGTCAGATCATATGCTTTGACAAAATCAGCAACCCCCGCGAGCTTGGCACTTTCGGGGGTAAACTCTATACTGCCGGCCTTGAAAATCCCACCGGCTTCTGTTGCCAGTCTTGCAATCCATATCCGAACCTCTTCGATGTACGCCGCCAATAGCGCCATAGCAGTCAAAGCCGCTGAGCCGATTGCAAAGCCCTTTCCCGTTGCTGCCGTAGTATTGCCGAGGGCGTCGAGGGCATCGGTCCTCTTTCTGACTTCCGGGCCTAATCCGCTCATCTCAGCATTTCCTCCGGCGTTGTCAGCGATGGGGCCGTAGGCATCGGTCGCAAGAGTGATACCTAATGTAGAAAGCATTCCGACCGCGGCAAAGCCGATACCATAAAGACCCATCGATACATTCGAAAAACCACCCGCAAAACCAAAGGCACACAGGATACCTATGACTATTGTCAAAACAGGCAGGCCAGCAGAATACATACCGGTTGCAAAGCCCTCAATAATTGTGGTTGCGGCCCCCATCTTTGTCTGTTCTGCGATACCGCGAGTCGGGCTGTAACTATCAGATGTATAATATTCCGTAAACTGCCCTATCAGCACACCAGCAATCAGGCCGGAGACAACTGCGCCAAAAATACCCCAGCTAATCCATCCAAAGTAAACCATCCCAGCTAAGGCCACGGGAATCAGCACTGAGCTGCCCAAAGTTCCGAATAGAAGCGCCCGCAGCAAATTCTTCTGGCTGGCGTCCTCTTTGCAGCGAACCATAAATATACCGATAATTGACAAAATAATACCAAGCCCTGCAACAACCATTGGAGCAAGAACTGCCTTGAGCGGATCCATACCTCTGCCGGCAAGAACATTCACCGATAGTGCCGCTCCAAGAGCCGCTGTTGCAAGAATCGAGCCGCAATAGCTCTCATATAAATCAGCACCCATACCGGCCACATCGCCAACATTATCGCCGACGTTATCAGCGATTGTAGCCGGGTTTCTCGGGTCGTCTTCCGGTATACCGGCCTCCACCTTGCCGACCAAATCCGCCCCAACGTCGGCCGCCTTGGTAAAGATACCACCGCCAACACGAGCAAATAACGCCTGCGTAGAGGCACCCATACCGAACGTAATCATTGTTGTTGTGATTTCCACGAGCTTATGATGCGGGTCCATTCCGAAAGGAACAAGCTGTAATCCGAGGAATCTAATGCCTTTTTCCATATGTTCGGCCGTGTAAACGAGCTTATCCAGTATCAGGTACCACAGCGAGATATCCAAAAGGCCGAAGCCAACGACCACAAGGCCCATAACGGCACCTGAACGAAAGGCAACCTGCAGGCCGCGATTTAAGCTTTCACTGGCGCCCTGGGCAGTCCGGGAAGAAGCGTTTGTTGCAGTCTTCATACCCAAAAAGCCGCAAAGACCGCTGAAAAAACCGCCTGTCAAAAACGCCACCGGAACAAACGGGTTCTGCACACCCAGATAAGCACAGGCCCCGAGGATTATCAGCAATATCAAAAATACCAGTGATACGACGCTGTACTGCCTGAATAAATACGCATAGGCACCCTCACGGACGTAGTTAGCGATGGATATCATTTTCTCAGTACCTTCAGGAGCTGCCATCACCTTCCTATAGAAATACAACGCAAAACACAGGGCCAACACCGCACCTACCGGGGCAATGGCCCAGCTCGGTGGAGTGCTGACAAGCTCTGCCGATTCCGAACCTTCTACCGCCAATGCCGCCGTGCTAAAGACAAAAGTTGGTATCAAAAATGCAACGATGCTCTTAAAAATCCTCACTGTTTCTGCTCCTTAAATAGAACTAATCATCATTGTTGCCTGCGTAACACATAAAATCCAACGGAGTTTAACGAAACAAATGCATTTTTCAAGCATTTTATTGGGGCAAACTGAATCTAAAGACGAAAGTCTCAAAATATTGCTTGTGCTCTTATGTCCTGTTACTGTGCTTTTTTATTATGTGTGATAATGTGCGTTGATTTTTACGTATTCAGCGCTTAAATCGCAGC
>CAYSJK010000283.1:0-2143 GCA_964431375.1 uncultured Pirellulales bacterium
GGCGGTTTAGCGTTGTTAAGAAAACGTAAAGCATAAACACAATCCATATTTCGTTAACTTAAAGGCTGCAATGCAGCCTTTTTTTTATGTCAAAAAAAATCCTTGCGGTAACTACTGTGCACCAATAAAATATACCAAAATAAAATATAGACAAGCCAGGGGTGCTGGAAACCAAGTGAACGGTTGAAAGCTGAGATAACCCTCTGAACCTGACCAGGTTAGGACCTGCGAAGGAAGGCTGACAAGAATAAAAAAGCACTCCTTTTGTGGGAGTGCTTTTTGTTTTAGAATTTAACTTTTTGTTAACCTAAAAAAGGAAAGGACAAAGAGATGATTGAAACCGATATTTCCAGAGTTATTATCCAGGAGTATTGCAAGAGACTATCAGAGCATCTTGAGAACGATGTCGTTATAGTTGGAGCCGGCCCAGCAGGTCTGGCAGCCGCTTATTATCTGGCTAAAGCAGGTACTAAAACCACTATAATCGAGAAAAAGCTCTCCATAGGCGGAGGAATCTGGGGTGGAGCTGCCGGCTATAATGTTGTTACCTTCGAAGACAAAGACATCCTGGATGAGATAGGTGTCACGACAAACAAGCAGGGTAAACTGTATACCGCTGATGCAATTGAATTCTCTGCGGCTCTGGCTTACAAAGCCAAACAAGCAGGAGCAGAGATATTCAACCTGACCGAGGCAGAAGATATCGTCCTGAAGGATGAGACTGTTCAAGGGATAGTCGTCAATAATAGTGCTGTGCGTTCGCTCGGATTACACGTAGACCCATTTTGTATCTGCGCCAAATACACTATTGACGCCACTGGACATCCTGCGGAGCTGGTTGGTATGCTGAAAAAAAGTAAGCCGGAATTGTTCCCGCAACAATTGCAGGAATATTTTATGAATGTCGAAACATCGGAAGCCGGTTGTGTCGAAAAAACAGGAGAAGTTTTTCCGGGCCTTTTCATAGCAGGTATGGCTGTATGCGATGTGTATAATCTGCCAAGAATGGGGCCGATTTTCGGCGGTATGCTGAAATCCGGCAAAAAAGTGGCTGAGCTAATCAATGAAAAAATATAAGCTGCCAACGCGTAAACAGTGCTTCGATATGATAAAAAAGCACGGACTGCCCTCGCATATAGTAGCGCACAGTTTAGCTGTTGCTAAATTAGCCGTTTTTTTAGCAGAAAAACTTAAAGAAAAAGGCATTTCTGTAGATATCGAACTTATAGACAGGGCTTGTCTTTTACACGATATTGCTCGACCCTGCGACTTTAGAGACGCGGATTATAAAAGATTGAAGCAGCTCATCACAGAGCAAGACAAGGCAAAATGGCAAAAATTGAAGTCAAAATATGGGGGTCTTTGTCACGAAGATATCGCATATGAACTTCTAAGGTATAAATATCCGGAACTCGCCACAACCATAAAAAAACACAGATATATGGCAATTCTCGACGAAAAAGAAAAACCAAATACCTGGGAGGAAAAACTCGTTTACTATGCCGATAAAAGAGTTATGCACGATAGAATTGCACCGTTAAAAGAAAGATTGGAGGAATCTCACAAAAGGAACGTTCATTTACACGGCACAAAAACCCAGAGCGATATAAATACAAGTAAAGTCGACCCATTAATCTTCAAACTGGAAGAAGAAATCTTCAGCAAGATAGACGTAACCCCGGATCTCATAGACCTTCCCTGAGCAAAGTCCTAATTCGCAACCTTATGATTGTCTTATTTACTTTTCAAAAGAGCGTTATTTACTAATGTGTCTTTGAAATAAGTTCTACATTTCGAACCCCGGCTCATTATAAATTGGTCCCTGGCTTGGGAATTCTGAGAAGCTCACCCACAGGGATCTCCGCTCCGCTTCGACTTTGAAATTGGGTTTGAATTGGGTTTGTTTGGGTTTGTTTTTCCCAGGATAGTTCATTGTTCGTGGTTCGTAGTTCATTGTGAAACAAAGAGTTAGGTTCATTTGGACACTTGGTGAAATTGGGTTTGGGATTTTTGGGCCAAAAATGGGGGGTGCGTTTTCATAACCATTTGATTTATCATAAGTTACGAACACCGAATTTTTCATAAAATTGGGTTTGTTTTGCATACTTTGGTCAATTTGATTGAACGATTCTGGATGCTGGAT
>CAYSJK010000284.1:0-2135 GCA_964431375.1 uncultured Pirellulales bacterium
TTGTAGTCTTTATCGTAAAGCTGCTTAAACTTTTTGAGTCCCGACTGATATTCATTTACCCACTCTTTGGCGAACGCACCGGAAGTAATCTCCGATAGTATCTTTTTCATTTCGGCCCTGGTTTGTTCTGTGATAATTCTGGACCCACGCGTTAAATCACCGTATTCTGCGGTGTTGGATATGCTGTATCGCATATAGCTCATACCACCCTGATACATAAGGTCAACTATCAGTTTCACCTCGTGCATGCATTCGAAGTATGCCAGCTCCGGCTGGTATCCTGCTTCAACTAAAGTCTCGAAGCCGGCTTTAACAAGCGATGTGAGACCGCCACAGAGAACACACTGCTCACCGAACAGGTCGGTTTCTGTTTCTTCTTTGAAAGTGGTTTCAATAATACCTGCGCGGGCGCCGCCGATACCATTGCCCCAGGCAAGGCCAATCGCCTTGGCGTCGCCGGTTGCATCCTGCTGGATAGCTATAAGGTTCGCAACACCACCTCCTTTTTCAAACTCACTGCGAACAAGATGGCCGGGCCCCTTTGGAGCAATCATAATCACGTTAACATCCTCCGGCGGCACAATATATTTGAAATGAATATTAAAGCCGTGACAAAAACCGAGTGTCTGGCCTGCAACTAAATTAGGGGCAATCTGTTCGGAGTAAACCTTTGCCTGAACTTCATCAGGAACCGTTACTATAATCAATGTTGCGCCATCCATAGCTTCTTTTATACCGGTTGGAACGAAGCTATGTGCCATCGCAAGTCTAAAGTTATCGGTGTTGTCCAGCTCAGCCACCGCCACTTCAATTCCACTATCACGTAAATTCAGGCTGTGCGCGTGGCCCTGGCTGCCATAACCAATCACCGCCACTTTTTTGCCCTTCAACGCATCAATCGGAGCGTCCTTCTCATAATAAATTTTAGCCGCCATGGCTGCTTTCTCCTTTCTCTTTATTTTTAGACAGAATTTGCCAAGTTTAGTTTCTGCTTTTCTCAGCTAAAAATCATAAAGCTTAAATTATACAAAAAGCTCCCTGTAATGCAAAGAATTACGCATTTTGAATAAATTAACAAGCGGATGATTCAATAGTGATATAGATATGCCGGTTCACGGCTCAACTTTTGCCTGTCTGGGTACGGCGATTGTTCCGGTTCTCGCTACGCTCTTTATGCCATAAGGTTTGCACACATTAATGAAGCCCTCTATCTTTACCTCCGGTCCACTGATTTCCACTGTAAGCGTCTTTTGGGCGATATCCACAACCTTGCCTCTGAACATCTCTATCAAAGACATAATTTCAGGCCGTTTCTCCGGCGGCGCAGATATGGTTATCAGCATTAAATCGCGGGCAACAATCGGCTGACCGACAAAATCCTGAACCTTAACAACCGGAACTATCTTGGCTAATTGTTTGCGTACCTGCTCAACGACCCTGTCGTCCCCGACAACAACTATCGTCATTCGGCTCAGCATCGGGTCTTCCGTTCGGCCAACAACAAGCGAATCAATATTAAACGCCCGGGCGGCAAACATCCCGGCAACGTGGGCCAAAACGCCAGGTTTATTCTCAACCAATGCACTTATTATATGTTTCATTTTTAATTCTCAATTCTTAGTTCTAAATTCTGAATTTTCTACGCCATACTTTCCAGTATATCAAGCCCGCTCATCTCATCTATACTTTTACCGGCTGGAACCATCGGCCAGACATTTTCCTCCCGCTCGACCCTAAAGTCAACAACACAGGGTTTTTTCTCTTTCAACATCGACTTAATAATCTTCGGAACATCGGCTTTCTTGTCAACTGTCTCTCCGACCGCACCCATCGCACGCGCAACAGCCGCATAGTCAGGATTGGCCAGATAGGTCTTGGAATAACGCTTATTATAGAAAAGCTCCTGCCACTGTCGAACCATTCCCATATACCCGTTGTTCAAAATACAGACCTTTATCGGCAAATTGTGCTCGACCGCCGTTGCAAGCTCCGTCATCGTCATATTAAAGCTGTGGTCGCCGTCAATATCTATAACGGTTGCATCCGGCTTTGCCACCTGAGCGCCTATGGCAGCCGGCAGACCATAACCCATCGTCCCAAGCCCGCCGGAGCTTATGAGCTGCCTGGGCCTGGTG
>CAYSJK010000285.1:0-2047 GCA_964431375.1 uncultured Pirellulales bacterium
CGCCGTCGGGCTGAGTTCTATCGCAGATTCGGCTGACGGAACTTTTGACTTTATTAAGCACGGCTCAAAAAAGCTGAACCTGGATTAAGAGAAATTTATTGAGTTTTTAATAAAGATTTTTCAAAGAACAATAAAAGGGATTTGCTATGCGCATTCTTGTAGTTCATCAGTATTTTTTAGGGAAGAATGACGCTGGCGGCTCGCGCTGGAATCAGTTTGCCAAATACTGGGCACAGGCGGGCCATAAGATAACCGTCCTAGCGGGGACGGTTCACTATTCGACAGGTAGGAAGCCGGTCGAATACAAGGGCAAATTTATCGTGCGCCGGCAGCCTGCAAAAAACATTGAAGTTCTGCGCTGCTATGTGAGCCGGAGCTACAACAAGAGCTTTATAGGCAGATTCCGGGCATATATAACCTTTGTATTCAGCACGATATTCGCCGGTCTATTTCTCGCCGGGCAGTGCGACGTGATAATATGCACTTCCCCGCCTCTGATGGTCGGCCTTACCGGCTGGATACTGAGCAAGCTTAAAAAGGCCCCAATGGTATTCGAGGTGCGGGACCTCTGGCCGGAATCGGCAATCGATACCGGCGTGATAAGAAATAAGTGGCTTATAAAGCTGTCGTTCTGGCTGGAAAAGAAAAGCTACAAATCGGCGAACTGGATAAATGCCCTGACGCCCGCATTTGAGAAGACCCTCATCAAGAAAAAAAACATCAAACCCGAAAGAATCAGTATGATACCCAACGGCGCCGACCTTGATATTTTCAAGCCCGGCGAGCGCAATAACTGGGTCAGAAAAAAACACGCCCTCGGCGATAATTTTGTCGTTACCTACGTCGGTGCGCACGGAGTCGCAAACTGCCTGGTTCAACTGCTCCAAAGCGCTAAAAGACTAACAGAGTATCCAGATATTATCCTAATGCTGGTCGGGGACGGGATGGAAAAGCCGGCACTGGAGCAAAAGGCCGAACAGTGGGGTCTGAAAAATGTGCTTTTTGTCGATTCGGTGCCGAAAAATGTTATTGTTGACTACATCGCAGCCAGCGACGTCTGCACCGCTGTCCTAAAAAGGGTCGAGACGTTCAAGACAGTGTATCCCAACAAGATGTTCGATTATATGTCGGCCTGCAGACCATCAATCATCGCAATCGACGGAGCAGCAAGAAAACTCATCGAGGACGCACAAGCTGGAATCTATGTCGAGCCGGAGAATGCAAAAGAGTTTGCCGAGGCAGTACTGAAACTAAAAGACAATACACAACTTTGTGAGGAATACGGAGAAAATGGTTTGAATTTTGTAAAGAAAAATTTCGCCAGAAGCACTCTTGCCGAGAAGTATATGGACATACTCCGGAATAAAGTTGTGTGCGATAAGAAACAGCGTGCGGTAAAGTAATTATGCAGACCAGAGAAATTACAACCGAAGATGCGCCGGCGATAGCCGCTCTGCATATAGAAGGTATCAAGACGGGCTTTATCACCTCGCTCGGCATTGATTTCGTTACAGCTCTATACCAAGCCATTGCTCAAAGCAAGGATAGTTTCGGTTTTGTAGCAGAAGAAAATGATAAGGTTCTCGGTTTTGTAGCCTTTACTCCAAATCTCAACAAGCTTTACAAATCTGTGATTTTGAAAAAAGGCCTATATTTTGTGGTCTTATTGGCAGGGAAAATGCTTTCGCTTAGAAGAATAAAAAACACACTTGAAACTCTTCTCTATCCCAACAGAATGAAGAAAATGAACCTGCCTTCAGCAGAATTGCTTTCGGTAGTGGTCGCAAAAGATGCACAAGGCAAAGGCCTGGGCGCAGAGCTGATCAAAAGAGAATTTGCAGAGTGTGCAAACAGAAAAATAGATAAAGTCAAAGTCCTCGTCGGAACAGATAATAAACCGGCAAACCAATTGTACTTAAAGTGTGGTTTTGAACTTGTCGAGCAGGTAAAAAATCACGGTATAATCAGTAATATTTACGTGGCAAAAACAAGAGACTGATGAGAAAATTTCTTAATCGAATCCTTGATTTTTTAATTTCGCTGCTGG
>CAYSJK010000286.1:0-2040 GCA_964431375.1 uncultured Pirellulales bacterium
CAGGATAAAGCTGAAAAAACTATACCCATCAATTGATTAGAGACAGAGCACTAGTGCCAGAAAGGAGTAAAATTGAAAATGGTTCGACAGGGACATTCGGCTGAGCTCATTCGAAGCCCTCACCATCCGGTTCGACTCTTTGCTCACTATTCCTTCGACGGTGAGTTCAGGACTGTCGAACCGCCTGAGCAGCGTCGAAGGACTGTACTAATGATTTTCACAGCTGCTGTCTTGGCTGTTCTTGCAGGATGTGAGCCGAGAAGCGGTGCAGAAAAACTGCTAAGCAAGGAAAAAAAACTATTAGCGGCTGGAAAAGAATTACTAACCGTCGATTTCCAGCAGGGCCGGACCCTGCGATACAAGTTTGTCTCCAGTAGAGATATCGAGCTTGACTGGAACCCGAATAAAAAACCATCCAAGCCAAGTAAGTCTTCCACCGACAAATCCTCTGAGTCAATGGATTTGGTTGTTTCATATTCACCCATCGAGGTAAATCCTATCGGCCTTACAACTATCAAGGCAACCTGCGAATCGATAAAAATCAAGCGAACCAAAAGCCAGCCAAGAGACGCCGCAGCGACTATTCAGGGCAAATCCTTCACTTTCACCGTCGGTCCTACTGGCAAAATAGAAGACTACTCACAATTAATCGAGCTAATGAAAGAGGCCGGCAAAAATGCGTTTTCGTCAAATACCGACAGAGGGAGAATTAAAGACCTCGATATGATAGGAGATTTTACCGCAAGCCAGTGGTTTCTGTGGGATTCGATTTCCAGTATCGAAAAAGCAGCCGAAGGTGTATCAGTGGGTCAAACCTGGAAATCCAGGCTCCCCGTTCCCGGTCCAATGGTGATGCGAAAAGCAAGGGATGTTACATACAAACTTGCCGAAATTCGGCAAAGCGAAAAAGGTAAGCTCGCTGTAATACGCAGCTCTTATTCACCTGCCGAGACGCTTTCCGACAACTGGCCGCCAATGCCTTATTCCGGCAGATTCCAAATGCGCGGGACGTTCGGTTTCCTCAGGGGCTATAAGGTCCTGGGGCTGCAAGGCCAGGGTGAGGAACTGTTTAATATCGACACCGGACAGATAGAACAGTACAATCAGCGGTACGAAGTGCAGTTAGAGGCCATTGTGCCAATGGGTATCGATGTAAAACCCCGAATAACTATGAAACAAAGCTTCTCAATGCAGCTTCTCAAGTAAGTCCACCGAAAGCGGATTTAACCAATTACCCTATAAAAGTAGAGGTATAGTATATTGGAACGCGAAAATCTATGGGCGCCGTGGCGAATTAAATACATTCAGGGCCTGAGCCAGAGCCATGATTGCTTCATCTGCCACAATCGGGATAATCCACAGGATGACGATAAAAATTCCGTCTTGTGGCGAACAGAGACAAGCATCGTAATACTAAATCGCTTCCCTTATAACAACGGCCATTTATTGATAGCACCGGCCCGACATATCCCGGACCTTGATAATGCAACCGACGAGGAGCTGCTGGAAATGGTTAAGCTGGTCATCCAATCGCAAAAGGCCCTGTCGCTGGCGATACAACCACACGGCTTCAACGTCGGTATGAACTTCGGCCGATGCGCCGGAGCCGGACTGCCCGAGCATTTCCATATCCATATAGTCCCGCGATGGGACGGCGATACGAACTTTATGAGCGTATGCAGCGATACCGATGTCATCAGCCAAAGCTTGACCGAGCTCCTTGAGCTATTGAAAAAGGTAAGCAAAGAAAATAACCTGCCGGGATTATAAGAATTGATTGGTAACTGGTAATTGGTTACTAAAAACAGTGTTAATCAGTAACAAAAACCAGAGTCGGTCGTTTTGAGTAGATATAGTAATTCTACTTCTTCTTTCTTGTAACTTCCCTTGTAGCTATGCACTTTCCGGTTTTTGCATCTCTACCAGCTTTAGAGCTGCCTTTTTCTTTTTTGGCCGTAGAGTATTCTTCCATATATAAACTTGCATGAAGCTGTGTAGGAGTTCGAGACCTCATCGGTGATTATTCTCCTTAAGAACGAT
>CAYSJK010000287.1:0-1962 GCA_964431375.1 uncultured Pirellulales bacterium
GATTTCCCTCGCCGTATCGAACATTGACTCCCTGCTTGCTGTATAATAAGTCGTTAATGTTTCTGATTTTGAAAGACCGGCCAGTTTCATTGCGAAAAATTGTGGTAAATTGGTTGCCATTTCCGTGATATACGTCCTGCGTAAATCATGGAATGTTCCGATTTGCCGGCCAAATGCTTTACATTGTATCGTAATAAATTCCCTTCTGAAATTCAGCGATGGGCATTTCTTTCTGCTCTCTGTAAGCAATCCCATTTTCTTCAAGTCGATGTTTGATTGATATTGCCTTTTGCTTAATAGGGGATAAAAGCAATTAAGCTGATTTAAAATATTTTCGACTTCTACTACCAACGCCACTTTGCGAATCTCTTTATCCTTTGGCTCCCATAGCCAAGTTGTCGATGTGTCTTTTTTGGGTTCTACATAGATGTAGCCGTTGCGGATATTGTTGGCTGTCAGATTGAGAATTGCACCGCGTCTTAGTCCTGCTGTTCTTGCTATCAGAATAATCGCCTGCCGCCGGATGTTAGAACAGCATTTTAGCATTCTCCAAAATTCCCAGTCCTCATAAACTCGGATTGGTATTTGCGTCACCTTGTATTGCTTTAATCCTTCAATGGGATTTTGTTCTATAAGCTCGATTCGTACTGCCCATTTCAGAACCGGCTGTATCGCTCTCATATACATATTTGCGGTATTCTTGCTCCTGCCCGTTTGAATCAGCCAGCCCTTATATTTGGAGCACAACTGATAATTGAGTCTGTCAAGCTCAAGATTTCCCACACATTTTATGAGGTAGCGAAAAGCCCTCTCCGTTGTCTGTTTTGTACTTTCTGCAAGCCAGAAATGTTCCTGCAGGTACGCCCTGCAGAGTGAGTTCAGTTTGACCATTTGTACCTTCTCCTTTCTACAACAAACTGCAAGCCGCATATATAATACGGCCTGGAGCCGGGCACATCAAGCCAAACTGAGCTAAGCCGCCACGTTTTAACTTTTAAAAGAGCTTTAGATGAATAAGACCGGCTGTTCGGCGTTCTCGCCTGCACGGAGCGCCACGTCCCGATTTTTGGCACGTGGCGAGAAACCTGAGTCCGCATCATCCGACCTTGTATATGGTCTATATGCAAATAATGCACAGTTTATGTCGGTGCATTTTTTGACCTCTTCTTTTTGCCAGCCGCAGCATTCGAGGCAATGCACATGGATTGCTGACGTTTTGCTTTGGCCTGATATGGCTTTTTCGTAAAGAATTTGATACTTTTTAGGTATTTCAACCCTGATTTTCATCATTTAAATCCACATTATTATTAATCTGGGCAAATTTTCCTTGATTTTCGCCGTTAAATCCTGTAACCTGAATAATGGCCGCACGGATGCCTTCTGCTTTTGTCTGGTATCCACGTTCATTGCACCATTTCTCAAAAGCGGACCATAAAGAAACAGATGCCTTGCATCACCTGGCAGCCGACTTCGTTTCTTGCCTCCGGCGACATCCACAACCCTTGGCTCTTCCCATTCGTATTGCTGCTGTCCCGGTCGAGCAGGCCATCGGCCATAACAAGGTTCGTCAATCTGTCCGTCGGCTGGTGCTGCCCCCTCCGGCTCTGGCCTTCGTATTCGCTGTGCTGCGGTGTCGGCCAAATCCTTACTGACGATTGCAGGTCGAGACCGCCCGATTCCGGCCGGTTTTCTTTCGATAGCTCGCAACCCCTCTCCGGCACGTTCGGCGTTGGCCAGCTCTGGACCATCGTCCCCGGGTGCGGGTTGCCCCGCCTGTTGAATTTTGCTTGTTTCGAATCCGCCGCTTGTATCGTGGGCCAGGAAGAACAGCCGCTGCCGCCTGTGTGGTGCCCCGCACTCTGCCGCACTAAACAATCCCGCCTCAACACTGTAACCCATATTTCGTAAGCTTCGGTAAACTTCGGGGAATCCGAGCATAAGGTGTCCACTGACGTTCTCTCC
>CAYSJK010000288.1:0-1960 GCA_964431375.1 uncultured Pirellulales bacterium
ATTGCTATGCGCATTCTCTTATCTCCTGTTTGTAAAGATTGTGTTCCGATTAATTCCTGAGCATTGGTGTCAAGTTCGAGAATGGGATTCAATATTTTTTCGAAATCCTTTGCCGTTTGACTTTGGTTGTAGTGATATATAAACGGTCTGCCGGAATCGCAGGCTTCTACGATTTGTGGGTCTATTGGAATCCGGCCCAAAAACGGCACGTGCATCTCGTTAGCCATAATTTCACCGCCGCCAGACTTAAATACATCGGTTCTCTGGCCGCACTTCGGACAGACAAAACCACTCATATTCTCCAATACACCAAGAACAGGCAGATTGAGATTGCGGCAAAAGGTAATGCATTTTCGAACGTCAGATAGTGCTACTTCCTGAGGAGTGGTAACTATAATTGCACCATCGGCATTTTCCAAAAGCTGAACAATCGAAAGCGGCTCATCTCCCGTACCGGGAGGCGAATCGACAATCAAAAAGTCCAAATTGCCCCAATCTACATCTTTTAAGAATTGCTTTATCATTTGATACTTCATCGGGCCTCTCCATATCACAGCATCGCTACTTGCACGCAACAGGAAACCGATGGACATAACTTTGAGATTGTCCAGCATTTCAATGGGCAAAATTACATCTCCTGCCGCCTGCAGACTTTTTCCTTCAAGGTTTAGAATCTTTGGGATACTTGGACCGTGTATATCAATGTCGAGAAGCCCAACCTTCTTGCCAGCAAGTGCGAGTGAAACTGCAAGATTCACCGCCACCGTACTTTTGCCGACACCTCCCTTGCCGCTCAGCACAAGTATCTGATGCTTTATTTGTTTTACTTTCTTACGAATTTGCTCCTGCTCAGCTTGAATTTGTTTTTGTCTATTTTCATCAGTCTGAAAAGTGCTGCTTTCTTTCGCCATATTTCATCTCCGTTTTTTCAAAAGAACCTATTTGCCTTTATTAACCTCGGGGCATGCATTTGAAATCTTTGCGGTTAGTACAATCTCATATTTTTCAGCAAGTCTCTCGAAGGCCTTTTGAAGGCTTTCGAAGACAACCTGGCTGTCTCCTGTGATGAGGCTGCTCATCGGTCCGAGTTCGACCTTTAGCTTGTTATTCTCCAGCAGCTCGATAAATTGCCGAATCGGTTTCGTCAATTCATTCTGGCGCAATGGATATAAACTTATTTCTGCCTGGACCTTCATAATCTCACCTCCGCTGCAATAAAAGCTCCGTATTGGATATGGAAAAATCGGCCAACTATGTCGAGCAATGGTGCTAATGGTAAAAACAGCTTTTGGTTAGGTACAAATCCGGCAGTTACTATAGCCAATCGGCCAAACGGTTCTAAAAGCTGTTTCAGTTGATTTGGAGAAAACAATTGAGCTTTTGCATATGGTGATTCAGGTCTTTGTTTTCTATTACGATTTAATCGAGCTAACTCATTTAATACGCCTATCAACAGTCTCCCTTTTGGCTTGCGAGTGCAGCGTGCCATCTCTCGTAGCACACCCTCGGCATCGCGAACAAACTCCAGAGTTGTAATAGCTGCTGTTACGTCAAAGTCCCCGTCAGGAAAGGGCAAAGAATGGCCATCAGCAAGTTGGAACGACGCATTGGAGATATTCTTACTTTTAGCTGTGTTTATCATCCGCTCAGAAATATCAACGCCTGTAACCTCAAAACCATATTCGCTGAAAAACCTGCTCCAATGGCCGGTACCGCAGCCAATTTCCAACAATTTCTTACCTTTGGCACCTGGTGAAAGGTAGTGGCTGATTGCTTTCTTTTCCAAGCGGTCGTACATTCGGCCTTTGGTACTTTCGTACCATGAGTCATATTTATCAGCCAACAAATCAAAATCAAACCGTGACTGTTTCTCTGTTATCATTTGCAAATCGCCTCTAACCAAGGGCATAGGTGACATTTCTCCATAAGGCTTTTACATCTTCCGATACTGCACCACCGG
>CAYSJK010000289.1:0-1942 GCA_964431375.1 uncultured Pirellulales bacterium
TTGGTGAGGTTCGAGATATTGAGACGGCCCGTATGGCAATACAATCTTCGCTTACCGGCCATCTGGTTTTCAGCACGCTGCATACAAACGACTCAGCAGGCTCAGTGAGCCGGCTTTTGGATTTAGGCCTCGAACCATATTTGGTAAGCTCATCCTTAATTGCCATAGTAGCTCAACGATTAGTGCGAAAGGTCTGTCCCGAATGCAAAAAGGTTGCTGAACCTTCGTCTCATGAGTTAAGAGAGCTTGGCATAGGGCTATCCGGCTCACCAGCCAACGGCGGCAAATTTTTTGTCGGCCAGGGATGCGAAAGATGCTTTCAGACAGGTTATCGTGGCAGAACAGGTATTTATGAAATAATGCTCATTAACGAAGAAATTCAGAACATGATATACAAAAGGGAACCTGCCGGTACAATAAAGAAAGTGGCCCTGGACGCAGGGATGCAGACTCTCCGAATGGATGGTGCAAGGAAAGTCGTTGAGGGCATAACAACCGTATCTGAGATATTAAGAGTAACACAAGCGGATATAATGTAGTAGAAAGCAAAAAAGTAAAAATTTCTAAATTTTGCGTTTTGGTTTAAACTTTTATTTTTCAATTTTTAGTTTAATTTATGCCAAGATATCATTATATAGCGATAGCAGCAGACGGCAAAAAGGTCAAAGGCTCAATTACCGCTGAAAGCCCCTATGCCGCACGAAAACAACTTCGGGTTCGAAGCATCCACCCTTCATCAATTACAGAAGTCAGCGCCAGTGCCGAAAGCAAAGCTGCGCTTTTTTCAATATTTGCACGAGGCGGTAAGAGCCAGATAATCGATTTTACCAAGCAAATGGCCACATTGCTTAATTCAGGGATTAAACTGACTGAGGCTCTTTCGGTCCTTACCTTACAAGTCTCAGATGTGCGATTTAAAAATGCCATTACTGATATTCGCGACCGCGTTGTAACCGGCGAGTCATTTACCGATGCCATGAAAGATTACAGCGATTATTTTGATGTCATATATGTAAGTATGGTCCGCGTCGGAGAAGTAACCGGCAGCTTAGGGAAATCTCTTTTGACCATTGCCAATTTTATGGAAAAACGCCAGCGAGTCGAAACAAAGGTAATGACAGCAATGATATATCCGTTCATCCTCATTTTCTTCTGCATTGCAGCGATCCTGATTCTGACAATCAAAGTCATCCCAAGTATAGGTGAACAGATAAAGGCTGCTGGGCATGAATTACCCTGGATTACCAAGCAATTGATGACCGTCGGCTTTGTGCTGACCAGTTGGTGGCTGCTCGTTGTTATTGCAGTAATTGCCGGAACCGTCTTTGGTCTTAAACGGTTCTTTAAAACCGAGCGTGGGGCATATTTGCGTGATAAATTTATATTGTCTCTACCACTGTTCGGCTCACTTATAAAACAGCGTGTTGTCTCGCGTTTTGCGACAACTCTTTCAACTCTTCTCAGTTCAGGGCTCGCCATGGCCGAATCTCTTAGCGTTGTCTCAGAAGTCACCGGAAATACTCTTATGAGACAGGCCATTCACAAAGCGCGCGAGAGAATTCTTGCCGGTGCCGATATCGCAACGCCTTTGAGGGATAGCGGCGTTATTGACCCCGCTATCGCTCATATGGTCGCCGTTGGGGAGAAAAGCGGCGAGCTGGAGACAATGCTAAAAAATATCAGTGAAAACCTCGAGACCTCCACTGACGTAGTTATTGAAAGATTAAGTGCAGCGATCGAGCCGATTATTATAATTTTTATGGCTGCGATAATTGGTGTAATTGCCTATGCTACATTACTGCCTATTTTGGAAATCTCATCATTACAAATATAACCGTTTAATTTAGGAGTTAAATGTGACAATGAAAACAAGGGGAAGAATGGTTCGACAGGCTCACCATCCTGAGCGAAGTCGAAGGAAAAAGACAAGATGCGGTTTTAC
>CAYSJK010000290.1:0-1908 GCA_964431375.1 uncultured Pirellulales bacterium
TGGATTTCCAATGAATTAAGCAGAAAAGACGCGCAGAACCTGCGTCGTCGTGTTGGGGCCGTTTTAGTAGGTATTAATACCATAATCGCTGATGACCCGTTGTTGACAGCCCGGCCCAGCAGGGGCAAAAAACCCGTTAGAATTGTATTGGATAGCTCCCTTAGAATTCCCCTGAAGTGTAGGGTGCTTAGAACAGCTAAAAAAAGCCCGGTACTAATCATTACAAGCCAGCAAGCCCTCCAGACTAATCCCAAAATTGCAGAGAGGATTTCCAAAAAGGGAGCCGAGGTGCTTGCCTATCCTGATATGCAGGGCCGGTCCAATTTACACTTTCTGTATGATGAATTAGCCAAACGCAACATCGCTCAATTGCTTGTAGAAGGTGGGCCGACGGTTATAGCTTCTTTTTTGAAGGAGTGGTTCGTCGATGAAATCCGCGTTTACATCTGCCCGAAAATACTCGGAGCACAAGGCAGCGTCAATATAACCGAACCAATGGCTGAGTTGAGCAAAGCAGTCGGGTTACATTATGTTGATGTAAAACGATTTGGCGATGATGTTTGTTTAACTGGTTTTTCTGAACGAACGCTTCGTGAGCTGTCAATTATCAGAGGAACAAATAATGAAGAAGATAAAAGTCCTGGGCCTGCAGACAATACCGGAGGTCAAGCGGGGGGATAATCTTGCTGAAATTATTGTCGAATCTGTCAATGGCGAAATTGGTAGTCTGGAAAATAAGGATATTATTGTTATTACCAGCAAGATTGTATCCAAGGCCCTCGGGCGAATAAGGAAACGCAGCGAAGTAACGCCCGGCAAAAAGGCCCTAAGAATATCAGCGCAAACCGGCAAGGATGCCAAATGGCTGCAGGTAATTTTTGACGAAGGCCATCAGATTCTGGCAATTATTCCTCTTAAAGGTGCTCTTGAACACTACATTATAAACGCCTCGCAGGATAGCGAATCCGCCAGCGTGCTTGTCGAACACGAGCAGGCACTCTGCATAACAAAAGGCAGGGATGGCCGAATAAACACTTGCGATGCAGGTATTGATGGCTCGAACCATCCACCCGGCATATTTGGTCTATTGCCCGAGGACCCGGACGCCGAGGCGAGAAAGCTCAGAGAGCAAATCCAGAAGCTCTCCGGCAAGGAAGTGGCCGTCATTTTGGCTGATACAGAGATGATACCGTTCGGCACGATGGATTTTGCGGTTGGCTCGTCGGGTATTGAGCCGATTTCAAAAAAATTCGGACAGAAAGACTTATTCGGCAAACCGAAATTCGGTGGGATGGATTTAGTTGCCTATGAACTGGCTGCAGCTTCAGCACTTCTTTTTGGCCAGACAGCAGCGGGCATTCCCGTGGTAGTAATAAGGGGCTATAGGTTTGAGATTAGTGAAACTGAGAACATCTCAAATACCATTTTGCCAAAAAGCAGTGATGCCGATATTGCCGGTGCAATTAGAGCGACTATGCGAGCTACCGCTTATGTCCACGGCCTAAAAAAACGCCTGCTGTTGAGAATTGCTTCCTGGTTCGTTTGATTCTTATAACGTACTTTATCATGCGTATCGAGGAGGATTAGCAGGTATGTATTGGCTATAGTATAACCGCTGCTATCATAAAAAATTCATACCACGCAGATACCTGACAGAATGGCGCGCGCGCTTAACCGAATATTTTCAAGATACCGTGTTATTAGTCCTATAAAATAATAAGACAATAGCGGCAATCCATCCTATTTTTTGCTTAACTCGGGCAAAACTTGCTCCGATATAACATCTAAAACATACAAAAACTGTACGGGTTTAAGTCAAACAGCTAAATAAAGTATGGATTGAATATCAATGAGACGATGTTCTTTTTGTTATTTGGCCTAAGAAAGAGCAATCAGCGTCCGAAAAAC
>CAYSJK010000291.1:0-1902 GCA_964431375.1 uncultured Pirellulales bacterium
CCAGGGCCTTTTAAGTCTTGCGCCTGGTTCTTTGCCGAAAAGTAACAGTAATTTAATAGAGGTGAGTCTTCCTGCAGGCAAATCACTGGATTAATGAAAGACAAAAATATGTAAGCTCCTTTTCACTGTCATAATTCTTTAGAGGGCCCAGAAATTGAAGGTCATAGTTGCGATGGATTCGTTTAAATCGAGTATCAGTGCAGTTCGTGCCTGCAAGATTGTTAAAGACACCTTACAGTCGATTTATCCTGCTCTTAAGGTTGTCAGTATTCCAATGGCTGACGGTGGAGAAGGAACGGCTGAGGCCATGATGGCTGCACGCCCAGGAGAATGGGTCGAGGTGCAAGCTATGGGTCCATTACCGCCGATGCAGGTCAATGCCGGCTTTGCATTCTTCCCGGATACAAAGGTTGCCTTGGTAGAGATGGCAAAGGCAAGCGGCCTCGAATTGTTAAGTCCCGGGCAAGCCAATCCCCTTGAGACAACCACCTTTGGTACAGGCCAGCTCATACGGGCGGCCTCGGACTATGGTGCCGACAAGATTCTGCTGGCAGTCGGCGGCAGTGCAACCGTAGATGGCGGAGTCGGTGCTGCGCAGGCGCTTGGGTGGCAGTTCCTGGGTCCGGATGGCGGGACAATCGGTCTTGGCGGCGGACAGTTGGAACACATTGCTCAAATAATCACTCCTGACAAACTGGATTTGCCCGAGATTGAAGTTCTTTGCGATGTCGATAATTTACTTTGCGGCGAAAACGGAGCCGCCAGGACATTCGGCCCGCAAAAAGGAGCTACCGCTGAGATGGTCGAACGGCTCGAAGCGGGATTAAATCACTTAGCCGAGGTCGTGAGCCGGCAATTGGGAAAGCAAATAGACAAAACCCCCGGAAGCGGCGCAGCAGGAGGATTATCAGCAGGCGCAGTTGCCTTTATGGATGCAAAGCTGGTCAGCGGCGCCGAGACAATTATAAACGAGACCGGCTTAGCAAAAGAAATCAGCGATACAGACTGGGTCATTACAGGCGAGGGGCGATTCGATTCACAATCTCTCCAGGGCAAAGTTGTATCCGGGATTACAAAAGCCGCCAAACTAAGCCGGGCGAAGGTCGCTGTTATCGCTGGAAGAGTTGCACTGTCAGAACAACAGTGGCAGAATTTCGGAATTACCGCTGTGAGCAGTATCACAGAAAAAACAATGGACTTGGATTATGCAATTGCCAACACTGAGAGTTTATTAGCCGATGCGGCTAAGAAATTTGCGCAAACGAATCTCAAATAATATTTGCCAAAGAGGACATCGAGGTCGCAGAGATTATTCATTTCTGTTTTCTGATTGATGATTTAAAAGTTATAGGCGGATGCAGATTTCAATGATTTGTTAAATTTTACTTTTCTTTTTCTGTATTTACTTTTTGTGTATTTTTCCAATATAGATGATATGCCTTATCGCATTCAGGACATACATAATCTATGACATTCCTTCCGTATGGAGTCTTTTCTGTTTCACCATGATATCTGTTACCGCCGTGATGGGGAAACTGTGTTCGACATATTTCCCAATAATTTCCCATGTATACAATTTCTCCTCCGACACTAATACGTTCAGGGTGCATTTCGCATTTGTGGATGTCACAAATGGGTGCTGGTCCTGTGTGTTCCTTAGTAAGATCAAGTGTTCCACATCCTATGAGAAACATGAATGAAATCAAACACGACCAAAGAACCAAAGACCGTCCAGTTCCAAATACAAACAAAACTAATCGTGTGCATTTCGACAATGGCATCTTAATCCTCTCTTATAACACCAAAGGATTACTTACCCAAATTACATTTTGTCCGTAGTGCTTCAATGGGTGCACTTCATGTTTGTAGGTAGATTTTTCAGGCTGCCAAGGGTTTTTTCTG
>CAYSJK010000292.1:0-1862 GCA_964431375.1 uncultured Pirellulales bacterium
TCCCGTCTCTGCCTGTCCGGCCACCCACTACTATAATGAGATTTCCGCTTTGCGGATTCTTAAAGCACTTATTTTTATCAATTATGCCGATATTTCCGCAATACACCAATGGATTACCTAAGTATCTTTCGTCGAAGTAGATTGCCCCGTTGACCGTTGGTATTCCCATTCTGTTGCCGTAGTCTCGAACGCCTGCTACCACACCTTTCATAACTCTCCTCGGATGTAATACTCCTCTGGGAATATCCTCTAATTTCTTATCCGGCGGTCCAAAACAGAATATGTCTGTATTGGCGATAGGCCGTGAACCCAGACCGGTCCCCATCGGGTCGCGAATGACACCGCCGATACCCGTAGCTGACCCGCCATAAGGGTCCAGAGCTGAGGGACGATTATGAGTTTCAACCTTGAAGCATATTGCAGAATCCTCGTCAAATTCCACCACTCCGGCGTTGTCGGCAAAGACGGATATACACCATTTTTTATCGAGTTGTTCGGTCGCCTTGAAAACGGTTTCCTTTAGCAGATTGTCGAAGTGTATCTGCTCACCCTGTGGTGAGCTTGCCGAACCCACATTGATTGACATTTCTACAGAGCTTTTAAGTGTCTTATGAACACAGTGCTCGCTCCAGGTTTGTGCCAATGTCTCTAATTCTACGTCGGTGGGCTCTCTGCCGAGCTGCCTGTAGTGTTTTTGAATTGTCTGCATTTCAACCAGATTCAAAAACAGGTCCTTTTCTTTACTAAGAGCTATCAAGCCATCATCATCAAGCTCACATATTGGCCAGTGTACTATCTTCAGCTCGTATGGTTTAAGGTGCGGGCTTGGCGGCTCTGCTTCATTGCCGATTATCACGTCTTCAATGCAGTCATTTGCCAGGATTTTCTTTGCAATTGTTTCGGTTTGCTTCGTTGTTATATCACCCAGAAGAACATATTTTCGTGCGGTCCGAACATTGTTTGCTTTAACGCCCATACCTGCCCCGAGCGTACCTGTCCTGAGTGCAATCGAAGGAGTCGAGAGGTCAGCGAGAGCTGCCATAACCGAATCTGCGACCGGGTCGGTAACTCCGCTTTTCAGATGTATCTCGATTAATGTTGCCTTTGCCAGCCCTGCCGGGGCTCCGCTTCTGCCTATATAATATTCTTCGCAGACCGGGTCTGCCAGCAGCTCTTGAGCTACACGCTTGGCTAAGGCCTTGTCGAAGCCTGTCCCGAGCGTAGTCGAGGGGTCCGCCTCAATCAGAAATACTGTTGCCGATTGAACTGCTTCGACAGAACTAATACCTAACTCATTGATGTCTTCCAAAATGCTTTTGCCGCGTACATCTGTAAAGCCCGGCTTATTAAAAACCTCAAAACGCCACTGTTTCACGATGTTAGTTCCTTTTTTTTCATCTTTAAGATTGAAAATACTCCTTCAGCATCTCACTCGCTACCGGCGGACATCCAGGAATGAATGCTCTGCAGTTTTTATATCGGTCAGTACAGTTGCCGACACACAATGTACCATCCGGCAGCTGTTTATGGCCTTTACCGATAGCGATAACAATCTCTTTTTCATCTGATATATTGTCACGCAACCGCTTTCCATGTCGTTTTAGAAACATTAATAATGTTGATTGGCAGGCGCTACATGATTGTTGGTCTAAAATAGTAATCCCCGGAAATTCAATCGACATTTTATCTGGAGACAAATCAAAAGGGCTCTGAACTTCTTTCCAGTTCCCGGGAGACACACAGATTTTATCAAGATCAATTACACCATAGCCTCTTTGGGCTCCCATCCGTAAATGTGGGACATCACAGGCAGGTATTCCCATTAATTCACATGCAATTGAATCTGTTGCAAAAGCATCGAC
>CAYSJK010000293.1:0-1854 GCA_964431375.1 uncultured Pirellulales bacterium
TCGCGGCGTTCAAATTCGATTTCTGAAAGTTTATATTTCTTTACGCCATCCCGCCCGCAGAAAAAGGGGCGGTTAGTATCAATTTCGTAGAACCTTGCCCACAGCGGGGGGGCGTTCGGGTCTTCAATGATGACCTTGTCGCCGTTGATTTTCACTTGCCGAATACCGGTGAGCTTTGACCGCTCAAACCAATCCGCGCCTGCTTTAACGGCTCGAATTATCTCCGGGCTGGGATTGTCAATACTCATAAGCAACCGGAGTATACCAACGCTCTCATAGCCGCTCAGAGATACCAATTCATACGAGCGAGCAGGACGAGGACTGTAATCAACCTCATCATGCTGCGCACACCAGACCGTTAATTTACCGTTTATAACAATCTGGCACTTGAGAATACATTCTATACCGCGGTCGAAACTTAACTGCGCAGCTTTTCGTCGATTAGCATCAACAAACGCATAATCTTTCGATGTAGCAACGTCGCGCAGCAACCGCATCAGAAGCACCATCGTCTCGTCATTAAAGGTTATGTATCGATGATAACCTTTGCCCGGTGGATAAGACTGCGGCCAGCCGCCGGTGGGATATTGTGCTTCAAGGATATGGTCGAGCCCCTTGAGAAATGCCTGCTGATAACGGGGGTCCTTGGTTGCGAGAAAGGCCCGTGCCAGAAAGCGCAATTCGCCTGTTGTTGCGCTGTTGTCGAAAGTGCCCTTGAGTGTATTCGGGTCACCTAAAAACGGCCTGGCTTTCGTATCCAAATTTTTAGGCCAGCTGCCGTGTATTGATTGCCACGATAGAATATTGTCGGCCGCACGCCTGCCTTCTTCGCTGCGATACCATTCGTCCGATTTTCTGCTGTATTCACTCCTGCTAAATCCGGCAAGAAAACTCGTCAAAAAGGCCAGCAGCAGTAACATAACTATAGAAGTGCTTGTTTTTGACAATAGTCATTCTCCTTTTATGATTTTCTTACTCTCACTCTCATCGTATCGGTTCTATCGGTCTGTGATAGATTAAGTACTCAGATTAAAAACAACAATTATATTTTATATTATTTAGAAAAACAAGGGCTTTTTCAACAGTTATGGTGTGTTTGATTTTCTCAAGATGTTGTTCAACTGTGCAACTTCAGATACACTCCCTCCATCAACAAAAAGAAGGCCTGTGCTTCGGTAGAAGTACCCGGCTTATTAAAAAGGGGTGAGCTGCAGGCGCCCTGAATAAGGCCATATCGGTCAATTTTGCTATGTGCAGCCATCCTCATTTTGCCAGCATCTTTAAGGTATGATTCTTCCAGCCAGCCTGCCTTTACACCCTTGTAAATCGAATATGCAAGCATTTGAGACAGATTGGTCTCGATAAAAGTGTCAGGCTTGTCGAGAACATCGTGAAATAATCCGTCAGGGCGCATAAAAGAAATACAGACGTCTAACAGCTCCTTTGCGTAACCAATTAACTTTTTACGCTGCGTCTTGTTTTCTTCAGGCAAAACTTCAATGATTTGGGCCAAACCAGCAGCCGACCATCCATTACCTGTCCCCCAGAGGTCTTCGCGCTTGAATTTTTTTCTCCTGTCATCCCAAATGTTGGAAAAGAGCTTCTTTTCTTTGTTCCACAGGTATTTTCTATACCCGTCGACCTGTTTAACGGCTTCGTCATAATCACTCATAAAAGCAAGAAATGGCGGCGCCATAAACATTGAGTCGCTCCAGAGCTGCGGAGCGTTGTTGAGGTGGTATAATATCCCGTCCGAGCTCTTGGGGGCTTTAGTTTTATAATAATTGTACAGTTTATCAGCCGCCTCTTTGTATTTTTCATTGCCGGTAAGTTTATAAGCATAGAGCACTCCAG
>CAYSJK010000294.1:0-1836 GCA_964431375.1 uncultured Pirellulales bacterium
GGACAACCTTTACGAACTTGCCGACCATATCCGGCCAGGCGTCCAGGATTTGCTTTGCCCGTGGGCTGTTGGTCCACTTCAAATGTTGCTGAATCAAACCGTAGAGCAGCTCTTTATCTTCCTGCCGCCAGACGTTTTGCAGTTCGGCCATATCGAGATTACAGAGCGTATCAAACAGCTGTGCCTCATCAAGAACATACGCTATTCCGCCGCTCATACCGGCAGCGAAATTACAACCCGTCTTGCCGAAAACGACAACCATTCCGCCTGTCATATATTCACAGCCGTGGTCGCCGAGGCCTTCAACAACGGCGGTGGCACCGCTGTTACGTACCGCAAAGCGCTCACCGGCCATACCGTTAATGAACACTTCGCCGGATGTGGCGCCGTATAGAAGAGTATTGCCGGCGATAATATTTTCATGCGCCATAAAGGGAGATTTATCCGGCGTCTGGACGATGATTCTGCCGCCGGAGAGACCTTTGCCGAGATAGTCGTTGCTTTCGCCGATAAGCCGAAGCGTTATACCGCCGGCTAAAAATGCGCCGAAGCTCTGTCCCGCTGAGCCGTGGAGGATTATTTCCAGTGTGCCATCCGGCAGACCCTGCGGGCCATACTTAGAGACGATGCAATTACTCAAAATTGTGCCTACTGTTCGGTTCACGTTGCGAATCGGCATTTCAATGACGGTTTTTTTCTTTTTTTCAATAGCGGCTTTGGCTTTTTCCAGAATCTGCCAGTCAAGATGGTCTTTGAGCTTGTTCGGTTGTGCCTGGCTCAGCCGAAGCATGCTTTTGTCGGAAACCTCCGGCTGCTGAAAAATGGCCGAAAAATCAAGCCCTTTGGCCTTGAAGTGGTCGACCGCTTTGGCAGTATGCAGCCGCTCGACTCTGCCTACTAATTCTTCGAATGCTCTTATGCCGAGCTGCGCCATAATCTGCCGTACCTCTTCAGCAACAAAAAGCATAAATCGCTGAACGTATTCGGGCTTTCCTTGAAACCTTTTTCGCAGTTCCGGGTCCTGTGTCCCGATTCCAAACGGGCATGCTCCTTCGTGACATTTACGCAAAAGAGTACAGCCAATTGTAACGAGGGCCGCGGTGCCGAATCCGAACTGCTCGGCTCCCAAAAGCCCGGCAATAACAACATCTCTTCCTGTCTTTAGCTGACCGTCAACCTGGACCCTTATCCGGTCGCGCAGGCGGTTCATTACGAGCACCTGCTGAGTCTCGGCCAGGCCGAGTTCCCACGGACAGCCGGTATGTTTTATCGAAGACAGCGGGCTTGCGCCGGTTCCGCCGTCATGGCCGCTGATAAGGACCTCGTCGGCGTTGCCTTTTGCTACGCCCGCGGCAATTGTGCCGACGCCGACTTCGGCAACGAGTTTCACCGAAACCTTAACTTCCGGATTGCTGCATTTTAGGTCGTATATAAGCTGTGCCAGGTCCTCAATCGAGTATATGTCGTGATGCGGAGGCGGCGAGATAAGTGTAACACCCGGCGTGGAGTATCGTAATTTTGCGATTTCATCGGTTACTTTGTGCCCGGGTAACTGGCCGCCTTCACCCGGCTTTGCGCCCTGAGCAATTTTTATCTGCAGCTCTTTTGCGTGGGCAAGATAATTTATTGTTACGCCAAATCTGCCGCTGGCGACCTGTTTGATAGCGCAGTTTTTCGAGTCACCGTTGGTCTCCGGGTTATAGCGCGAGGCGTCTTCTCCACCTTCGCCGGTATTGCTCATCGCACCGATGCGGTTCATTGCTATTGCCAGGCACTCGTGTGCTTCTTTGCTGATTGAGCCGTGACTCATAGCGCCTGTGCAGAACCTTTTGACAA
>CAYSJK010000295.1:0-1833 GCA_964431375.1 uncultured Pirellulales bacterium
CGCCCACGCTCACGGCGATGAAACCGGCAGAATAATTGCCGAGACGCTGATAAAAAAGGTCAAACAAAATCAAAATATTGAAGTAATCGAAAATTTCTTTATCATAGACTTACTCACCAACGAAGACAACCAGTGCATAGGAATAATCGGCCACGATAACCACAGAGGACCTCAAATAATCTGGGCGGTAAACACAATCTTGGCATCTGGTGGAACTGGCCAGCTCTACCGCGAAACTACAAATCCGGAAGTTGCCACCGGCGATGGACTGGCTATGGCTTACCGAGCAGGTGCCATACTGCAGGACCTGGAATTTATGCAATTCCATCCAACCACGCTCTATATCGCTGGTGCAACGCGCGCCTTGATTACCGAGACGCTCCGCGGCGAGGGCGCCGTTCTATTAGATAATAAAGGCCGGCGCTTTATGAAAGATTATCACAAATCTGCCGAGCTTGCTCCAAGAGACATAGTCAGCCGGGCTATACTTGAGCAAATGCGGAAAACCGAATCAACACATGTATATCTGGACGTTCGGCACTTTGATAAAAACCACTTCGCCGAAAGATTTCCCCTAATCAGCCAACTGTGTAAAAGTTTTGATATAGACGTTAGTAAAGATTTGATTCCTGTTCGTCCCAGCGCACACTATATGGTTGGCGGCATAAAGACCGACGCCAAAGCAGCGACGAGTATCGAAAATCTTTACGCCTGTGGAGAGGTTGCATCCACCGGCCTGCACGGCGCAAATCGGCTTGGCAGCAATTCCCTGCTCGAAGGTCTGGTTTTCGGTAAAATAGCCGGGCAATCGGTTTTACTGAACAAAAAATCAGGCATCTCTCACAACAAGCATCCTCACATAAAATATCAAGTTCCACACTCAGACCGTACTCTTTTAGACACTACCGATGTCAGAAACTCACTTCGCTCTCTTATGTGGCGAAATGTCGGCATCAATCGAAGCGACCAGCCACTTGCAGAATGTCAGGAGATTATCAAATTCTGGCAGCGATATGTAATGGACAAAACCTTTGATTCACCCCAAGGCTGGGAATGCCAGAATATGCTCACAATTTGTCTGCTTATAGCTAAATCGGCGCAAATGCGACAGGAGAGCCGAGGCGTACACTTCAGAAGCGATTTTCCAAATACCGATGACGAACATTTCAAAAAACACTTCGAAATCGCCCGTAAGAAGTAGAAAATATAACGAACTTTTGTTATAATTAAATTGTAGTCTATAAAGAATATAATAAAGAGTGGGTCGGGCGGCCGCTCCCGCTGCTTCGCTTTTGCGAAGCAAAACGGCGGGGGAGGAAAGTCCGAGCAGGGCAGGGCAACGGTGGTGGCTAACGGCCACCCGGGGCAACCCGCGGGAAAGTGCCACAGAAAATACACAGCCTGTTGTTCCGATTCGCGGGACACAGGTAAAGGTGAAATGGTGCGGTAAGAGCGCACCGCAGTGCTGGTGACGGCGCTGGCAGGGTAAACCCCACCGCCTGCAAGACCAAGCAGCCGGTAACTCGGCCCGAGTATGAGTTCGCCTATGGTGGATTCAACCGGCAGGTAGGTCGCATGAGCCAACTGGTAACAGTTGGCCAAGATAAATGGCCGCTGAATACAGAACTCGGCTTATAGACCCGCTCTTTTTTATTGGTAATCTTCTAAGTCGATGCTTTCAATGTCTTCTATAGCCGGCCCATGTTCCTGATTCTCGAACATATCCTTAAATATACCCAACCTGATTGTGGCCGTTACGATATCACCCTCAACAACCATTCTGATTGTGCCCTTATTAAAACTAATATGGTCGAACTCGATACCCTCGGCGTC
>CAYSJK010000296.1:0-1804 GCA_964431375.1 uncultured Pirellulales bacterium
TGGACGGAAATGGGCGGCTGCGGCATGGTTGACCCGAACGTCTTCGATGCCGTCGGAATAGACAGCGAAAAATATACCGGCTGGGCGTTCGGTTTCGGCATCGAACGCTTAGCCATGCGAAAATACGGCATTACCGACATCCGACTGTTTTTCGAGAACGACCTTCGCTTCCTCGAACAATTCTAATTAGCCATCTTCTTAGCAGGATAACAGTTCAGTTTTTCACCAGTGCATCAATCATCCTTTCTGGATGATATGGATTTTATTTTTTCGTCGGCGGTTTGCCAGCGTTTGCGAATGTCGTCTGTCGGCTGAAAACGCAGCCAGAGAATAAAAGACTCACGCCGCTCAACTTTGCCGTAATAATGGCCTGTGGAAACGCTTTTCCCATCGGCATAAATAGAAATGAGCAGCTTCGCAATTCCGCTTTGCTCTATGCTGCGAGCTAAAGCCAATTTAGGCAACGGCGTTGACAATCCCGGAACAGGGATTGCCGGTATCCCTACAAGGAAACTTTTAAACTCGTTTCCAAGCGCGCCCGAAGCAATTTCGGCAGTGTAATCGGCTGAGTTGGCATCCTCTACAAGATTAGCTCCAATTTCAGCAAAACGAGCACGGACAGCTGCCTTAACATATTCAACGTCATAGCAATTGAGATTGGTAAAATCGAGGTAAACTTTCTTATCAGCTACCTGTGGTATGTCGAGTTTTTCAAGTGCGCTGTCAACCGCCCCGGAAAGCAGCATTTGCTCAATAGCCGCCCGCTGCGTGTTGGTAAATGTTCGCGAGCTACAGCCAGCCAAGCAAGTTAGTATAAAGCTAAAATAAATGATACGATTCATTTTTTAGCTCAATTATAGACGTAAAAAAACTTGGTATTAAGCTTATGCTATCTATTACCTAACCGAATCATCAAGCGGTAGGCCAAGCTTTTTGTATAGTTCTCTTCGTCCGGCTTTGTCGCTTTCAATCGTTGCTTTTGCGTATTCGGCAACTTCCTTCGCCCTTGCCCGAGGGACCACAACAACGCCATCACCATCGGCGACGATAATGTCACCGGGCTCAACTAAGACGCCTCCGCAGACAATAGGGCGGTTGACGGACTCGATTTCATTTCTGCCCGGGCGAATACCACGGCCAACTTTTCTAAAATAAAGTGGTATTTTCTCAATGGCAATTTCGTCGGTGTCGCGAGCAGTAGCATCGGTAACAACACCAACGCAACCTGCCATTTGCCAGCCCATAATATTATTCGAGCCGATTGAGCCAACATCAGCATCCGGAGCATCATCAAGAACAATGGCAGTACCTTTGCGAATCAGCGGCACAAACGGCTCACTTGAGAGCTTGTTGTACCAATTGCCGACCCAGCGGTCAAAATCTTTAGTTTCGTTAAAGTTGGCAGGTGCCTTATTTGTCGGGACGTAGCGAGCGGTCAATGCAATACCGATAAAGCGATGCTTAAAATGCTCGGTGTCCTTCCAGGCGGCGTGAATTTCCGGCGACATCAGGCCGATATTTTTCAGGCCGGCTTTATCCATACCATCGGTAACATCAGCAACTCGCAGACCCTCAAAAAGCTTCAGGATTTGCTGATCCTGCTCAACAGTATAAACTTTAGTGGGAATGAAATTGTAACCTGCCCGTAATTGCTCTCCGGTCGGCTTGGTTTCCTGCACGTTTTCACCCGGCTGTGAATCAGCAGCAACGGCCAGAATCGAAAAACTTAATAATCCCATAAATGTTATCAGGGCAAAAACCGATATTATTTTTGTGGTTTTCATCTTTGTCTCCTAAAATGATA
>CAYSJK010000297.1:0-1803 GCA_964431375.1 uncultured Pirellulales bacterium
GAAAATTACCGCCCTGCCGCAAACACCGCTGGAGAGAATCGAAAAACTCGAACAGTTACGGGCAATCGAAAACGGCTTTGCCATTCTGGTCGGCAAAGTCGAACACGCCTGTGACGGCATCGACACCCCGGAGCAATATGCAGAATTCGTAAAAAGACATCAAATGAATTGATTGTTAATAGTTGGGAAGGACATTAGTAAAGAGTCATTTCGACATAATATAAAGTGAACTAAAATGAATTGAAAGAAATCTTACAATGTATTGTCCAAAATGTGGAATAGAAAATCCCGATAACGCTAAAGTATGTAATTCGTGTAATTGGGTTTTGATAAGTACTTCAACAAGTGCTCCAAATCCAGATACCAAAACGAGTGGGCTGGCGATCGCGTCTTTCGTACTTGGGATTTTGAGCGTCTTATTCGCGATTTTCACCGCGATACCAGCAATAATTCTCGGCATAATAAGCTTAGTGAAAATCAGCAAAAGTGCTGGTCAATTAAAAGGCAAAGGTTTTGCCATTGTGGGAATCGCTATTCCTGCGGTGTGGCTGCCTTTGTCATTGCTCCTACTACTAATCCCGGGACTTTCAAATGCAAGGAGGCACACTATATATGTTAAACAGATGGCCCAACTTTTAAATATCGATACTGCGCTGGAGCTTTTCAAAAACGAGTTTGGTGATTATCCGCCATCCGATGCGCTGGATCCGGCCGGAAAGCCATATTGTGGTGCGATGAAGCTTTGCGAAGCTATGATGGGTCGTGATCTTTTAGGCTTTCATCGATATTCAGATTTTAGAAGAGATGGCATGAATGCAGAAGGAACGATAAAACTTTATCCAGGGAAACCTGAGTTATATGATCAATATATCAGAAAAGGACCTTATCTGCCTCCTGAAAACGCTAACGCATTTCGTTTGAATGAGATATTTGAGAATGTCGGCCCATTTGACGGAAACAACTTGGTAATATGTGATACATACGCGAAGAAACGCCGTTCAGGCAGAACAATAGGAATGCCAGTTCTTTATTACAGGGCAAATGCATCGACAACCGCCCACGACATAAGCAACCCAGACAATCCTGAAAATATTTACAATTACAAAGACAATCATGCCCTGCTTGCTCTGGGAGTGCCGGGTAAAAAACACCCGCTTTTTGAAGACCCGACAATCTTTTATAAAATGACCAGGAACTACAAAGTCACCACACAAAGCATACCAAATAGAGCAGATAATTATATTCTGCTTTCAGCTGGTTACGATGGCTTATATGGAACAAAAGATGACGTTGTTAACTTCGACATGGGATGGAAAAAATAAGTAAAGAAAGCAAAAACTATGAGCGATAGTAGAGACTTGTTACAGAAGGTCAGTGACATTTCAACTGAGAGTGAATTTTTCTCGCCGTTACCTGCCGGTTACAAAAAAGGAAAGACCCGCTACGTATTTGTAATGGGAACGGTGATGAGCGGCTTAGGCAAGGGGATATTCTCATCGTGCCTGGCCAAGCTGATGCAGGATAAGGGGCTAAAAGTTGCGCCAATTAAGCTCGAAGGCTATTTGAATATCGATTCCGGCACGCTAAATCCATTCCGGCACGGCGAGGTGTTCGTGCTCGATGACGGGATGGAATGCGATATGGACCTGGGCACATACGAGAGAATGCTCGATATGAATTTAAGCAGGGCAAATTTTGCTACAAGCGGGCAGATATTCAGTTCGGTTCTCAACAAGGAACGTCACGGAGACTACCTCGGCAGAGACGTCCAGATGATTCCGCATGTTACCGGCGAGGTCAAAC
>CAYSJK010000298.1:0-1800 GCA_964431375.1 uncultured Pirellulales bacterium
GTGGGAATAAACGTCTATTACTCCGGCACGGTCGCAGCAGCGATGGAAGGGGCGCTTTTGAAAATACCGGCAGTTGCTATGAGTCTTGCCAACGAAGAAGATATGGATTTCGAAAAGGCGGCAAAATATTGTGTGAAAATCCTGAAAAAACTTATGCCGATTGACAGCGGCGATGTGATAAATATCAATGTACCACTATTATCCGAAGTCGAGCCAAAAGGCGTAAGGGTGGTGTCTCAATCCAACAAAGGATTCGATGAATATTATATCCCGCAGAAAAACGAACAAGGCCAGACCGTATTTCAATTAGCGGGAGAGCCCAACCATACCGATGAGGAACCTACAGATACTGTATCATTGGTAGATGGTTTTATAACGATAACTGCACTGGCTCCCGATATGACTAATCACCGAAAAACACACGAACTTCAGCAGATAAAGTGGTAACCTTGACAAGACATATACCGAAAGGATTCTGTTCGCTGGCTCAATCGTGCAAATAAGGTATCCGCTTCATAGATTCGAGGGCACCGAACCTGTCATTAGCGAACTCGAATAGGTCTTCAAGGCCGGTTAAGGTGAAGACATTTTTGATTTGGGCAGAAAGACTGCATAATATGAGCTGACGTTCCATTGTGCTTAGCAGCTCCCTCAATATCATCAGATTGCAGACACTCCCTGAAGTCAAAATCTCTACTTTGGAAAAATCAACCACCACATCACAGCCGGAGCTGTTACCGGCGATGTCGCTGATTCTGTCAAGCTCAGTACTCAAATGCGGATGTTTAGGCAAAGTTACATAAAAAACGTCTTCTGATAAATTTTGAATTCCCATATCAGCCACTTTGTTTAATGTAATATATTGTACATTAACTTCAAATGTGTTATCGGAATGATGTGTTTGCAGAAGCTAACATTCAAATAAAGTATACTACAAAAACTGTAAAATCCAAACGAGAGCGATGAAAAAATAGAGGTGATATTGTTTTTTTAGCAAAATCCCGTAAAATTACGGATATGGAAACGC
This sequence comes from uncultured Pirellulales bacterium, assembly GCA_964431375.1. Lineage (GTDB taxonomy): Bacteria > Planctomycetota > Phycisphaerae > Sedimentisphaerales > Anaerobacaceae > CAZBWE01. Next base: position 1,028 of record CAYSJK010000298.1, read on the forward strand.
TCAAAGGATTTTGGCAGCATACAAACGGCAAAATTTACGCTGTTGAAAGCACCACATTCGGAAAGATTATAGGCGGTGCCGGACCATTAGAGGCCGATGACCTGCGTAACCCGGAGGATTATGATTATAAACCGGCTATCGTCGAATGGCTGGAAAGGGCGATAGCTGAACATAAGCTACATAGAATCAATCCAGCTAACTTTTAATCCGGCAAGTGAGCCACTCAAACATAAGAAAGCCGAAGCCGGTCATAAGCTGCGGCGAAAATGAGTTATAAAAGCGCAGGTGAGCCTTTTCGGCAAGCTTACTCAGCGATGAGGCAAATCAGGGGGTATTTTTGTAAACGCGGACCCAGTCGACAAGCATCTTTTGTGGAAAGACAGTCGATTCGTCCGGCGGGCCAGCCCAGTCGCCGCCGATTGCGACATTGAGGAGGAAGTGGAAGTGTTCGTTGAACGGGGCAGGATATGGATTGCTGCCGCTGCTCCATTCGGTCTCGGAAAAATACAAATAATCGTCAACGAACCATCGGATTTCGCTGGGCTCCCATTCGACGGCGTACACGTGGAAGTCGTCCGCAAAATTAAGGCCGCCTGCGTAATACGAGCCGCCGGAGGAGGCATGCTGGTGCAGGGCTTCGGAAAAGTGGATAGTACCGTAGATGCGGTCCGTCTGATTGATTGCTTCCATAATGTCGATTTCTCCGCTGTCGGGCCAACCGCCGTAAATCTGGTAGGTGGGGAGCATCCAGAATGCGGGCCAAATGCCCTGGC
>CAYSJK010000299.1:0-1759 GCA_964431375.1 uncultured Pirellulales bacterium
ACGGGATGAACGTACTTTTAATCGGTAGCGGCGGACGCGAGCATGCAATCGCCTGGAAATTGGCTCAATCGAAAAACCTGAGCAAGCTCTATATCGCACCTGGTAATCCCGGCACAGCTAAATGTGGAGAAAATATTGCTATCGGTGCCACGGACATCGATAAGCTCCTGGATTTTGCAAAGGAAAACAATGTGGAGCTGGTTGTAGTCGGGCCGGAAGACCCGCTGGCGGCAGGAGTGGTTGATTCATTCGAGCAGGCAGGAATAAAGGCGTTCGGGCCCAGCAAAGAAGCAGCACAACTCGAAGCGGATAAGGCGTTTGCAAAGCAATTGATGCGCTCGGCTGCCATCTCCACCGCTGAAGGAAGAATCTTCGATAGATTCAGTGACGCCAAGGTATATATTGCCAGCAGGGACGAAGCGGTCGTGATAAAGGCAGCAGGGCTTGCGAAAGGCAAAGGTGTTTTTGTATGTGATGACCCTGCTGATGGCATTTTGGCTGCTGAGAAGATAATGTGTGATAAGATATTCGGCTCGGCAGGTGATAAAATCATCGTAGAGGACAAATTATTAGGCCAGGAGGTGTCGATACTTGCTTTTGTGGATGGACGCAATATTTATATTATGGAATCGTCGCAGGACCACAAGCCCATTGGCGATGGTGATACGGGCCCGAATACCGGCGGAATGGGTGCATATAGCCCTGCGCCGGTGGTCACAGAAGAGATTTTGAACCAGATTAGCCGTGAAATTCTTGTGCCGGTGGTTGATGGAATGAACCGCAACGGCACTCCATATAAAGGCGTTCTATATGCGGGGCTTATAATGACCTCCGGCGGGCCGAGGGTGCTGGAATTTAATGTTCGGTTTGGCGACCCTGAAACTCAGCCGATTTTAATGCGGCTGAAAAGTGACTTGCTGGAAGTCCTGCTGGCGGTTTGTGACGGTACGCTGGACCGGGTAAGTCTGGATTGGGACGGAAGGCCGGCGGTCTGTGTGGTGATGGCCTCCGGCGGTTATCCGGGAGATTACGAAAAGGGCAAGAAAATAACAGGCCTGGATAAAGTGGAACAAATAGAAAACGTAGTCGTATTTCACTCAGGTACTAAACTTGTCCCCGCGAAAGCGGGGAACCACGATATTGTTACCAATGGCGGCAGGGTCCTTGGGGTAACCGCACTGGGCGAGACAATCGCAGATGCGAAGAAAAGAGCTTACGAAGCTGTAGATATGATAAGATTCGATGGTGCTTATTGCCGCCGAGATATTGCAGATAAAGCAATCAGGAAGCGCAAGACGTAAAACTATAACGCGAAATTCAAAATTGAAGGTGTTGAGTTTCGCACTTTTTTATTAAGGAACACCTTATGAAGCAAGCATTTACACGCTATTCTGTATTTTATGCATGTTCGGTAAAAGCATCGAACTTGACAAAAATAATTCGATCGCTGACAAATCAGCCTATTGACGAAAATTGCCCTAATTAACACTTTCTAAAAAGTGCGAAAGTCCACAAGGTGAAGTTCTCACCTTAGCTTTGCTCGAAGCTCTACGCTATTTGCTCAAGCGATGAGCGTGGGAAATTATGGTTCGATTCAGGCCCGAAAACCCAAAACTAAGAGCTATAATTCGGCGGCTTTTTGTAGCCGTGTTATTAGCTGTCATTTTATGGCTTGTTTTTGTCCTGGCAGGTCGAGCTCTTCCCCACATTGCCATCGGCCAGATAGCTGAGCTTACCAATACGAAGGTCCAGGTCAAAT
>CAYSJK010000300.1:0-1739 GCA_964431375.1 uncultured Pirellulales bacterium
TCGGCGATAAAGTTACGGCGATAGTCAGCAAAGACAGAGACGCAACAAAGAAAAACCATACCGCTACGCATCTATTGCAGTGGGCATTGCAGCAGGTGCTCGGCAAATCAGTGGCCCAGCAGGGCAGCTACGTTGGGCCGGATTACCTGAGATTTGACTTTACATATCCGAAAGCGCCTGCTGCCGAAGAACTAAAGGAGGTTGAGAACAAAGTACGAGAAAAAATCACAGAAGACCTTCCGGTTATCTGTGCTGTAATGCCAAAAGACAAAGCCCAAAAGCTTGGTGCAATGGCGCTGTTTAGTGAGAAATACGGAAATGAGGTTCGAGTAGTGGCTATCGGTGATAGCGAAAGTGAGCGGCTTGGTAAGGCATTTAGCAAGGAATTTTGCGGAGGCACGCACGTGGACAGGATTGGCACAATAGACGGATTTAAGATAATCAAGGAAGAGAGCATCTCAGCCGGTGTACGAAGAATCACGGCACTTACCGGTCAGGGTCTGGCCAAATACCTCAAAGAACGAAGCGACATTGTCGACGAGCTTTCAGTGATGCTAAAAGTACCGTCTGAGGCTATTGTTGACAGGGTCGGCCAGTTAATAGAGGACAATAAAAAACTCACAAAGCAGCTCAAATCAGCCGCCCGACAAGCTGGAAGTGACACTATGGCAGAAGCAAAGCGGCTTTTGGAAAAAAGTGAAAAAATTGATGAGTCTTATATAATCATCGGCCGATTATCACCAACTTCGAGCGAGCAGGCAAGAGAAGCAATCGATATGCTTAAAAAGAAGGCGAAATCTGCAGCTGTCGTTTTGGGCTTTGACGATGAAGGAAAAGCAACACTTCTGGCTGGGATGACTAACGATTTAATCAAGAAGGGCCTAAAGGCAGGTGACATAGTTAAGGCAATTGCGCCGATAGTTAACGGAGGTGGCGGCGGAAGACCACAAATGGCTGAGGCGGGAGGAAAAAAACCTGAAAAAATCGGTGAAGCCCTGGCCAAGGCCACAGAAATGATAAAAGAAAAACTAACAAACGCCTAATAAATATGTCTTGATTTTATGTGCCGAAATTTGGGAGGGAGACGGCTTAATGATTCGATTCCAATGCAAAAATTGCGGCCAGAAAATAGCCGTTCAGGAAAAATTCTCAGGCAAAAAGGGCAGATGCCCAAATTGTAAAAACATAATTGCGGTTCCAGAATTAGAGCATACGGTCCCGCCCGGCAGCCCAGAGAATTCTCCTTATGGTTTAACTCTTCTGGACATCCCAGAAAAGGACAAAAGCGCAATTCAACCAGCAAAAGAGGAAGACGCATCAGACAAATATTTTGAAGAAATGTATGGGTACAGAGTAAGCAACAAAACAGTTGAAACCGAACAGACCGGCAAACGCAAGCTGCCATGGATTATAGATATATTTCTATACCCGGCAAGTAAAGCAGGACTAACGACTCTCGGGATTATTACCGGGATACAATTACTACTCACGCTCATAGTAAAGCTTTTTGGTACACTTGCCATGGCATTTCCCCCTTTTCTCGCATTCCTCGCGATTTTTGCCATTTGTGGTTTCCTCATAAAAATCGTTCTTTACCTTTATTTTTACTGGTATTTCTGCGAATGTGTTCAGGATAGTGCCCTCGGCGGCATTCGGGCGCCAGAGACCATGGGCATCGCCCCGGGACTAGTAGTCAGTCCACGTAATAAAGTCTGTTAGGTCTTTTTGCCGATAGAATT
>CAYSJK010000301.1:0-1733 GCA_964431375.1 uncultured Pirellulales bacterium
CGCGAGCATGCGGAGCAGCGAGTTCTTTCGCATCTTGGGCATCTCAAACACATCAAGGAAAGCCGGTCAGATTTGGTTGTTGGTGTAATCGGCTGTATGGCCCAGCGGCTTGGCGGGAAACTGCTCGAAGACAAAACGGTTGATATAGTTTGCGGCCCGGCCCAGATACCACAAATAACCGAGCTTGCAATCAAAGCCCTGCAGCAGAAGCAAAAATGCCTGGCAATAACACAAAAGATACGTGAAAAATCGGAGATTCAATCGCAGGCACTCGAAGGATTCGAATCTGCTTATAGCAGCCCGGCCTTTGGCCGGGAAATTCGAAAATCGAAATTCGAAAATCGAAATTTTGGTGTGGGTCAGGCCTATATTAGAGTAATGCGTGGTTGTGATAAGTTCTGCAGTTATTGCATCGTTCCCTATGTGCGTGGCCCGGAGGTTTCCCGACCACCTGAAGCAATAATAGAGCAAATAAAGAAATTAGCTGATGCAGGGGTAAAACAAGTAACGCTTCTCGGCCAGAGGGTAAATGCATATAAATATAAAAACGGTGATAAAACGTATTGTCTGGCCGATTTACTTGAGCTGGCAAGTAAGGTAGATGGAATTGAATGGATAAGATTTGTTACCAGTTACCCAACTGAAGATTTTTTTGACGAGATTTTGCGAGCCATGGCTGATTTGCCGAAGGTTTGTAATTATCTGCATTTGCCGGCTCAGAGCGGCTCGGATAAAATCCTTCGTGCGATGAATCGGCACTATACTACTGGCCAATATTTAGAGCTTATTGACAGAGCGAGGTCTTTCGTGCCGGATATCGTAATTGCAGGTGATTTTATAGTCGGCTTTCCAGGCGAAACAGAAGAGGACTTCCGTGCAACCGTTGATTTGGTCAAAAAAGCACGTTACAAAAATTGTTTCATTTTCAAGTACTCGCCCCGGCCTACAACAATCGCCGACAAAAGATTGCAGGACAATGTTCCTACGGATATAAAGAAAAGACGAAATATAGAATTACTTAGTGTGCAGGAACATATAAGCGACGAATTAAGCCGGGGCTTTCTGGGTAAAGAAGTAAAGGTCCTGGTAGAAGGTTTAAGTAAAAAGCCGTATAAAGACTCGCAAGAGTGCGAGGACGCCCCACAGTTAACAGGACGTATGGCCACCGACTGGATAGTTGTTTTCAACGGACCACAATTGCTGGCTGGGCAGTGTGTAAAAGTGAAGATTACAAAAACGAGCCCATTTACACTATTTGGTAAGTTGTCTAAGTAAGTTTGAACAAGTCAAATGAGAAAAAAACGCGAAGTACAGGACAAAAAAAATGATGCTGCAAAGAAACATCCAGTTCTTCGCAGTGTGGTAATTGCTGCCATAGTCTTCGCTCTTTTTATAGGCGTCCTTTATGCAGTAATGCTCGTTAATAACAATGTGTCCTTCGTCAGCGATGAAGTCTTTGCAGAACAAATAGATGTGGCAATTGAAAATGCACTGGCCTGGACCCGGGCATACAAGAACAAAATCATGACAAGGAAAAATGTCGGGCTTATAAAAATGCTTAATGATATTAATAAATTAAAACCAACTCCTGTTTTTTCAGATATCGTCGAAAATCTTATGGCTTCGCCTGCTATACCAAACTGCTCGAAACGCCTGCTCGATACAAACTGTCCAACTAATGAGGCGGAATTAAACGCATCAATTAAGGAACAACCTCTCGATAACAAATGGAT
>CAYSJK010000302.1:0-1732 GCA_964431375.1 uncultured Pirellulales bacterium
ACGGCGCCGGTGTCTGCGCTCGTGGCCAGTGAGGCGTATTTTGCAAGGTAGCCCTTCGTTATTCTCGGCTTTGGCGGCTTGAAGTGTTTCTTTCGCTCGGCCAGTTCTTTTTCAGACAGTTGTACGTTTATCTTGTTATTGGGAATATCGATATCGATGATGTCACCATCTTTTAATAATCCGATTGGTCCTGCTACTGCCGCTTCCGGACTGATGTGACCAATGCAGGCGCCTCTTGTTCCGCCGCTGAACCTTCCATCTGTAATAAGCGCAACGGATTCACCCAGCCCTGCGCCCATAATATAACTGGTGGGGCTGAGCATCTCCTGCATTCCCGGACCGCCTTTGGGGCCTTCACAGCGAATTACCACAACATCGCCTTTTTTGACCTTGCCGCCTAAAATCCCTTCGCAGGCCTCCTCCTGACTCTCGAAAATAACCGCCGGGCCGCTATGGGTCAGCATCTCAGGAGCAACTCCCGCCATCTTTACCACCCCGCCCTTGGGAGCAAGATTGCCTCGCAGAATAGCTAAGCCGCCTGTTTTCGAGTATGCATTATCCAGCGGACGGATAACTTCCGGATTTTTAATCTCGGCATCGGCAATATTTTCACCAAGTGTCTTGCCGGTTACCGTCAGGCAATCGGTATTTAACAAATTGGCAATCTTGCTTACTTCCTTTAGAATTGCGCTTATACCGCCGGCGGCATCGACATCTTCCATGTGATACCGACTCGATGGCGATACCTTGCAGATATTGGGACATCTGGCTGATATATCGTTTATGCGTTCAAGGCCGTATTTAATGCCGGCTTCACTGGCGACAGCCAACGAGTGCAGAACGGTATTTGTTGAGCCGCCCATTGCCATATCCAGAACAAGAGCATTATCCAGTGACTTTTCATTGATTATGTCAAGCGGTTTGATGTCCTTCTCAATAAGAGTCAAAATCTGTTTACCAGCCGCTTTGTAAAGCTCCTGACGTTTTGGGTCAATCGCCAGAATTGTCCCGTTGCCGGGAAGGGCCATTCCAATCGCCTCGCAGAGACAGTTCATTGAATTGGCCGTGAACATACCCGAACAGCTCCCCTGGCCCGGACAGCCGGTGCATTCAAGCTCTTTTAATCGGGCTTCGTCGATTTTGCCGGCGTTGAACTCCGCAACGCCTTCGAATATACTGATAAGGTCAACTGTCGCGCCGTCCTTTGTTTTGCCGGCTGCCATTGGCCCGCCGGATACGAAAATCGTTGGGATGTTCAGCCGGACTGCCGCCATTAACATCCCCGGTATGATTTTATCGCAGTTGGGAATGCAGATAAGACCGTCAAAACAGTGCGCCTGAGCCATAGTCTCCACGGAATCGGCGATAATCTCCCGCGAGGCTAGAGAATATTTCATACCCGTATGCCCCATAGCGATACCGTCGCAGACCGCTATTGTATTGAATTCAAAAGGTGTTCCGCCTGCCTCGCGGACCGCCTGCTTGACAACCTCTGCCACTTTATTGAGGTGAACGTGGCCCGGTACTATCTCACAGAAGCTGTTGGCAATACCGACAAATGGCTTGTCGATATCTGCATCAGTAAGACCACAGGCGCGAAGCAGGCCTCTGTGCGGCGCCCGCTGAAATCCCTTTTTAACTGTATCGCTTCTCATAATTCAATTTCTCCTTTGTAGGGTGGGGTCTCTTGTCCGCCGAAGCCTCGGCGAAGGCGGATTACCCCACCAATTCC
>CAYSJK010000303.1:0-1720 GCA_964431375.1 uncultured Pirellulales bacterium
GCCTTCGCGGGAATGACCCTCCGACGCCCTTTGGGCTATGGAGGGCAGGCAACCCGCGCAATAAATTGCGGGGCTAAATAAAGGTGTTAGAGATGTTACAGGAGAAACTATCCGCACAGCAGTTTCACAAAGGGATACTTGACGCCCTGAATGAATCGGATGCGGAAGTCTATGAGCTGATAGTAAAAGAGTACGAGCGCCTGCAAAATTGCCTGCAGCTTATAGCGGCAGAGAATTTGTGCTCACGAGCGGTATTGGCGGCGCTCGGCTCGGTTGTTCAAAACAAGACGGCGGAGGATTATCCCGGGGACAGATTGCACGGCGGCTGCGAGGTTGTAGATGAGGTGGAGAGACTTGCCGTTGCCAGGGCGAAGGAGGCATTCGGTGCAAAATATGTAAACGTCCAGCCACACTCAGGGACCAGTGCAAATCAAATTGTGATAACGGCGATGCTGGAACCGGAAGATAAATCCTCCAGAGACACGGCGGACAAAATATTGAGTATGGGCTTAGAGGCGGGCGGTCATTTTTCGCATGGGTCAACGTTATCGTTTACGAGTAAATTTTTTCACGTGGAAAATTATCATGTCGATAAGGAAACCTTCCTTCTGGATTACGACGCTATAAAAGAGCAGGCCGTCAAGACCAGACCAAAACTGATTATATGTGGCGCAAGCGCATATTCCAGAACGATAGATTTTCAAAGGTTCAGGGAGATAGCAGACGAGGTGGGGGCATATCTTCTGGCTGATATTTCGCATATAGCGGGACTTGTAATTGCAGGGGCACATCCATCGCCTATAGATTGCGCACATTTTACAACCACAAGCACGTATAAGCCGGGAGGGCCGAGAGGCGGCCTGATAATAATGGGCAAAGACTACGACCGGAAAATTAAAGCAGGGACAAAGAATATAACCCTGTGGGAACATATTGACAAGGCGACATTTCCGGGCGCTCAGGGGACGCCTCACCTGAATAACATCGCCGCCAAAGCGGTTTTCTTCAAGGAAACACTTTCAGATGAGTACAAGGCAAGACAATTCAAAATCATAAAAAATTCAAAAAAATTATCCGATATTTTACTGCAGCTGGGATATGACATTTTAACCGGCGGGACGGACAACCATATGATTCTAATAAATGTCAGCAATTCGCGGGATGGTTTAACGGGTATCACAGCACAAAATTGCCTCGATGAATGCGGTATAGTCGTCAATAAAAATACGCTGCCCTACGATACGAAAGACGCTACAGTTACAAGCGGTATCAGATTAGGCACTCCTATTGTTACAAGAAACGGAATGGGCACCGAAGAAATGGTTGCCATATCAGCTATGATAGATGAAGTATTACAGAGGGTAAAAGTAATAAATGACAGGGAATACAAAATAGACGAATCCTTCAAAAAAGAAAGTCGAGAGAGGGTGAAGGAACTATGCAGCAAATTCCCTATGCGTTAAGCGCTGAATGTTAAAGTTAATCAGCATTTCTGCAAAAAGCCGACCTTTACAACTTTAGCTCTCTGACCACTTCACCAAATCTACGTAATGAGATTTAAGACCGAGCTTTCAGCACCGGCTGATGCCTCAAGGCCGAGGTACTCAAGTCCCGTTGTAGCGGCGGCTGTAATCGGTACGGGTTTTTCGATTTTACAGCCTGGCTTGACAGACGGGCCGAGAGCAACCATCCATACGCGCCGGCAGCCCTCGTCGGCACC
>CAYSJK010000304.1:0-1707 GCA_964431375.1 uncultured Pirellulales bacterium
TTTTTTGATTAAGAGGTTCTGAGGTAATCCACATACAAAATTCGTTATTTTCCAAACCAGCTTTGAAGTATGGTACGAGAATATCAATTAAATCCTGCTTTTTGCTGTAAAACGTGCAAATGTGTGTGCCCCAGGGCACATCGCCCAACACATCGATTCCTGTTTTTCTAAGTATTGGTTCAATATTTTCGGTTTTAGCCATTAATGAGTTCCCTAATTATATAATTCGGCATTAATCTTTTTTATCACCTTTGCCTTGAACAACTACATCTTGTTTTAGTGGGGCTGTCATAATAATCGTGCAGCCGCAATTCGGCTCAGATTTAATTTCAAGCTTGCCACCTAAATATTCCAAACGTTGGCGAATACTAAAAAGTCCGAATCCGCCTTCGCTGACTGCTTTTGTCATAACTTTATCTGGGTCAAATCCGGACCCATTATCTTCAACAATAACCTTTATTTTATCACCAATTTTGTTGATAGAGACCTTTACTTTTGTTGCGCCGGCGTGTTTGACAACGTTAATCAGCAGTTCTCGCACATTTCGGAACAAAAGGGCGGATACATCGTTGCCCAATGGCTTATCCTGCTGGTCATTGACGAACTTAGTTTTGATACCATGCTCTTTTTCGATTTTCTCAATAAGCCAGTCTTGCACCGCCTCCTCAAAACCGAATTGCTCCAATATTGGTGAGCTTACCTTAAATATCAAGGAGCGCATATCTTTGATTGTCCGTCCCAAAGAAGTGCAGATTTCCTCAAGTTTCTTTTCAATCGCTTCGTCGTGAACAGATTTGAAGAGCGATTCTAATTTCATCTTGGAAATACTCACCGACTGGATAGTTTGGTCATGCAACTCTGTAGCGATGCGTGACCTTTCTCGCTCCTCGGCCAACGTCAATTCGGATGCCAGTGACCTAAGCTGCTGCTGGTCCTCGCGTAGTTTCTGCTCGGCTTTCTTGCGCTCGGTGATATCGAGGCCGTAAACATTGACGTAATTTGCATCTACTACTGGTGCAAACGTCAGAGAGAGTATTCGAGAGTCATACTCAAATTCAGTATCTTTGCTTGAGCCGTCTTTGAGAACATTAGCGATGAATTTACGCCATTTGTCAGGTAAACGTTCGCCCGGCTCAGTTCGCCAGGAAGTCAACAAAGCTAATCCGGCCTCGTTGCTGTAAATCACTGTACCATCTTTGGCAATCCGAAGAACCGGGTAGGGATTCTCCGAAGGAAACTTAGCCAGGTTCTTAATCTCTTGCTCAGCTCGCTTGCGCTCTGTGATGTCTCTAACGATGCTGGTGACACGAACAACCTCGTCTTTTTCCTTATAAATAGTGATAGTAATATCTGCAGGAAAGACCTCACCGTTTTTTCTTTTTAGTAATTGCTCGGCGTGTAATATGTCATTTCCTGCGGCAATAGTATTTTTTAACTTTTTTCCAAAACCAAGGAACTCTTTCTTATCCGGGTAGAGAAACTCGGTTGTTTTGCCAACGCACTCCTCAGGCTCATAGCCGATGAGTCTGAAAGAATCATTAGCCCACTCAATTACCCTCTCCGGCATTTTTATCGAGAAAACCGCATCCCACATGGAGTTTGTCAATCTTACAAGATAGTCACGACTGGCACGCAGCGCCTCCTCTGAATGCTTCCTATCTTTAATATCATAAGTCATGAGAAGAAGGTGCTTTTTTCCTTTGAACT
>CAYSJK010000305.1:0-1703 GCA_964431375.1 uncultured Pirellulales bacterium
GAGCTCTGGTTTTGTAAACCAGGGGTTGTCGGTTCGAATCCGACCGTTGGCTTTAGTAATTGTTCATCTCGCTATTATTAAGCAGAACAAATCAGAACACAATCGCTGCGTAGCCGACACTTTCGGCGCTTGTTGTTCCCATCTTTCGGAGCATTACTTCATTGCTATTGGTTTGTGCAAGCAGCAGCCCTTGAGTTTTCCCAAGCTTTTTGGCGGCTGCCACCACAGCCGCTGCCGCACCGGGACCGCAGGCACTGCCCTTCTCGACAGCGCTTGCGAGTAAACCCTTCGGCTCAAGCTTCAGGGCCAAATCTATAAACTCCTTGTCGTTGACATTATGGGCCCATTGTAACGCATCTTTGCCTGTGCCCATTGGCGTAAAGCCGTAACGCGGGCCGTAATGAGTCAAATCGGTCGAGCCAATGCAAACAATTTTCTTTTTCTCCTCTCGGCTGATAATATCACCTACAGCTTCACCCAGAGAAATCGCCTGCTCTCTTGGCGGAGTTAGAATAGGCAGTATTTTTGCTCCGGGAAAGAGATACTGTATAAATGGGACCTGCACTTCGATACTGTGCTCGGACCTGTGTGCGTCCGGGTCGCTTACGGCAGTTCCGCTATCTACTAATTCATCGGCAAGCTCCTCATCAACGACAATTTCACCGAGCGGAGTTATCCAGCTTCCCGAATCATAAACTGCCGGCAAACGGCCATTGTATCCGTGCGTGGCCCCGAATATTACAAAAGTATTGACCTTCTCGTGCTGCTGTTTTATGGCTGAGAAGACCAGCGCTGCCAGGTGTCCGCTGAATGTCCACCCGGCGTGCGGAACAATGCCAGCTACTATCGTCTCGGGCAAAGCCTGGTCAAGGGTCCCTTCCTCAAGGCATTCGCTGATTTCGTCCACACACAAATCATGTTGGCCGGGATAAAACTGGCCTGCAACAATCGGTTTTCTTGTCTGCATCTTTACTACCTCTGGCTTGCATTTACAGTATCAGGCAGTTATCATAGCCGCAAAATCTCAAACTAATAAATATTATAACCTGAAAGGTGAGAAAAACAAATGGTATCTGAAAAAACATCCCCCGTAGCGGTAGTAATGGGCTCGGACAGCGATATGGACACAATGCAAAGCTGTATTGATACACTTTCGGATTTCGGTATAAAACCGATAGTGCGGATAATTTCAGCCCACCGGACGCCGCAGATAGCCGCCGAATTCGCCGAAAATGCCGCTAAAAACGGGTTCAAAGTCATCATTGCCGCCGCCGGCATGGCCGCCCATCTGGCAGGTGCACTGGCGGCGAGAACAACACTTCCGGTCATAGGCGTCCCTTTGATTTCGAACTCCGGCCTGGAGGGCGTTGACGCCCTGTTGAGCACGCTACAAATGCCGCCCGGCGTACCGGTGGCAACGGTGGCAATAGGCAAGACCGGTGCGAAAAATGCAGCTATTTTAGCCGTGCAAATCTTGGCCCTAAGCGATAAAAAATTATCGAATAAACTTGCGGAATCCAAAACTCGTCTCGGCGAAGGCGCCAAGCCGTAGCTTGTCCCTAAGGGACAGGTGCCACAGGTAGCCGTAAACAACAGGTAAAAAAGGTCCTCGATAAGGATTCAAAAGCGTAGTATGTTAGGTTATATGGTTTAGGTAAAATAGACAAGAATAGTGCCAGCTTTTTGACCAAAAATGACCCGTA
>CAYSJK010000306.1:0-1693 GCA_964431375.1 uncultured Pirellulales bacterium
GGCTGTTCGATATTGTCAAACCCTGGCCGATAAATATTCTTCAGAAACTGCCTCAGGGCTGGGGAATCCTTGCCGATGATTTACTGGCCGGCGTCTATGCAGCGATTGTCCTTCTGCTCTGCATACGATTGTGGATTATCGGGACTCCGGCCGGGCCTTAAAACATTAAATAAAATCTCTGCGGCCTCTCCGTAAGGAGTCCCAAGGACTGTGCTCTCGGTGGTAAAAAATTAGCAGGTAAAAATGGCGAAAGAATATTCTGTTGATGTTTGTAAAGAGCTTGGGACGAGATTTCAGGCTGCTCGATTGCACCGGCCGATGCGAATTGGCCGTTACGATGCGGGTACCGAGCTTGTCTATAATGTCACGGGCGTCGAGCAGGCAAATACATCCCGAGTCAAATTGTCGATTGAAAAATTTGTCGGCGGAGGTTTTGCCGGGCAGGTCTATAAAGTAAAGGTATTGGATATTGAGTCAAGCGATGAGCCAACTCGTCTGGGCGAAGCCCACCGAAGCCCGATAGCTGGACTCGAGGCGGGTAAAGTTTTTGCGATGAAAATTCTTGTCCCGCCTTCCAGTTTTTCACGGCTGTTTCGCAATGTGCTTTACTGGACAGGTTTCCAGGGCGCATTTTCCCTCCAGGTCAATCCCGCAGCGGCAAGGGCCGGAGCGCTCTGGCAGAAATTTGTCCGCCGTGCGGCAAAAATCCAGTTCGGAGATGAATCCAGCCCCTACCAGGGGCGGGATGAAAGTGCGGTCGTGGATATTTACGCAACTTTCGTGGACGATAAGCTCGGCAGCTGCGGCGAGCTTAGCGAGTGGATTGATGGGCGCACGTGGCGGCTGGAAGTTGATGAGCACCTGGATATGCTGAAACGATGGTTTCGTGGCAAGTCGGTCAAACAGCAACAAGTTGGCTCGCCCAGCCCCTCCGAGGGGCTGGGCTCGCCGGAATACCTCGCAAAGCGAAAATTTATGACCGATTTTGTGAGATTGCTGCACGATATGGGGGCGTATGAGCTGGCTCGCCAATACGAATGGTCAACCTGCAAGAGCCAGCCGAACTGCCTGAAACGGCAAGGTACTGAGGATGACCCCTTCGCAGGACTTGTTGCGGTCGATTTCAGGGCGGGTCTGGCACTACTGCCGTTTCTGCCGATGAGCCCGGCAGATTTTAAGCTGATAGCCAAAGGGATTATGCGGGGCTCGCTCGTGCAGTTTGACCGCGGCGATGTGAGTAAATTGGAGGGCTTTGTCAAGGCATACAGCGATGAGTTTGCAGATATGCGAGAGATGCTGCAGGAATTGAAAACAGCCGAGCAGGCCTATCGCGATTCGCTTGTAGATATTACGCACAACCACATTCGGCTGCTCCGTAGCGGAATATGGTCGACGATTTTTGATAGTGCGGTGACCGGCTGGAAAGTGCGGAATCTTATAGACCAAGAGCATGAGCAAAAGCTAAGCAACAGCAAGGCCTTAACGTTACTGTTTTTTGTCATTGGCATTATCCCTCTTTTCGGCTCTTTTATCAGGCGGATTTGGGGGCGAACAGACTGGCGAATCCATTACAGAGATATGCTGACCAATGCGGATTACTTCGGAAGGTCAATCCGGGCAAGGATTGCTGAGAAAGCTATCGTCTGGCACAGGGCAGGCAGAGTCAATCCGGAACGAGCATTGAGATTGCAGG
>CAYSJK010000307.1:0-1677 GCA_964431375.1 uncultured Pirellulales bacterium
AGCACACGTTCGCGGAGACCCGCAAGTCAAATTTAATCGTTAGTTAATATATATTAAGGACTAATGAATAATGTATCCTAAATCGACAATCGGAAATTCTCTTTGCCTGCCCCTGCATGCCATAGGCAGGGGTCTGTCGTCTGTCTTCCGTCCTCTGTCGTCTGCCTTCTTACGAGCGACTAGCGACAAGTGACTATTTTACCCCTTAGGGGGCTATATGAAAAGAGCCGGCAAACTTGGCATAAGTAAGCAGTGCCAAACTGCTTGGCGGCTGAGGACAAAACTTATGTCGATGCTTGCATCAGTAAAAAGTTTAGGCCAAAAGCCCTATGCTGGCTCAATCTCTGTGTTCTCTCCGTAAGGAGTCCCAAGGACTGTGAGCTCTGTGGTTAAAAATAACTCGTGCCTTAGCGCCTTTGTGGCTAAAATCTGTGTAAATCCGTGTTAATCTGTGGTTGAAATATGAACTCTTTTATAGAAAACAAACCCAATTTCCAAAATGCCAAAATGAATCTAAGTCCTTGTTGTACAACGAACTACGAACAAATAACTATGAACTACGAACTAAAAAACAAACCCAATTCAAAGCCAATCTTGTCCGCCGAAGGCGGATTCAAACGGCGTACTTACTCATTGAAAGGCTCAAAACCAAATTCTTTAATTCATGCAAAAATAGTTTGACAGACCTGACAAATTTTTTAAAATGGCAGGTTCTTTGTAATTTATGGGTTTTTATATGAAGAGTTTTATGGCAAAAAAAGGTGAAGTTGAGCCGAAATGGCTGCTCGTGGATGCCGAAGGTGCGGTTCTGGGCCGAATGGCTGCGAAAATAGCGCCTATACTTATGGGCAAAAACAAGCCAACTTATACGTCGCACGTAGATACGGGCGATTATGTGATTGTGGTCAATGCCGAAAAAGTAAGGGTAACCGGCAAAAAGGCCCAGATGAAAGAATATGATTATTACACTCATCATCCGGGCGGCCGTAAAGTTGTCAGCTTCGCCGATATGATGGCCAGAAAACCGGAAAAGGTGATTGAGTTAGCTGTAAGGCGGATGCTGCCGAAGAATAAGCTTGGCAGAAAAATGTTGACAAAATTGAAGGTTTATCGCGGCCCGGAGCACGAACACCAGGCCCAAAAACCCGAAAAGATAGAATTGTTTTAGGTTAAGTAAAGATACAGATTATGGCAAAGACTGAAACTGATAATCCATCTGCCGCAAGAGCAGTGAAAAAGCCGCAGCCATCTGCAAAGCCGGATAAAAAAGTGCCTGATAAGGGCGGTTTCTATTGGGGTACCGGCAGAAGAAAAAGCTCTGTCGCCCGCGTCAGAATCAAACCCGGCAGCGGCAAATTACTGATTAACAAAAAGGCTCTCGAAGAATATTTCAGACGAGAGCAGGACAGAAAGGCAGTTTTGGCGCCACTAAGAGCGGTTGAGGCGGAAAAGTCGTTTGATGTCTTTATAAACGTCAAAGGTGGTGGAACTACAGGACAAGCAGGTGCGTCGCTTTTGGGAATTGCCCGGGCGTTAAGGAATTACGACGAAAATTATATCCACGTGCTGCGGGATAGCGGCCATCTAACACGCGACCCAAGGATGGTCGAGAGGAAAAAGCCGGGACAGGCAGGTGCGAGAAAGAGATTCCAGTTCTCGAAGCGTTAGTTTGCAAAT
>CAYSJK010000308.1:0-1667 GCA_964431375.1 uncultured Pirellulales bacterium
TTGCAAGCTTTTCAAGAGCAGAAGGCACAAAATCAGAAAATACAGAACAAACAGGAAATATCTGTCAGCAAGAAACGCTAACAAATGGCTTTTTTGGCCTTAATGACAACCTTTCTGATATTGGTATAGAGCTGGGAATAAGCGTTACACAGATTTATCAACAAAATGTTCATGGAGGCCTCAGCACGCACCGACGAGCCGGCAGGTATTCAGGTAGCTATGATTTAGAGTTGACAGCGGATATGCAGAAGTTGTTAGATATCGAAGGCGCAACTGTCTATGTGCACACGGAGGGTTGGTGGCCGAAGTCCGAGGGAATTGACGGGCCTTCAGTAGGCAGCATATTTGGAGTAAATGGGGATGCCATGCCAAGAAATTCAATGGTTGTTACAGAGCTTTGGTATGAACAAGAAATGTTTGACAGCCACTTCTTACTAAGGGTCGGCAAGATGGACATTACCGGCGGCTTCGAGTGCCACGGCTGTCCAGTGGCATTTGATAGCAGCTTGTTTGCCAATGATGAAACCACCCAGTTTTTAAACAGCGCCCTGGTCAACAATCCGACAATTCCTTTCCCGGACTACGCACTCGGTATAGCCGGATTCTATAACCCAATAGAATGGTGGTATCTCTCCGCTGCTGCTGTTGATGCCCAAAACGACGCCAGGGAAACCGGCTTCAGAACCACATTCGGCGATGAAGATTACTTCTTCTATATTTTTGAGACCGGAATAACACCGCAAATAAACTCTTCAAAAGGACCTCTGCAGGGTGTTTATCGGGTAGGTGTATGGAACGACCCTCAGCCCAAAGCACATTCGGACAGCAGCAAAAACTACCGGGACGACGTCGGCTTTTATCTTAGTTGCGGCCAGATACTGATTAAGGAAAATGCTGAGCCCGAGGACAGCCAGGGTCTTGGTGCATTTTTCAGATACGGATATGCAAACGGCAAAAGAAACGATATCACCAATTTCTGGAGTATCGGATTTCAGTATCAGGGCCTTATAGAAGGCCGTGATGACGATGTGCTCGGTGCAGGTTTTGCCCAGGGCTTCTTCAGTAACAAAGCATCTACTACCTACACCGAAGATTATGAAAGTGCCGTCGAGCTTTACTACAGCGCCCAGATTACACCGTGGTTGAATTTCAGCCCGAGCATCCAATATATTACCAATCCAGGTGGTATCAAAACGACCAGCGATGCTGTTTTGCTGGGTGTGCGAACACTAATAACTTTTTAAATTACGAAACATAAGCAGGAGGACTTTGCTATGCATAT
The DNA here is from genome assembly GCA_964431375.1 of uncultured Pirellulales bacterium. GTDB lineage: Bacteria > Planctomycetota > Phycisphaerae > Sedimentisphaerales > Anaerobacaceae > CAZBWE01. The sequence continues at coordinate 1,283 of CAYSJK010000308.1, forward strand.
GGCTAATGAATTATTATCAGTCTCGGTTGCTACAGGAACGTTGGCAATAGCTGCCGCTGGTCTGGGCTTTGTATGCAGGAAAGTCAGGCAGGTTGTCTCCTCGGATAAACTTGCTTTGATGGGTATTTTAGGGGCATTTATTTTTGCTGCACAAATGGTAAACTTCCAGCTTCCGGCAATGCCGGGTACAAGCGGGCATATGGTCGGCGCGGTACTACTGGCAATTATATTAGGGCCACATCTCGGAGCGATAGTCATATCATCAGTGGTAATTATCCAATGTCTTGTTTTTCAGGATGGTGGTCTTTTAGCCCTGGGGTGTAATATTATTAATATAATACTCCCCAAAAACTGGGCGCATGATTAAGGTGGATTTGTCGCCTGA
>CAYSJK010000309.1:0-1641 GCA_964431375.1 uncultured Pirellulales bacterium
TGACAGACGGGCCGAGAGCAACCATCCATACGCGCCGGCAGCCCTCGTCGGCACCATCTTCAGGGTGGCCCTGGATATCCAGATGTAAGGGGGCGGCCAAAATTTGTGCGAACAATTATCGCCTCGGTTTTTTTTGTTCGGCGGAGCCGAAACAAATAAACGAAATAAGGATTAAACCGGCACCGGCAAAAAACAGCGTTATCCGCCGATGCGGCTCGCTACAGCGAGTAAGCCACGCAGGAGCCTCCGGCTCAATCAATTCCTGATTATGATCTTTCGCCAGGACCTTTTTAGCGGCGATTTGCAGGTCGTTTGTTGCTCTCGGGTAAATAGTGTCTGCATCGTCAAATTCAGCGCCGAGGGTCGCAGGGGCGATGCGCTTGACGAAATTCGGGTCTCTTTCGATCTCTTCCAGAAGTGCATTGTAGTCTTCAATTAAGGATTTGAGGTGATTTGTGCGCTGCTGCTGCGAGTGCAGGAGCTGCTTATTATGATAAAACGCAAGCAAAACATCGCAAAGAATAGAGCCGCTGAGCACCATCGCGCCGATGCCAAAAAAGACACAAAAGAAAAACGCCCGTATGGTTTTTTGCCCCTGCATAATTGGTAACTGGTAATTGGTAATTGGTAACTGGTTACTGGTTACTGGTGATTGGTAAATTGATATTTAACATTTAGCTCTGCCACAGGTAACCAATTATCATTACTTGAATATAAAGCCAGCATATCGAGCGGCTGGGCCAAGACCCTCGTTTATTCTAAGCAGCTGATTGTATTTGCAGATTCTGTCCGTAAAGGTGAATTTGCCTGAAAGTCTGATATTTTATTCCTGCAAAAGTGATTCAATTTGTTGTTCGAGTTGAGGAATATCATTTTCCACAACGGACCAGACCGCATTAACATCGATACGAAAATAATCATGCACGAGAATATTACGCATTCCGACAATTTTGAGCCACGGTATATCAGGATGCTGTTGCTGAAAATCATCAGAAATCTTTGCGGCAGCTTCTCCAATAATCTGCAAATGATGTACAATCCAGTTTTGAACCAATTCCTCTTTTTCGAAAGTACCTCTGCCTTTGACAGAGTATTTTTTGATATTTTCTATAGCTTCTTTAATATCGAGAAGTCTTTCTGTGTCATTTCTCATAGAGGTACAGCTTCCTTAAGGACATATTCCTTAATGCGGGGTCGCAAACCTGCGGTAGTAACCACGTCAACATTTCGCCCTAACAGTTTTTGCAGGTCCATCAGCAAACCACCAAGGTCGAATAGACTTCGGCCATCTTCCAAATCGACCAGAAAATCGATATCGCTGGCCAAAGTAGCATCGCCTCTTGCGACTGAGCCGAAGACTCTGACATTAAAAGCGCCGTGCTTTGCTGCAAGGGCAAATATCTGGTCGCGTTGTTTATCTATTATTTCAGCTATTCCCATATAATAAAGTGTAAAACCTGTGTTAATCCGCGTCAAATATAAAGTTGCACAAACCTGACTCGCTATGACGTCCTTGTAATCCAATGAACACTTCGTATTTTTGGTGTTATCTGTGAATCCGACGAAAAACGCTACTGTTACGCGTGGTTTCCCACTTTAGCAGCGGTGCTCCAGATAGTTTGTTGATTTCTTCTTCAATTT
>CAYSJK010000310.1:0-1597 GCA_964431375.1 uncultured Pirellulales bacterium
GCAAAGAGGTCTTATTTTATTTCGGATACAAAGAAACTCGCACAACGCGTTAATTTTTAGTTGTTGTTCCGCTCCCAGGTACCCATTTCTCACGGGCTAAAATACACGAAAATCTGTTCATTGTCAACTTTTTTTAGTGTCTCGCCTGTCCCCGCATGTTTTAGGCGGGGATCAACTCATCCTCTCATCTACGCATCCACGCTAATCTATTCGTTTATGGATAAATTTCTTTGCGTCCGGGCCGGTATAATCCGCTACTATCTGTCCGGTACCTAACAGGTTCCACTTATAAATCAAAAGGCCCTCGAGTCCCACCGGGCCGCGAGCGTGGATTTTGTTTGTGCTGACGCCGACCTCCGCACCCAGGCCGTACCGGTAGCCATCGGCAAAACGCGTGCTGCAGTTCCATAACACGTTCGCAGAATCGACCAGCGTCATAAACTTACTAACCGACTCTCTGTTGTCACTCACAATCGCATCGGTATGGCCGGAGCCGTATTTGTTTATATGCACGAGCGCCTCATCGAGCGACTCAACGACCTTTATCGAGATAATCAAATCAAGATACTCAGTTGACCAATCCTCCTCTGTTGCTGGCTTAACGTCGATTATTGCTGCTGTCTTCTCACAGCCGCGAATCTCCGTGCCCTTTTCTTCCAGAGCGGACTTTACCTTCGGCAGAAAATCTTTTGCAATTTCTCTATGTACTAACAGCGTCTCAGCCGCATTGCAAACAGCGACATACTGGCACTTGGAATCAACGACGATTTTTACAGCTATATCCAAATCGGCGTCTTTATCGACGTAAACGTGACATATTCCTTCGGCATGGCCGAGGACGGGGATATTGGTATTATTCATTATGTAGCGGACGAACTCGTTCGAGCCGCGGGGGATGAGCAGGTCGATATACTCTTCCATCCCTAACATTTTATCGACGTCCTGCCGGGTCTCTAACAACTGAATCCATCCTTCGGGCAGACCTGCGTTGATTGTCGCCTCGGAGATGACCTCGCTTAGAATCTTATTCGTATTTGCCGCTTCGCTTCCACCTTTTAATAGGACTGCGTTTTGGCTTTTCAGGCATAATGTCGAGATTTGCACGAGCGCATCAGGCCGCGATTCGAATATCACCCCGATAACGCCGATTGGACAGCTGATTTTATATAGTTCCAGCCCCTCATCCAGCTCGGTAGCCGACAGCGTCTTTCCCACCGGGTCATCGAGTTTGATTAGTGATTCGATACCTGCTATCGTCTCTGCGATTTTATTTTCATCGAATTTGAGCCGTTTCAGTAATGGCGCCGAGAGGTTGTTTTTTTCCGCCTCTGCGAGGTCTTTTTTGTTAGCTGAGACGATTTTTTCGCTATTTTGCTCCAGTGCCGTGGCAATCTCAGCTAATGCCTTATTTTTCACATCCGTCCCAACCGCCGCCAATTGTATTGACGCCGCCTTGGCTGTTTGTGCCGTTTCCATAATATCCATATCAGACCCGATTTACTATTTAATATTTACAATTTGCTGTTTACTACTGACTTTTTACCACTGACCATCCAATAACGACCGTCCCTCCAGCAACTGTTCACTATTAACCATT
>CAYSJK010000311.1:0-1586 GCA_964431375.1 uncultured Pirellulales bacterium
GATTATCTACGACATCATAAATAAAATCGAAGATGTGGCTGCGGAGCGGGTCTTTTCGCCCTGGATAGATGCAGAGAAAATCATGCGGGAGAAAAACATACCGCTATTTAGCCTGGAATCAAAAGCGGCGCTTAAAGATTTTGATATAGTCGGGTTTAGCTTAACGAATGAGCTTTGCTATACGAACGTGCTGAATATGCTCGAGCTTGGCGGGATAAATATTAGAAGCAGCGAAAGAAAAGAAGATGAGCCGTTGGTTATTGCAGGCGGGGGGATGGCGAACTGCTGTGAGCCGATGGCTGAGTTTATTGACGTATTTGTTCTGGGAGAGGCCGAAGAAGCAATAGCTGAACTTGTAAAACTGATTAAGGAGATGAAAACAAAAGGAGCGACAAAAAAAGAGAGATTATCCAAGATTGCTCAGGCGTATGACTGGGCCTATGTTCCGGCTTTTTATTCGGGTCACGGGTCACGGGTCACGGGCCTTCGCCACGCCGAAGCGGCTTCGTCCACGCAGGCGGGTCACGAGCTAAAAAACGCGGTTGTTGAGGATTTCGATAATGCGGCAGTACCACTAAAACCGATTGTTCCGTTTGTCGAGGCGGTACATGAACGGGTAAGTGTCGAAATAATGCGCGGCTGTCCCGGCAGGTGCCGATTCTGCCAGGCGAGCTTCTGCAGAAGGCCGATACGATACCGCAGTATCGAAAAAATCATCGATATTGCAAAGGCCTGTTACAGAGCAACCGGATTCGATACGGTAAGCTTGTTGAGCTTATCGAGCGCCGATTATCCGAAGCTGGAAGAGCTTGTCGCCGGGTTACACGAATACTTTAAGGACAAATATGTGGGTCTTTCGCTGCCGAGTTTGCGGGTTGACAGGCAGCTAAGTAACTTGCCGAAACTTTTGACGTCCGTCAGGAAAAGCGGGCTGACAATAGCCGTCGAAGCAGCGAGCGAAAGACTGCGAGAGATTATAAATAAGCCGTTGAAGGATGAAGATTTGTTCGCAGCGGTGGAGGCGGCATACCGAGCCGGCTGGCAAAAGCTCAAATTGTACTTTATGGTGGGTCTGCCCGGTGAAACGCAAGATGATGTAGAAAAAATCGTAGAGCTATCATATAAATTAGCGAAAATGCGGAAAAGAGTCGATGGCAAAACCGGCCAAATCAATATTACAGTCAGTTGGTTTGTTCCTAAGCCGCATACGCCGTTCGGCTGGCTCGGGCAAAGACCAAAATCGTATTTTGAAAATGCGAAGCAATTAATACTCAATGAGAAAAAGAGATTTCGAGCGAATTTTTTGCATTTTAAGTTCCATGATATAAATCGCAGCATACTCGAATCAGCGGTAGGGCGGGGCGACAGAAGTTTATGCGATGTCATAGAGCAGGCATTTAAGAACGGTGCGAGGTTCGATTTGTGGGATGAGTGCTTTGAGCCAGAATTGTGGCGGAAGGCGTTTGAGAAATTCGGATTAGACTTAGAGAGCATCGCACAGAAACAATTCGGGACCGATGAGAAGCTGCCGTGGGAACATCTGGGCGGGCCGGAGAAAAAATACCTGTTAGGACATTTGGATAAAG
>CAYSJK010000312.1:0-1579 GCA_964431375.1 uncultured Pirellulales bacterium
ACTTAAAGACCTTCGGCCTGACAAATTACCGCATTTCCGGAGGCCCTGATGGTAACTGATGATACCAGGATTGCCATTTTGGGCGGCGAGGGGATGCTTGGAACGGACCTGGCAAAAATCTGCCGACAGCAGGGCTTTGATGTTAAGGTATTCGATTTGCCGGAATTTGACATTAGAAATTCCCAACAGCTAAAGCAAGCTGTCGATGCTGCGGAAACTGTCGTCAACTGTGCAGCTTATACGAATGTCGATGGCGCCGAGAGTGAAACAGACCTGGCATATCGGGTCAATGCTGAAGCGGTAGGGCGTGTGGGTGCTATCGCAAAAGAATTGAATAAATGGATTCTGCACATCAGCACTGATTTTGTTTTTGATGGCCGGCTGGATAGACCTTATGTTGAAACCGACTTTGCCAATCCTATAAACACATACGGGAAAAGCAAATTGGCAGGGGAGCAGCTTTTGAGTCAGAGTGGTTGTAGGCATTGCATAATCAGAGTCGAATGGACTTACGGCTCAGCCGGCAATAATTTTGTAACAAAGATAATCCAACGTGCAAAAGCAAATAAGACCTTAAAGGTTGTTGATGACCAGGTGGGTTCGCCGACAGCTACGACTGAAGTAGCCAAAGTAATTGCCAAACTCGTTTCAAAAAGGCCGGATGGCATATTTCATTTCGCCGGTGCCGGCTATGTCAGCCGCTATGAAATGGCAAAGTTTATATTTGACAAGCTTGCAATCGATGTTAACCTATTGCCCTGTAAAACGAGCGAATTCCAGTCACCGGCGGAGAGACCGTTGAACAGCCGATTTGATTGTAGTAAAATCAATGCTTTGCTCGATGAGCCGATCAAGCGCTGGCAGGGGCCGTTAGAGAATTTCTTAAGGAAGTTATGAGAAAGATATTAGTTACAGGTGGTGCCGGCTTTATAGGCAGCAATTTCGTTCGGATGGTACTTTCGGAGCACCCCGATTGCTTTATTGTCAATCTCGATAAGCTGACCTATGCCGGCAATCTGGAAAACCTCGCTGGTTTTTTGGATAAGCCCAATCATAAATTTATTAAAGGCGATATTTGTGATGGGCAGCTTGTAGAAAAAATCATTGAGGAAAACAAGATTGATACGATAATTAATTTCGCCGCCGAAAGCCATGTGGACCGCTCAATTAATGAACCAAAGGTCTTTATGGAAACCAATGTTAACGGCACATTGACCCTGCTTGAAGCTGCTCGCGATAAAAAATTAGAGTGGTTCATTCAAATCTCAACGGATGAGGTATATGGCGCACTTGGTCCGGAAGGTAAATTCACCGAAGAAACGCCGCTGAGTCCCAATTCACCGTATTCGGCCAGTAAGGCCGCGGCTGATATGCTGGTGAAGGCATTTGGCCATACCTGGGGCGTAAAATATAACATCACCAGATGCTCAAACAATTATGGCCCATACCAATTCCCGGAAAAGCTAATCCCATTGATGATTAACAATGCTCTCAATGATAAAGAATTACCTGTTTATGGTGACGGCTTATATGTGCGGGACTGGCTGTATGTATATGACCATTGCACAGCTGTATGGCA
>CAYSJK010000313.1:0-1576 GCA_964431375.1 uncultured Pirellulales bacterium
TTTAAAGAGATGGTAGAATAGCAGCCGATATTTATAATGGAAATTCAATTCAAGGAGGCTCAAGGATGGGTAAAACATATCGGCAATGGAATCCAAATCAGCAGTATCTACTTCCGCCATCAGTTCAAGACTGGCTGCCTGAAAACGACCTGGTATACTTCATGCTCGATACCGTCAATGAGTTAGACATCTGGGCCGTCACAGAAAAGTATGAAGAGGAAAAACGCGGCTTTCCGCCATTTCATCCACGCATGATGGTGGCTTTGCTGCTTTATTCTTATTGTCGCGGTATTTTCAGTTCCCGTAAGATAATGCAGGCTTGCCAGGAGCGTATCAGCTTCAAAGTTATTGTTGGTGATGACATCCCGAACTTTCGTACCATCAGTGATTTTCGCAAGCTGCATCTTAAAGAGCTGCAACAGCTATTTGTTCAGGTTTTGCAGCTTTGCCAGGAAGCCGGTCTCGTTAAGCTCGGGCACATTGCTCTTGATGGCACCAAGATTAAGGCCAATGCTTCACGACACAAAGCAATGAGTTACGGCAGGATGCTCAAAGAGGAAAAACGTTTGACTGAAGAGATTAAACAGTTACTCGAAAAGGCAGAAGCAGTTGACCAGCAGGAAGATGACAAATATGGTTTTGACCGTCGAGGCGATGAGCTGCCGGAAGAATTAGCTCGTCGCGAGAGCCGTCTAAAACGCATTCAGGAGGCGAAAAAGGCCTTGGAGGCCAAAGCTAAAGCCGCTGCTCAGGAGGAACAGAAGCAGCGTGAACAAGAAGATTCTACCAATGATGATAAACCCAGAGGTGGTAAAAAACGCAAGGCTGTTTCAGATGTCCCGGCAGACAATAAGCAATATAATTTTACCGATCCCGAATCGAGTATAATGAAATCAAACAATAAAGGCTGGGATCAATGCGGCAATGCTCAGGCTGCGGTGGATAGCAAAAAGCAAATAATTGTCGCTTGTGATGTCACCAGCCAAAGCAATGACAAGCAGCAGTTCGAGCCGATGTTAGAACAGGCACAGGAAAATGTTGGCGAGGATAAAAAAATCAAATCGGCATCAGCCGACAGCGGTTATTACAGTGAATCAAATGTAAAGTTTGCTGAAGACAAGAAGATAGATGTCTATATCGCGACCAAAAGAAACAAACACGGTGACCCTGTAATGAAAGCTCCTCGTGGCCGACCACCGAAAGATTTAACCGTTCAGGAGAAGATGGCCAGGAAACTTCGTACCAAAAAGGGACGCGAAATTTACTCTAAGCGCAAGAGTATAGTAGAGCCGGTGTTTGGCCAGATCAAACGAGCGAGAGGATTTGTTCAGTTTTCGCTGCGAGGCATTGAAAAGATGCGTGGCGAGTGGGCACTTGTTTGTCTTACTCACAACTTATTGAAACTATTCAGAACTCAATACGCCATTGCAGCTTAAGAATATGATGGATACTATTGTCTGATCGCAAGGATTACGTCCATTTTGGGGAAATAAATGCGTAACTACAGTTGCGAATAAATTTCCCACTTAAAAATCAAAACTTAAAGCCAGGAGCAGATAAAAAATATCGCTGAAAT
>CAYSJK010000314.1:0-1564 GCA_964431375.1 uncultured Pirellulales bacterium
CTCTGTGGCTATTTTGAAAGCAGTAGTATTAATCGATTGAATTCGGGGCGATTTTCGGCTCGACGCCGTGTTACGGGGTTATTTCTCGCCGACGACCGTCTCAGCGATGTTTAGGGCGTGGTCTTTTATCCGCCTGTATGCGGTCAGTACATCGCAGAAAATCAGGCTTTTCAAGGCCGATGTATGTTCCGTACCAACCTCGTTGATGTGCCTTGCACGAAGCTGCTTGATATAGTGGGTAATCCCGTCTCCCATCGTATTTGCTTTGGCCAGTATGCTCGAATCATCGTTTTCGACACTTGTGTTGATAAAGTCAATATAACCTGATATCCGGTCGTGCAGCTCGAGTATCCGCGACTTTTCTTTTTCAGTCAACTTGAGATTGGCCTTTCTCATTTTAATATTCAGCTTGAGTATATTTGTTATATAGTCGCTTATTGATTCGTACTCATCCGCTATTCTGAGCTGCTTTCGGCCGGTATCCATAACGCTGTGCGGAACATTTCCCGAAAGAAGCTCGCTCAAAAACTCCACAACTTCCTTTTGAATGATATCGAGAATCTCTTCACGGTGGAAAATTTTCCCTTCCGATTTTTCATCAGAAACTTCTTTTTCTACGGCCATTCTGAGCATGCCGAACATCTTACTGACAAGCTCCGCCATATTCAAAATTTCCTTTTTCGACTGCGCTATGCCCATCGCAGGAGCATCCAGCATCCTGATATCAATCAGTTTCAAATGAGGAATTTCCCTGCGAGACTTGTCCGGCATAATGCGCTTGAGCAAATTCGCAAGTGTTTTTGTAAATGGCAGCAACAGGATAACGTTGGCAATATTGAAACCCGTATGCGAAATCGCTATTGCCGTCATTGCATAGCTGTATGTCTCGATTCCGTTGATAGCAACAGGGGTGGTTATAAGCTCCGGCCCGACAATGCTTTTTACGATGTTTATATATACGGGAAAAAGCGCAGTTATCCAGCTAACACCGATTATTTTGATAACCACATGCGCAACGGCCGCCCGCCTGGCATTGGTCGATGTCCCCAATGATGCAAGGAGCGCTGTTATTGTCGTACCGATATTTTCACCCAGAACAAAGGCAGCACCGGTCTCGAAGTTAATAACTCCCGTCCCGACAAGACCCATCGTAATTCCGATGGTAGCTGAAGACGACTGGACAACGGCTGTTACAATTGCACCGACAAGGCAACACCGTAAAACACCGAAATAGCTGTCCGGCGTAAACCTCTGAAACCAGGCGAGAAATTCAGGCATTTCGCGAATCGGGTATAATCCCTCCTTCATCAGTTGAAGGCCGAAAAACACCATGCCGAGGCCCATAACCATCATAGCCGAATATCTTATTCTTTCACGATTCGAGAACAGATAGAAAAACGCCGAAATACCCAGTATCGGCAAGCCGTGCTTGGTAACCTGCAGAATAAGTATCCATGCGGTGACGGTCGTGCCGATATCAGCCCCTAAAATAACACCGACAGCCTGAGTAAGACTCATCAGGCCGGCATTTACCATACCCACAACCATAACTGTCGTTACCGAG
>CAYSJK010000315.1:0-1534 GCA_964431375.1 uncultured Pirellulales bacterium
TTGCTTTTTGCCTTTTTCGAGGTCATCTTCGGTGATAACCTTGTCTTTCTGCTGCTTTTCGAGATGTTTAATTGCATCTCTTCTAATGTTTCTAACGCTCACCTTCGCCTGCTCACCGGTATGTTTAACCTGCTGGACGAGTTGTTTCCTTCTTTCCTCACTAAGCGGTGGAATATTAAGGCGGACAAGCTTGCCATCCACAATTGGTGCAATGCTCAGGTCGCTGCTTTTGATTGCGCTTTCGATTGCCTTAATCGAAGTAGGGTCAAATGGCTTGATTACAATCATATCTACCTGTGGTGTTGCCAGAGTTGCCATTTGTTTTAATGGTGTAGGCGTTCCGTAGAAGTCGGCCTTTATATTCTCGACCAAAGCAGTGGAAGCCCTGCCGCTGCGTATTGTTTTTAACTCATCGTGCAGAACTTCGACGGCTTTTTTCATTTTGGATTCGTTCTCGGTGACTATTTCTTTGGTGGGCATCTTCAACCTCTACTGTTAACTAATATAGGTACCAACATTTTCACCGCAAATAGCCTTGGCCATATTGCCCTTCTTGAAAATATTTAAAACGATAATCGGGATATTATTTTCCCGACAAAGACTTATTGCCGAATGGTCCATTATTCTGAGATTTTTGTTGAGCAGGTCGTTGTAAGATAGTTTTTCAAACAGCTGTGCATCCGGATTTTTCTGGGGGTCATCACTGTAAACACCTTCGACCTTTGTTGCCTTTATTAACAAGTCAGCATCAAGTTCGGCGGCGCGCAGCGCCGCACAGGTATCGGTTGTAAAAAAAGGATTACCTGTGCCGCCGGCTAATATCGCAATCCTTCCAAGCTCAAGGTGACGAAGGGCACGCCTTCGGATAAATGGCTCGCACATTGCTGCTACTTCAATGGCGCTTAAGACCCTGGTTGGCTGGCCAAGTTTTTCAAGCGTCTCCTGCAAGGCACAGGAATTAATAATAGTAGCTAACATTCCCATATAATCGGCTGTGTTTCTGGGTATTTGGCTGGTCTGGGAGAAGGTCTCACCTCTTATGAAATTACCGGCTCCAACCACGACGGCCACCTGTGGGCCGATTTTGCATATCTCCAATATTCTTTCGGCAAGCGATTCGAGAGAAGAGCCGTCAATTCCAAATTCATCAGGCCCGCAAAAACTTTCGCCCGAAAGCTTCAACAACACGCGATTATATTTGCTCTTCACCATTTATTTCGTATATGGTATTTCGTATGTCCTATATCGTATTTTTACCCGACTTCGAAACGAACGAATCTTTTTATTTTTGCCTCGCCGCCGGCCTGCTTTGCTGTCTCAGTTAGAACCTGCTTGACAGATTTGCTGTCATCCTTGACGAATTTCTGGTCTAAGAGACAATTCTCCTCGAAAAATTTCTTCATCTTGCCTTCGACAATTTTTTCTATGATATTGGGTGGTTTGTTCTTTACCTGCTCGGCGAAAATAGCTTTTTCCCGCTCGATTGTCTCAGGGCTAATGCCGTCTTTATCCAGCGTTAACGGCTTGGTTGCGG
>CAYSJK010000316.1:0-1510 GCA_964431375.1 uncultured Pirellulales bacterium
TTGAAAAGGAAAAATATTATGAATAGAGCACAGAAAATAGCCCGGTTCAGTTTGATTGTAGTACTGATAGCACTAACCCTTAGCGCAATAGCGGTTTGTGCGCTTTACTTTGTCGTTGGTTTGCCAATACAACGCGCGCTTGGTGGGTTTGCGTTCATAGCTATCTGCGGCTTTTCAGGACTCGCACCAATCTTGTATAAGAAAGAACGTGGCAAAGTGAGCTTCGATGAGCGAGACCTTTTGATTCAGAAAAAGGCGTCTCTGAGAGCATACACGATTTTCTGGTTTCTTTTTGTTCTTGCGGCTATGATTCCATTTTTTATCTTGGGGCCGAAGGGGACAATTTCTGTCAAATATCTGCCGGCGATGGTGTTTGGAGGCATGATTACAGTGATGCTTGTACAATCGATAGTAACGCTTGAGGAGTACGGCTGGAGAGCAAAGGAGAAAAATCATGAATAGAGAACAAAAAGTAGCACTGTCTGTAGTCGTTACGACTCTGGCAGCCGTGGTCGCCAGCACAATAGCAATTATCATTCTGTATCAAAAGGTCGGCATGCCGGAAGCTCTCAAGGGTTTGGCATTTATGGGCTTCTCTGGCTTTGGGTGCCTATCCATGTTTATTTTCAAGAAAGAAAAAGGTAAGGTAGCCTTTGACGAGCGTGACAAGCTCATACAGAAAAGAGCTGGCATAGCAGGATTTGCGTTAGCTTATCTATTTGTCGGGCTTGCATGTATGATTCCGTTTTTTGTTCTCGGGCCGAAAGCTAACATTTCAGTTACCTGGCTACCGCGAATATTCATTGGAACTGGTATCACCCACTTTTTTTTCTACTCAATTACGATTCTTTGCGAGTACGGTCTTGGTAGTAAAGGAGAAAAAGCATGAATAGACAGCAGAAAATAGCCATAATCGTGCTTATCGTATCGTTGCTCGGTCTGTTTCTTGGAATTACATTAACCCTGATGAAACATTGTATTCCGGGTTTTCCCAAAGGCACCGTTGTTTTTGGCGGCTTTATTTTATCACTTGGGGTGTTTTTAATTATAAGCCGTATCCTCAAAAAGAAAAAAGGCGAAGTTATATCCGACGAGCGAGACAAGATTATTGAGAAAAATGCTTACTTAGCCGGCTTCGGCGCGGTTTATCTGCTTGTAATTCTCGTTTCCTACTTACCGATTGGCATAGCTCCAGAAGCAAAAATACCAACGAAATGGTTTCCTTGTCTGTTTCCGATAGCTGTGCTCTGTCAATGTTTTGCGATGTCATTAGCGACTCTCATTCAGTACGGCTGGAGGGACAAAAATGGCGACAAATGAATTGAAGAATCAGGTTCGCCGGCTGCGTTTTGAGAACGGCGAAATGACCCAGCAGCAGTTGGCGGATAAAGCAGGAGTAACCCGCCAGACCATCCTCGCGATTGAATCCGGCAAATATGCGCCGTCACTTCCTCTGGCATTTAGAATAGCTAATACCTTTGGTGTGCCTTTAGAAGATGTCTTCCAATAT